>JACMPM010000135.1 GCA_014377485.1 Bacteriovorax sp. | reverse complement strand
GGTCTCAACTTCTCAGGAATCCTAATCGTCCCATCTTTCTGCTGATGATTCTCTAAAAATGGAACTAAAATTCTCGGAGTCGCAATCGCCGTATTGTTAAGCGTATGAACAAACTGAACCTTGTTATCAGCATCTCTATAACGAGTCTGAGTACGTCTTGCTTGCCAGTCATACAAAGACGAACAGCTATGTGTCTCTCTGTATTTCTGCTCTGAAGGAACCCAGGCTTCAACATCATACATGCGAACCTTTCCAGTCCCCATATCCCCCGTACAGCACTCTACAATGCGATAAGGAAGTTCTAAGTCCTGAACGATTTCTTCCGAAGTTTCTAGAAGTATTTGATGCCATTTTTCTGATTCGGCGGGATCATTTTTACAAATGACGAATTGTTCGACTTTCATAAATTGGTGAACGCGAACTAGACCTCGTACATCGCGGCCGTATGAGCCGGCTTCACTTCTAAAACAAGGTGAGTATCCGGCGTATAAAATTGGAAGTTCAGATTCTTTTAATATTTCACCGGCATGAAGTGAATTGATTTGAACTTCAGCAGTACCTGTTAGGTAAAGATTATGTTCTGGAACAAAATAAGCTTGGTCTCTTCCTGTTGGAAAATGTCCGGTACCAAAAAGTGCTTCTTCTCTAGCAAACGAAGGAACAGACACTAGGTTAAAACCTTTTGCCATCAGTTTTTCCATCGCCATTCTATGCATCGCCATTTCAACCAGGACCATTTCATTTTTTAATGAGTATGAACGTGAACCAGAAACTTTTGCGATTCTCTCGAAGTCGGCCCAGTTATGTTTCTCTAAAATTTGGACGTGGTCCAGTGGAGTGAAATCAAATTTGGGAAGTGTTCCGAATTTTTTCACTTCAACGTTGTCGCTATCGTCTTTTCCGATTGGAGCTTTATCAGATGGAATTTGAGGAACTAGATAAAGAAGTCCTTTAAGTTTTTCATCTACCTCTTCTGCTTTCGCTTTTAGGTTTTTAGCTGATTCATCGAAAGATTTTGACTCAGCAATCAATTTTGGTCTTTCTTCAGCAGCAGCCTTAGGAATCTTCGCTGTTATTGCGTTTTTTTGCGTCAAAAGATTTTGTTCTTCCGTTTTGAAGGACACCAACTCCCGATCAAGTGACAAAAGTAGGTCAATATCTAGTGATATATTTTTAAGCTGGCAGGCTTTCTTAACAATGTCAGAATTTTCTCGAATGAATTTAATATCTAGCATGAGTATCCCTTGTTATAATGACGTTCCTATTTTGCCCTAATCGAGCGAATTTTGTATAGGAAAAAGGATCAACATGGCCCGCTGTAAATTTTGCAACAAAGAGATTACCTGGATGAAAGAAGGCGGACGCAATCGTCCTATCGACGGTGATGGTGGCGCTCATATGTGTGATGAAATGAAAAACTCAATGAAAAGTATTAAATCAATTGAGCCTACAGAAATTGATGCTGATATTTTAAAGCAATACGAACTTGCTATTAATATTAGAGCTCTAAAAAAATAATTTTGCGAATTTTAACGTGCCGTCATTGGCGCTGTTATCTCTTCAAAAGTTAAAAACTTTCTCGCTACAAATTCAGCTCGTCTGATAGGGCAATTTGCTAACTCACAAGATTCACAATAAGCCTTGTGACAAGGATCGTGATGAATATGAAGTTCGCCATCAACTAAATAATCTTTGATAACACTTTTTTCAAATTTTTCACTAAAGTCGTGAGCTTCAAGAACAGTCCAGAATTCCGGTATGACCATATGGCAATCAATATGGTGATAATTCCCGCTTCTAATGACCCGAGTAAAATGAATTTGAATAACACCCGGACGATAGTGTTTTTGGAAAAGTGTTGCAATTAACTTTAAAGTATCGATGTCCTGGCCATCTATTAAAATATTTCCAGAGCGAATTAAAATCTTTCCACCGGTAAATATCAGCATGGCACCAAAGACAGCAGCAACGACGGGATCAATCCAATTTAATCCCGTGTATTTTACCATCAAGAGTCCTATTAAAACTCCAACGCTGGTGAGTGTGTCAGTTAATAAATGGAGACCTCCGGATTTCAGAGCTTCAGAGTGAAGTTTCTTTCCGCGAAAAAATAAAAACCAACCGAGCAATCCATTAACGATTCCGGCGCCAACGACAATGACTAAACCAGATTCAATCTCAGAAACTTTTGCGCCATGAAAAAAAACTTGAACAGACTGAATGATAATTAAAATACCGGCAAGTAAAATGGCCCCCCCTTCAAAGGTAGATGCCATGCTCTCTATTTTGCCATGCCCGTAAGGATGATCTTCATCAGCGGGCCTTGCAGCGACAATAATTACAATAACGGTAATAACTGCTGCAACAACGTTAACAATACTTTCAAGGGCATCGGAAAAAATCGATTGAGAATTTGTAATGTGATAAGCGTAGAACTTAAAACATAATAAAATAATTCCAAAAATAAGTGAAAGATAAGAAGCAAATTTTCTTTCTTTATTAGCTTTTAAAAATAATAGGTGTGCTGTTTTTTCCATATTTTGATTATAGCGATTTTTTAAGTCTTAGTGAACTTAAAATCACTTAGAAACCTGACAATACATTGGCGTAATATGCCTACCTTGGAGTCAAAGCATCGTCGATTTAATTTTATCTTTTTATGATCTATGTGGTCATTGAAATTTATAAGTTCAATATTTTACTCGGGCTAGCTATTGATTCATGCTGTCTTCCTTGCCCATAAATACCTATGAAGGGTATAGTGAATTACCCCACACAGGGTGTTTAAAAGGCTTACCTAGGAGTTGAAAATGAAACAAAAATTTCTCATTCTATCTTGTTTTTTTACATTGGTTGCGGGTTGCTCTTCTCATGTAACTACATCTGATAACCTACCTGTAGGTGAAGTGGTAAGTAATGTAGATGAGCAGACATTTCACGCTCAATACAAAGGCCGCAACTTAAAAGTTGGAGACCACGTGACTATTTTAAAATATGAAGATTTTGAATCTGACTTAAAGGATCATCAAAGCAGAGTTTTGCCACTTAGGAAAAAGAAAACTGTAATTGGTGCTGGAGTGATTTCATCTGTTTTAAATGATAATTATTATGAATTTAAATCAGATAAACCACAACACATTCCTGAAGGAGCATTTATTGAAAAACTTTAATTTAAAAATCTCTCATCTCGAGTAAGCAGCATGCAGGAGAAAGCCTTTCTTTTTAAAGCAATTTGATCATAAATAAAATCGCGAATAAAAGCCGGGACAATTATAAAAAAATAAAGAATTTTATAAAAACCACCCAAAATAAGACATATTTTAAGTAATGCTAAACTTTTTTCAAACGTTTTTTTATCATAGTATAATTTTACGGTTGTTAATGGAGTGGGTTCAGCACCATAAATTTGTTTATAAGTCGTGCCATTGAGTGGTGCGAATAAAAGCTTTTTCTTTTTATCTGCTTTATAGAGAAATTCAATAGAACGCTGACAAAGACCACAATCCCCGTCATAAAATACAATGGTCAAAGCTTCACTCCAAACTTTTTCATCATTATTATATAGAGTGAATAAACTCCCACCATTAAGACTGCTGAAGTCGCTAAAGCAGGATAAAAACGAAAACCATGTTTTAAGAACCAAGGCAAACAAAGAAAGAAAAAAAGAGAAGGAATGACCATCCAAAATATTATGTAGGAAAGCTCGATTATCTTACTCAAATCTTCTGTATCTTGATAAAGCCATATAAAAGCCAGAATTGAAGTTAGAGGCAGTGATGCAAGTACGCCACCTATTAAAGAAAACTTTTTCCCTAAAGTAGAAATACCGACAACGATCAAGGCTGTAATTATGGTTTTTAATAATAGATACATTTATAACTCTCCAAGAATTTAAAATTATCTTGGCATCCAAAGTGCACATTGACTACTAGAACAGAAATAATCACATAGATTAAAGGACTTAAACTGTCTTAGTTTTTGACACTTGATTGGTCTATAGACAAGGAGCATCTTAATGAAACTCTCTCGAAAATCGCCACTCTTTATTCTTATAGCTCTTAGCATGACAGCTCATGCAAGTGCTCAGTATGAGCAGTTCCCGAATCAAATTGATCGCCAAATAACCGAAGGAAAAATTGCTGCGGCAGAAGTCGAAACTAATAAATCTGTTGATGAAAAACAGGCCCTGGCCATTAAGTTAATAAATGTGGTTGGATCTTTTGCCAATGATCGCTTTTCTAGCGAATCAGACAAAGAAAACGCTGAATTTGCTTACAGCGGTTTTATTGCTCGCTTTGAAGGAATTCACGAAGATCGTGAAGCACTCGAAAGAAAAGAAATTATTGCCGATAATAAAACTCTAGCAAGTTACTCTCAGCGTTTAGATCGATTGATCGCCGATATTTCGAAATTTTTAAAATAATATCTTT
>JACMPM010000134.1 GCA_014377485.1 Bacteriovorax sp. | reverse complement strand
TTATATAGAAATCTTGAACAAGATTTATCAAAATGTATTCCTGAATTTATAGATATTAATTTAAAAACAGTTACTTCTCCTGACAACGATAAACGTTCTTATAAAAAATGGGGTTTAGGAAATGAGACAGATAAATATTGGTCAGATACATTATCCGAAGGCGTTTTATACTTTCTCGCTCTACTCTGTATCGTTCACCAACCCAATCCGCCCAAATTATTACTATTAGAAGAACCTGAAAAAGGGATTCATCCAAGACGATTAAAAGAGGTGATAGATTTCATTTTTCAGTTAACTGAGGATAAAGACATTCAAGTAATTATGACTACCCACAGCGAACGAGTTTTAGATGAATTTGAGGATATTCCAGAGGCAGTTTTTATTTTTGATAAAGATGAAGAAGGAGCAACACAAGTAAAAAACCTTCTCAGAGACATTATTGAACCTTCTGATAAACTAATGGAGGAAAACAATGTACCTAAAATAAAGTTTACAAAATCCTTAAGTTCTCATTGGGTAACTGGTTTTATGGGAGGTGTACCAAGATGAAAATACTGAAATATGGCTATTTTGGCGAAGATGAAGCTCAACGTATTTTCTTAGCAAACTATCTTGTACAATTGATTAAATATTTAGACAAATTAGAAGAATTAAATTTTGAATTTGACCAAATATTCACTTACAGATTCAAGGCTACAAAAAGAGGTGAAGTCGACGCTCGTTTTGCAGAAGTTGTTCAGGAAGGTTTTATTGATTATCAACACGACATTTTCTTTGTTGGCAGAGATTTAGACACTTCTCAGAGTAAGGAATATAAAAATAAAGTCACCTTTATGCAAAACCAATTGAGAGATGATTTTAAAGATAAAACCTTTTTGATGATACCCGTTCAATGCATTGAACATTGGCTTTGGTACATGAAAATTAAAGTAGAGAAGCCATCTTCAACAAAGAATGAATCGATGGAATCAAAACCAAATAAAGAAGCAAAAATTGCTCTTTATGGAGGTGCCAAAGTATCAAATAAGATTTCTCTTCCGATAGTTGAAGAGTACTCAAAGTTATTAGATTTTGACTATTTGGAAAGCCGTTCAGAGAGTTTTAGGGAATTTCATAATCGAGTAAAATATTTTATTGTGAATTTGGGATAAATTAAAAGCTGGCTCAAAATCAATTTTGAGCCAGCTTTTACGATTTTGGAAAATCGTTTTACAAACTCTTCTCCTCCCAAACCATACATAAATTTACAATCGTTTCCACGGCTTTTTCCATGTCTTGCACAGAAACCCACTCGTGTTTTCCATGAAAAGCGTGTTCACCCGCAAAGATATTTGGGCAAGGCAAACCCATAAATGATAACCTCGAACCGTCCGTTCCTCCTCGAATACTTCTGCGGTTTGGCTCAATGCCACTCCTTCGAATTGCCTCCATTGCGTACTCGCTTACATGAGGGAATTTGTCTAAAATCTCCTTCATATTTCGATATTGCTCGTGGACTTCGAAAGTGGCTTTTGAATTGTGATAATTTCGCAGAACATTGTTCATGATTTCACTTAAAACTAATTCGTGGGCGTGAAGTTTTTCAACGGTGAAATCTCTGATAATAAACTCAACTGTAGCTATTTCAACCATGCCACTAATATTGGTAGGATGAATAAATCCTTCCATTCCTTCGGTGGTTTCGGGCGAAAGAGTATTTTTAGGTAATTTTGCCACAATCTCCGAAGCAATTTTCAAGGCACTTTCCATTCGTCCTTTCGCAAATCCTGGGTGCTGACTTACGCCCGTAATAGTAATTTTTACTGAATCTGCAGAAAATGTTTCATCTTCCAAAGAACCCAGCGTTTCACCATCAATGGTATAGGCAAAATCTGCTCCTAATTTCTTTAAATCAACCGCTGCTGTTCCTCTACCGATTTCTTCATCGGGCGTAAAAAGTATCTTGATTTTACCGTGTTTAATTGCTGGATTATTGACCAAATAATAAGCAGCATCCATAATTTCCGCAACTCCC
>JACMPM010000133.1 GCA_014377485.1 Bacteriovorax sp. | reverse complement strand
TTAAGCATGTTCACAGGACTTTTTAATCGCAATAAAGCGGGATAGAACGAGACTGAGATATAGATGAAAACTGAATACGATTTTTTTATGATAGAACGAGTACATCTAAAGGATAAAAATATTTTTCCTTTCCAAATCTATGTCTTCAATCCAATTCACAAAAAATACAGTATGTTTTTGAACGGTAATCGCCCCCTCACTAAAGAGTTAGACAGCTTTTTGACATTTTTAGTAGAAAGAGGCGGAAAAATTGCTGTCCTAAAAAAACAGCGTAGAACTTTTTTAACTTCTCAAGATTTCCATGAATCAGAAATCCCCTCTTTGAAGTCACGTGAACTTCACGAGCTTGAAAAAGAGCGCATAATGAATTTAAAGTTTAAAGAAATGTATGATGAAAAAAATGGAGTCTTTTCGTTTCAGTCAGAATTTGAAATAGCATGCGACACTGATAATTTTGAAAAAATAATTGAGTTTGCCAGAATTGAGATTCTCACTTTTAGTGTAACTCAATCTCATACTATTTCACTAGCACTCCACTTAACTAAAACTCATTTAAACAAAGATAATTATTTAAATAGAATAGTTGCTACTTCTTATCTTTTTGCAAAAACTGCCAATATTCTGGATCCAGTAGCTTTATCGGATATTATTTGTGGGGCCTACCTCTCACATATTGGTTATACTCAATTGCCTTTGAGCCTGTTAAGAATCCCAGTACTTTCATTGACAGAAAAAGATAAAAAACTGTTTGAAAAACATACAATATTAGGCAACCATCTTATAAAGAAAAGCCAACTCGATCTTACTGACCGTTGTAAAAAAATTATTCTTGATCACCATGAAAGAATAAATGGCGGTGGATATCCATCAATGAAATATGGTGAGTCGATTGAAATACTATCTTTAATAGTTGGAAGTATTGCTCATTTATTTGAATTTTCTTCTGGTAAAATTAATGGTAGCAAACTGCCAGTTAAGTCTATAATCATTAATATGAAAAATAAAACTTTTAGCCCGGGATTAGAATTTGATTTTGGTGAGAAAGTATATAATAGTTTAGTTACGTTAATAAATACCGATAAGATTGAAGAAAAAAAAGCTGCTTAATTTTATCTGACGGGAGTCCTTAATGGCCTTAAAAGCTGATATCAAAATACTTGTTGTAGACGATATGTCGACTATGAGAAAAATTATTAAAAACATGCTTTCACAAATTGGCTTTACTAATATCAGTGAAGCAGACGATGGAGCAACAGCGTGGCCGATGATTGAAAGTGCTATTAAAGAAGGAAGGCCATACGAATTTATCGTTTCTGACTGGAACATGCCTCAACTCTCAGGATTAGATCTTCTCAAGAATGTTCGGGCCACTCCTGGACTTGAAAAACTCCCCTTTTTAATGATCACGGCCGAAGCTGAACAAGGTAATGTGGTTATTGCGGTTAAGGCCGGTGTAAGCAATTTCATTGTTAAGCCATTCTCTGCTCAAGTATTGAAAGAAAAAATTGATAAAATTTTCAAATAAAAAGAAATAAAAAAATGGATATTCTTAACGATCCTTTAATGAAGGAAATAGTCGATGATTTTTGTGAAGAAGCAAGCTCGCTTTTTGATTTGTTAGAAAATTCTCTAAATCTTCTAGAAGAAAATCCTAGCAATACAAAAGAATTGGAAAAGTTTGGTCAAATCATTGACCGAATAATGGGTGCTGCAAAATCTATTGGTGCAAATGAAATTGCAACCTTTTGCGAATTGGGAAAAGTCATAGGCTATAAGTCATCTCAAATTAAAGAAATACCGCTTATTGAAGTTGTGGTGGCCATTCTTTTCGATTCTGTTGATATGCTACGAAAAATGAATGAAGCACTACGGGCCGGAAACGAAAAATCTATGAGCAAACTTAATACCAAAGCCTTTGTTACTAGATTAAATTGGCTTTCTGAAAAATTTAAGGATATCGAAAGATCTTCTTGTGTAATTGCCGCTGATGAAAATAGAAGTTTGGACTCTATGGATGAATTAATGAAAAGTCTTGGACTTTAATTGGGAGATAGTATGAGCGCAGAATCACATTTTATAGAATTTTCGAGACCCTTCATAGAAGCCACTAAAAACGTTTTTAAAACGATGGCGTTTACCTCGCTTGAAACACAAAAACCAATCATTAAAAGTGACAGCATATCCAGAGGTGATGTTTCTGCAGTTCTTGGCTTGAGTGGAGAAATGGAAAAAAACGGAACTCGTTGTCAGTATAAAGCAATGTTGGTTATATCTTTTCCTTATGAAACATATTTTCAAATCG
>JACMPM010000015.1 GCA_014377485.1 Bacteriovorax sp. | reverse complement strand
TCGGCAACTTTGCTTAAAACTTCTTCTACAGTTTTTCCTATTGCAACAAAGTCGCACTCTACTCCAGCATCTTTACACGCAGTAAATGTTAATTAAATGCGCTATTTTATTTTCTCAAGCTCCACTTTAATCTCACTAGGAATAGGCACGGATTTTTGAAGAGCATAATCAAAGTGAACCAAAAAAGATTTGGCCTTACAAATAACTTGATTTACCTGAATCGCTTCTTGCAATAAAACAAAAGATGAATTGCCAATTTTTTCTAAACTTGTTTTTATCAAAACCTCTTTTTGATACTGTCCCTGTGCCAGGTAATCTATCTCAGCTCTGGCGATAATGAGATTCCAATTTTTTGGATCAAGACCGGGATTAAAGATTTCAAAAATAGAACGGCGAGCTTCTTCAAACCAAGTTGAATAGCTCGCGTTATTGATGTGCCCGAGGGCATCAGTATCGTTGAAGCGTGGAGTGAGATGATATTCGAGCATAGTGTTCCTTTAGGATGCTTAGTGAACAAATGACGGACTTCGCTCCGTCGTCTTCCCATCAAAATGTTCTTCCAGGGACTCCGCTTCTGCCTTTGTTGCGCACACCAGGCGATCCACGTGTTCCGGTGGTCCATAGATAGTATAGAGAAGCAGAGGTTCTTTGCCAGTATTAATTATATTGTGTTTGGCACCTGCAGGAACAACGACAGCATCTTCACTTTTAATATTTGTTGCGACTCCATCAATCACTATTTTGCCAGAACCTTTTTCTACACGAAAAAATTGATCGCGATCTTTATGAACTTCTTCTCCGATTTCTTCTCCTGGTTTTAGTGCCATGAGAACTAGCTGAAGATTTTTTCCCGTATAAAGTACATGACGAAAATCAGAATTCTTTTCAGTTAAATTTTCAATATTTCCTATAAAACCTTTCATACTTTCTCCTTTCTTGTATTAAGTTTGCGGCTTCACTAACAAGTGCTGTGGCAAAAGCACCTCTGTAAATATTGTCTCCGCCGTTTGTCAGCATATAAATAGCAAGAGATGTGCCAAATTCATTACGAAATAGTTATGTTTCTAGAATAGTTTTAAAACATATATTCTAGGGTTACTTATTCTTTTGAAATTTTTGTTGAATCCGTCGAAAGACAATTGGAATCATCATCATAAAAGTAAAGATAATAATCATGGTCCAAGTTCCATCACCAACGATACTTTTAAGCCAGAGAGTAGAGGCCATCACAACAGTAAAATAAATCATGTCGCCCGCAATGGCGATCATCCAACCTACAAAAAAACCGTGGCCCGCCGCTAGTGCAACCGCTCGACCAGTCATTGGATCAGCTCCGAAAGCAATCATTATGAGAGGAAATATACCTGTACTATTTCCGTAGTGCTCGAGTGATTTTGCAATCATGAGTTTCATGACTTCGCTTACACGAGCGAAGAATTGAATGCGTTTTCCGTACTTCATGAAAAGAAGCATAAAGGGTTCAAAGGCGCAGGCTAAAATAACATCCGAAAATAAATAAAGGAGCATCATCACGGGCCATTCAAAGCCGCGCTTTTGTGCAAGCATTACACCAGCAGGAATTCCGCCACCAATAGGAAGAAAAAAGAGAAGCAGAACGTCCCAGAGATTTTTAAGAGAATGCATGGGGAGTAGAATAGCACTATTTACAAGTCTCCAGGAGCCTTTTTTGATAACTGTAATCTTTTTGTCGGGAATGTATTCTTAACATAATAGGCAGAAAATATTTTATCAACTTAAATTTTAGTTTGAATAATAAAAAATAGTTTTTTTAAGAGGTATAGGTGCCCTTGGCCGCATAGATCTAGAGGATTGCAATAATCCTGAAGACTATGAACCCAATGTCGGCGGCCCGTTTGGAGAAGACATAACAGCGGCTTCTTTCAAGGGACTAACAATGTAAAAGATGATTTCTGGTTTTTGCTTCAGCAATTGCCCTGAGAATTGAATCCATATCCATTGGTTTATTAATAATGGCCGCACAGCAATCTTCCAAGGCCAGTTGTTCTTTAGGCAATAATTCAGTATTGGCCGAAATAAAAATAACCGGAAAATGGATTTTTGATTGGCGACACCATTCAAGCAGTTCTACACCATCCATTCTAGGCATTCTTAAATCGGTGATCAGGAGATCGAATTTTTCTTTTTCAAGAATTTGTTTAGCTTCTAGTCCATCAGATGCTTGGACACAGTCAAAATCTTCGCCTTTTAGTAGTTCAAAAACTAATTCTCTAATATCTCGATCATCTTCAGTTAAAAGAATTCGGTATGGCTGTTTCATAATTTCCCTAATTAATTTTTATTTTTCCATTTGTTAAAAAAATCAGGCTTTCTGAAATTTTTTAATCGTAATCACTTATCGCTCTTCGCTTTAAAGTGATCAGTGCCGTTTTAGTAAAACTCAAAGCTCGCATTACATTCTCCAAATAATATAAAAATGGATAATACTAGGAAGGATTAAGCCATGGTATATTGTTGTAAATTTTACAGATAAAGACTAAAAAGAGCTTAAAAAATGTAGTCACAAAGTGCTTCTGAGGACCGCACAGCTCCTAATAAGCTTGCTCCTCCAAAGGCATCACCAATCAAATAAAGCTTTGGGGCCACCTCAAAATAAAAACTCTTATATTTGGAGAGAGGCTGACAATAACGCCACTTTTTTAATTCAGATCCTGTAATCATCGCCATTGGATATTTTTCTTTGAAAATTTTTAAAATTTTAGTCATGACAACATCATCTGCATTATCAAATTCAGACTCAGAAAAAGTAGGCGACATCGTAATAGTTATTGCAGAAATTTTGCTAACGCCTTTCATTTTTTGATCAGTTATTGAAAAGAAGTCTCCACTTTGAAATTCCTCATAACCAAACTCATTGATCAAAATATCCTGCTCTAATATCAGCAGGCCAATCAGCGCTTTCGTATATTGAATTTTCTTTAGCTCAGCTATTTCCTGTAAATCAATTTGCTTAAGACTTGATCGCTCTAGAATCAACAACGCTTGTGGAAGGGGGGCTGAAATAATTAAGTTGCGGCACTCCCATTCTTCATTTTTATCTGAGACTAGTTTCCAAATATTATTATCATAACGAATTGTATGAATTTGTTTTTCTAAAGCGATTTCTAATCCGTCCACGATACTTTTAGCAAGAGCAGTCATTCCCTGATCTGAGCACCAATGATCACCTTTAAAAGACACAAACCATCTGTGGCTAATATTTTTAACTTTCCACCACTCATGAAGTTCAGAAATATCAGACTTGACCCGGTAAAACTGAGCACCGTGGTCAAAACGAGTCTCTAAAGTTCTTCTGGTGGCCATCCGTCCACCAATTCCTCGAGATTTCTCAAGGATTAAAACACTTCCAAGTCCAATTTCTTTTATCTTTCTCGCGGTGTTTAAACCACTTAAGCCTGCGCCGATAATTATATAATCTTTAATCATTATTATTAATCAAATTCAATTGTTGAATTGATTACTTTCCAGGTGTGATCGGCATTGAGTCGGACTTCGGCAATATATTTATCCTTCATTTTTTCGCCCCATTCCTTAGGTGAAATAAGTGACAAAAATCTTTTTCCATTATCTATTTCGTATAAATAGTAACATTTTCCAATAACGGGAGTAAATGTCATCTCCACATTATAAATAAGATCAGAAATAAAAACGCGTTTTTTTATATCTTGGACTTGTCTTGCGAGAGTTTTCATTTGTTCAAAAATTAAATTAAGTTGCTCTTCGGTCTGCTCTTTCATTGCTTCGCGAGCGTGACTTTTAATTTGACCTTCATTTGTTGGAAAAAAAGAAAAGCCACCAACTGTATGAGCATACTCTAGCAAGGAAGGCATATCAGTAACTTTAAGTTTCATTAACTCAAGATTAATTTTACTAACATCAATTGGAATAGGTTTTTTTTCATCGCCCATGTAATAAAAGTTATCTTAAAAAAGCATAGAAAGCAAAGTAGTAAATAAAACTAAATAGTTAAAATGCCATGTGTATAAGATGTATCTAAGAGGGACAAAATCTTAAGAAAGAACTCCAATCTATTTAAAGGGAATCAATCTAACTTTTAAATACCGAGCATTCATCGAAGTGATAAATTTTGTTAATCGTTAGTTTCCCAAAGTTTTCTAAAAGAGCAGTAAATCTTGTTCATCATGACAAACGATTGAAGAAAGCCGAGCATTTGATCTAAAAGATTCAATCGAGAGGCGGCGGCATATTGCAATGAGTTACGTCATCAATCACCAAATTCTGGCGTTAATTTTTTTGTCTGAAAGAGTCTCTACAAATTCAAATTCAGAAAAATGACACTTCTCAAATCGTTTTTAACAGCGTCAACGCCATTTCCAGTTATAAGTCTGTTAGACAAAATTGATACTACTGTTAACAATTCTTTCCATGAAATAAAATTTGAGAGAGCATTGGAGGATATTGTAAAATTTCCCTAGTGTCATCATTGAGAAATTCTTTGGAGAATAAAAAAGTGTCAAGAATACTCATTGCTGGTGCCTCAGGTTTTGTTGGGAAAGCACTTATAAAAAGTTTAGAAGCTGATACTAGTCTAAGCATCGTCGCTCTTTCTCGTCAAAAAAATAATGTTCTTCACTCTAGATTGGAGTGGAGGCAAGCAGATCTTTTTTCTCTAAAAGATATTGCAGAATCTATGCAAGGCTGTGATCAAGCCGTTTATTTAGTTCATTCAATGCTTCCCTCTGCCTCTTTAGTTCAAGGAACTTTTTATGATTTAGATTTAATCTTGGCCGATAATTTTGCCAGGGCGGCAAAGATAAATAATATTTCTCATATTATTTATCTAGGGGGATTACTTCCTCGTGATCAAAGTAATCTATCTTGGCATTTAAAAAGTCGTTTGGAAGTAGAGGAATGTCTAAGAAACACAACACCTGAATTAACTATTTTGCGAGCGGGAATGGTTTTAGGCGAAGGTGGTTCTTCTTTTGTTATCATGAGAAGATTAGTTGAGAGATTACCCGTTATGTTGTGTCCAAGTTGGACAAAAACACTGGCGCAACCTATCGATTTGAACGATCTGATTTTAGTTTTCAAAAAATGTATCAGCGATCCAGCCGTGCAAGGTAAAACTTGGGATGTAGGTGGAAATAAAATTCTCTCTTATCAACAAATGATGAAATTAACAGCAGATATTTTAAATAAAAAACTTCCATTTTTTAGCATCAATATTTTTTATCCAACACTGTCTTGGCTATGGGTAACTTTAATTACTGGAGCTCCCAAAGCCCTTGTCTACCCATTAGTGCAAAGTTTGCGGCATTCAATGCTCGTGCGTGATGAAGCGCGATTTCCCTTTTTAGAATTAACAGCAACACCAATTGAAGAATCCATTGCCCGTTTGGTTTCAAAAAAAGAAGAAGAGGTTCATGCTTTCCAAACACCAGTTGTTCTTAAAGCACCAAAACATGTCCGTTCAGTTCAAAGACTTCCACTTCCGCGGGGAAGAGATGCAGCTTGGGTCGCTGATGAATACTTTAAATGGTTACCAGGATTTTTCTCTTTTATTATTAAGACAAAAGTCCGTAATCGACTTTGCACATTTTATTTTCTTCATCCAAAGATCACTTTGTTGCTCTTGGAAAAATCAATTGATCGAAGCACAAGTGATAGGCAACTTCTTTATATAAAAGGTGGATTATTTGCCGCTAAACAAACCAGAGCACGTTTAGAATTTCGTGAAGTTTTAGAAAAAAAATATATTATAGCTGGTATTCATGATTTTCGTCCTGCGCTTCCGTGGATTGTTTATAAATATACTCAAGCGATAGTTCACTTAATAGTTATGAAGTCTTTTGCTAGGCATTTAAAAAAATTGAAATAAATATTTTAGATAGGACTAGAAGTTAAATCCTCTTTGTAGAGAAATGAAACGCGTTTGGCGGCTATAGTAATATTTATTAAGGGATTTTTTACGAATACCTGTTTAGTATATTTGAGATGTCTTATTTAAGTCTTTAGCGCCAAGTTTGGAGTGACCATTATTTTAAAGATCTCTTTTGGCGGATACCATTTTTACGTTCTAAAATATTCTCAATTAGAGATCACTGATTATTTAAAAAATAAAATCTGGAGCTAACTTTTATGACCTTTAATATTTTTAAAAGACTTCATCAAAGACCACCTTATTTAATGATTGACGAGATTATAGAACATTCTTATCAATACATTCATGCTAGGAAAGTTTGTAAACTAAGTGAGCATTACCTTCAAGGTCATTTCCCTCACGCGCCAGTAGTTCCCGGTGCCATGTTGCAAGAAATGACTACTCAAGCGGCCGGTGCACTTTTGGCTGAGCACTACTCACCCGTTCCAGACTACGACTCGGAAAAAACAAAGGGACACGCACTAGGAGTATTAAGGGCCATACACAATTCAAAATTTAAAACATTCGCTCGTCCAGATGACATTCTTGATATCAAAGTGAAGCTTTTACAAAATATTGATAACTCTTTTCGCTTTGAAGCTTCAATTGAAATAGCTGGTAAAAAAATAATGTTCAACGAGTTCACCCTCGTAAATATTAGCGACAGCATTCTGGTGGAAGCGTAGTCAGACTGTAGGATAAATCAGACTACCTTTCTCACAAAATGCAATACCGATCTCTCTGCCTCTTTTTTGAAATGAAATGTGAAGTTTAATCTTCGATTATCTGGTTATTCTTGTCGATCATTCCTTCCATTCTTGCCAAGGTGATTATGGAATTAGAGAGAATGTGTTCTAAGTTTAAGCTAGTAGACTCAAGCCATTTATGAATAAGCTCATCTTGTGGTTTGGCATTGATACAATTTTTTTGATATTCAGTGAAGGCCTGAATGCTTCGGAAAATTTTTATCAAATGTCCTGGGCATTGACAAGATACATCCGGTGCCCGCTTTATTAGCGATTCAACAGCTTCGTCTGAAATAAGCCCCGTCTCGTTTAGTAGTTGCACCTTTTTCATTTCATCTCCAAGATAAATTTAATTAACTAACTTTTTTGCTAAGTCTTCTAGTTTGCCTAAGTTCTGCAGTTGAGACAAATGACACTTGATCGCCATATCCTTTGACAGAAGATTTGTTGTCGGAAATTTTACCAACACCTCACTCTCGGTTACAAATGCAGTCACCACGCCCTTTCCAAAAAGAGGCATTGACTTAGCGCGCACAACTGAACCAATCATTATTTTTTCAATTTCAGGTGTTTTTGCAGGAGGTAGAATTTGTTTAACGGTCTCTAGCCACAATCTAATAAACTCTGATCGTTTGATTATACCAGCGCATCCCTTGACACTTTCTTCGCCTATAACAAAAAATGGAATTTTTATTTCAGCCAGGTGGTGACCTTTCATTACATATTCTGCTTCAGTGAGGCAAATTAAATCGTAGTTATCAAATCTATTGAATTTCGACATAGTATCTTTGTAAAAAACACTATAACGATTAAATACCGTTTCGACGTTCATCATTTCAGCAGTCGTCAGACCGATAAACAAAATCTGAGAACGATAGGTATTGTTTTTTTTTTCCATAAGTCCCATTATCGGTCATTGTAAGATAAAAATAAAGTAGACAAACATTTGCCAGACAACAAGCTATTAATTAAAACATGAGCTATTTCGTAACTCTGCTCTTAGAATCAAGTTCAAATTCACCTTCAAATAAAGCTCTCGCTTCAAAAAAGGCATCCAACTATTTAGCGACATCTTGCCACATTTCTGATTCAAATTCAAAACTACCTAATCCTTCACATTCTTTTTCATTTTTTAAACATCCGAATGCTTTTAATATATAATATGGGTTTTTTACGAATGCGTGGTTAAAATACTTATTTAAAAGACCGACCATGTAACTATGTAGTTTATATTTTTACACTTTTTTAAAAATCTTGTTAAAATAAGATTCAATACGAAAGCTAGAATTTAATTACATGAAAAAAAAATATTTTATATTACTTTTTGCAGCTTGTTCTTTTATCTTTTTTGCCTATAAAGCAATACTTCTACATAAAGAACCTACCTATACTCATTATAAAATTGGGTGTCAGATTTATAATTTAGATTTTGAGCTGGTTAACGCCTTTAATGGATTTGATTGTCTTTTTTTGAAAAATGGGTCAATCATCATGGCACAAAAAGATCAAATTGATTATTACACAAATAAGAATGAATTAATTTGGACCAAAAAAATTGATTCGCATCACCACATTCAAATGTCTAACGATGAATTAGTTTTATACATGCTTGGGAATGATTATCAGTCATTTAGAGGAGAGCTGACTAGGTTTGATAAAGTTGTAAGTATAGATATTCAAAGTTCTAAAGTTATTGCCGAATGGAGTAGTTTTAAACATGCGGATGAACTCGAAAGCAGTGCAGGCTGGATTTATGATAAAAATAATCAGCCAAACTCCTGGGGAAATTATAAAGAAAAAGCAAAACATCAATTTTTGCATTTCAACTCTATCAATCTCATCCCTATAAATAAATATGGATATTCTAATCATAGTGAAATGAGCGAGGGGAATTTAATTATTAGTGCAGGTGTATCACTTGTACTTTTTTTCAATCGACATTTAAAATTATTAAAAGCTGTTAAAATTGATCCTTCTCAGAACATAGACTTTCATGATGCTCAAGTTACCGAGCATGGAGAACTGCTTCTTTATCGCAATCAGTTTCCAGAGAAATCGAGAACTGCTCTTCAAATTTTTGATCTTTTCTCACTTCAATTAATTTGGCAATATCCTCCAAAATTGTCCGAATCCAAGATGTATTCTGGATGCTGCGGAAGTGTTCAAATGATAGAAGATCAAAAGATACTTTTTAGTGATATTACTAACGGAGGTAGTGTTTATGAAATTGATAAAACAGGGAAAATTACCAAATTATATACATCTACCGAGATTGATTTGAAAACTGGTAAGCCGAAAGATATTTTTAAAGTTAAAAAAGTAAATTTGAAAAATTTTTTCAGCAAGGGGTGGAATTAGTTTACGATTATTCCAGTATTATTTTAACGTTGAATAGCTCCCATCTCAACGACTTCAAATGCGCTACCTGGAACTCTTCTAAGATCATGAAGCTCGTTATCATCCCAATTTGGACTGGGTTCACCGCTAAACTGCCAGCTCACTCCGTTGTCCGCTAAAATCATTCCATACTTTTTCATTGCTGTGAGAATAACTTTATTATTTGGGGAAAATCCCGAAATATCATAATTGGCCTTTAGTCTTACTCTCATACCCATTGGTGGAAGAGTAGGATCACTAATTCCGGCGAAATGGCGGGCAGGATAAACATATCCACTTGTAGTTCTATCAGCTGTAAAACGAATAGCGTGTCGAATTACTTTTTGGACACTAACTTCCTGGTAACGAATGAGGCCTGGATAAATCGGTAACCCGGCAGCGTCGGCCGAAGTCCAGCCCGCTGGTCTAAGTCCATTCGAATGTAAATTAAAGATCGCTCCAGAACCAGCATTCCATCCACCAGATCCATCTGGATGAGCGTCCCAGATTTCATACAGAAGACCATTGTCTTTATCGATAACAATGACGTGTCGATCCCCTGTTGAATTTGGTCCACCTTGAATAGGAGCATCTGCTGGAATTGGGTAAGGACCAGGATCACTTTGGTAATAAAAACTCATTGGAACTTTTTTCTGCGTACCACTGACGACAACAAATGCTTGCCCATTAGGAGCTCCATCCCATACTGTTCCAAAAGCTGGGTGCAAAGTTTGAGTTGTACCGAGAGCATTTATATACATTGCAGAATTGGGGTCTAGTGGTGAGCTTGAAATATCCTGATTCCAGGGGTTATCGCTTGGAAAAGGTATATCAGTATTTATGTCAAAACTTATTGAGGTCTGAATCGGTGGAGTTGTTCCGGCTTCGACTCCAGTTTCTATCCCTGGATTTCCAGACGCAGTTCCTGAAGTTGAATTATTCGTAGAACTTCCTGAATCGCCGCATGAGCTTAGAGTTGCAATTAAAAAAGCAGAGATTAAAAAAGCATATTTGTGTTTAGATTTGTGAGTCATATAAATTCTCCATTTTATAACCCTACCCTGCAGAGCAAAGATCACAAGAGGCAACGTGACATTGCTATCACGTAATTTTGTTTTTTAATCATTAGAATTTTTTCAACTCATAACTATCACGTGAAACTTAGAAATAGTGTAATAATGAACTTACTCGGCCACTATCTAAAATCAATTAACTGAGCATATGAATTCAAATGATTATGCTAAATAATCGAGAAAGATTGGATCGACTTGAATTCAGCGAACCTTATTATAAACGACATATTGTTCTATTCACTTTAATAAATATCTTGAAAATAAAAAGGAAAAATCCGGATCATCGAAACCAAAAGAAAAGAAGATTCTTTAAAAAAATTAAAATAGAACAAATTTTGAATAAATTTCATATCAATTAATAGTAAGGCCTTCTACTCTACTTAATTTTTTAGCTTTACAATAATTAGTCGACAACTCAAAATTATAATAATTAAAATTTTCGCCAGAAGGAATCTAGGAACTATAAATGACAAAAGTAATTACCGGACTAGAACGTTTAACTTCTGATAAAAATTTGCAACATAACGTGAAAGGTAATATTGGATATTTGTGTCATAGCGCTTCGATAGATTCGCATTTTAATACCGGTGTCATGCTTCTCCAGAAAGTTTTTGGTAATCGTTTAAAAAAACTTTTCGGACCTCAACACGGATTCGTCACTGACGTTCAAGACAATATGGTCGAGACCACTCACTATATACATCCTTATTTTAAAATTCCGGTTTATTCGCTCTATTCTGAAACGAGAACTCCTACTGATGAAATGCTGGAAGGTCTCGACACTTTAATTGTCGATCTCCAAGACGTTGGCACCCGTGTTTATACATATATTTCGACACTTTCTCTATTGATGGAAAAATGTCAGGGAAGAGATATAAAAATATTAGTTCTCGATCGCCCTAATCCTGTTGGTGGTGAAATGATCGAAGGACCTGTACTGAAAGCTGATTATAAATCTTTTGTGGGACGCTACCCAATTCCTCAACGTCACTCCATGACAATGGGTGAAGTCGGAATGTACGGTAAAAAAATATTAAAGACAGATTGCAATCTAGAAGTCATTAAGATGGAAGGATGGAAGCGTTCAATGTACTGGCAAGACACAAAACTTCCATGGGTATTGCCTTCACCAAATTTACCAACTCCGGAAGGAGCTATTACTTTTGCGGGAACGGTTTTATTTGAAGGTACTAATGTTTCGGAAGGACGAGGCACGACGCGCCCTCTGGAAGTGGCAGGCTTTCCTGGAATTGAATCATTTTCTTTTTGTGAAAAAGTGTTGAAGCGCTTCAATGAAGAAGGATTGTCAGAAGGATTTAATTTACGACCAGTTATTTTTCTTCCTACATTTCAAAAGCATCAGGGAAAAAATTGTGGTGGAGTTCATATTCACCCCACCATTAATCATAAATTTCAGTCTTGGAGCGTTTCTCAAATGCTTTGTCGCGAATTTAAACGCGAACTAGGAAATGAATTTCAATTTCATGAGAAACCATATGAGTATGAATTTCATAAATTGGCCATCGATCTAATTAACGGAACAGATGAAGTTCGTCTCTGGGTAGATCACCTAGGGTCGCTTTCTGAACTTAAGAAGATTGAAACCCAAGGCCATGAACATTTTCTAGGTGAGAGAGCGAATATTTTGCTGTACTGATAATTAAATAAGAAATTAAGCTGCGATTTTCATACCACTAAGAAAATTTATGTATTCTGGTACACGGTGCTCAAGAATATCCCAAATAACAGTTTCTTCAAGGCCATCTACTTTTGCTGCCTGAATAAGTGAACGCACTCTGAAATCCAATTCATTATAGTCAATATGGGAGCGGTATATGGACTCACTCTCGAGAATGATCACCTCGATTACTTCCGAATACTGTTTAATCAAGGTTTGTTTAAAATCATCTTTGTTCATAATTCTCCCTACGAGCTCGAGTTCAATAATCGAGACTTCAAAGAGTATATGCTCGAATGACCTGAATATTTCCTATCATCAATAATTCATAAAGTTATAGTGACTTAAATAGCTAATCGAAACTCGACTAAATGACTTTACAAGACGATTCCTGATGCTACTGTATTTACTATATAATTTTTTAAACCCTAGTTTATATACTTCATTTTACAAGGAGCGCTTAATGAAATTAAAAAATCCTTCACACAAATTGTGGGCATTTTTACTGACTTTGGTCATGTCTCAATCAATCTTTGCTGCTGAAACGCTGAAAGTTGGAGTGGTCTCACCTATCACTGGTGCAACTGCTACTTTCGGGCAAGAAAATGTTAATGGTATTAAACTTGCTTACGACAAACTAAAAAAATCTGCCGGAAGAAAATTCGAACTAGTTATTGAAGATGATAAATCTGATGCTATCGAATCTACAAACGCTACAAGAAAACTAATCAACATCGATAAAATATCTGCAATGATCGGAGAGCCAACTTCATCCTTAGCACTAGCTTCTGCTCCTATCGTTCAAGAAGCAAAAATTCCATTTATTACACCAACTGCAACTAATATAAAAGTGACCCAAGTTGGAGATTATATTTCTCGCGCTTGTTTTACCGATGATTTCCAAGGTGTAGTTATGGCGAAATTCGCTGTAAACACTCTTAAAAAGAAAAAAGGATTAATCCTCGTTGAAAACACTTCTGACTATTCAAAAGGCTTAGCAAAATCTTTTTCAGATGAATTTGTTAAACTTGGTGGAAAATTAGCTTCAAATGAAGAGTTAACTTATGTGGCGAAAGACACAGATTTTCAATCACTTTTAAGAAAAGTAAAAAGAGCAAATCCCGATTTTATTTTTGTTCCAGGTTACTACGTTGAAGTTGGTCTTATTATTAAACAAGCTCGCGCTCTAGGAATTAGTGCTCCCTTCATGGGTGGTGACGGTTGGGATTCTCCAAAACTTTTCGAAATCGCTGGTTCTGCAGTAAAAGGAAGTTATATTTCTAATCACTTTGCTCCAGACGATAAAGATCCTATTGTTCAAAATTTCGTAAAAGAGTATACGAAAGTATATGGTGTAAAACCAGGTGGATTTGCAGCTCTTGGATACGATTCAGTGGGAATCATGAACGCTGCTATTCAAAAAGCAAAATCTACTAAGCCATCAGATATCAATGCTGAACTAGTAAAAACGAAAAATTATCAAGGTGTAACTGGTCTTATAACTATGGACCAAAATAGAAACCCTAAAAAAGCAGCTGTCGTTCTTGAAGCAACTGAAACTGGATTCGTATTCCATACTAAAGTAAATCCTTAGTAAATATGAATCAAAATTTCACTTTTTTTCTTTGGGACTGTCTTCAGTATTTTATCAATGGAATCTCTCAAGGCTCACTATATGCATTAGTGGCCTTGGGTTACACCATGGTTTATGGAATCATACGCCTCGTAAATTTTGCTCACGGCGAATTTTTAATGATAGGTGCGATGTGTGGCTACTATGTCCTGCGCGCTAATCTTCCCATGCCAGTCGCTATAGTAGCTGCGATGTTGTCTGCAGGAATCCTCGCCGTGATTGTCGAGCGCTTAGTCTACAGGCCTATTAGAAAATCGGGACGTGTTCCCGCTCTAATTACGGCAATTGGAACTTCACTTTTTTTTGAATACTCTGGACAACTAGTCTTTGGTGCCGATCCAAAAACTATTCCGCCTTTTATCACTGAAAAAATTTATAATTACGGTGAAGTGAATGTCTCTAATATTCAACTTTGTATTTTTATCATCACAATGTTGGTTCTGTTATTTTTATGGTGGCTCACTAAGTTTACTAAAATTGGGAAGGCCATGAGAGCGACCAGTTATAATTTACAAGCTGCTGAGTTGATGGGAATTAATACTAATAAAATTATCTCTTTTACATTTTTTCTAGGTGCTGCGATAGCAGGCCTTGGCGGAATGTTGATGGGCTACACAATGTCAGTTGAACCACTGATGGGTCTTAATCTCGGGATCAAAGCTTTTGTAGCTGCAGTTGTCGGTGGTATCGGAGTTATTCCCGGTGCGGCCCTTGGTGGCTTTATTATAGGCATAGCTGAAAATATGGTGGCCGGTCTTTATAAATCAAGTTATCGCGATGGTGTTTCATTTTTACTTTTAATTCTTATTCTTCTTCTAAAGCCTTCAGGGATTTTAGGAAAAAATGTAAAAGAGAAGGTTTAAAAAATGGATTATTATCTTCAAATATTATTGATCGTTGGAATTTTTATTACACTTACTTTAAGCTTAAATCTTATCAATGGATTTTGCGGGCAATTTTCATTAGGTCACGCGGGCTTTTGGGGAGCTGGTGCCTATGCCAGTGCCGTTTACAGCGTTTTCTTCGCCCTACCGGTTGCCGCTCCCATCAATATGGCAATCGCGTGCATTGTAGGCTTTCTCGCGGCAAGCTTGTGCGGAATAATCATAGGTGTTCCCTGTCTTCGCCTAAAGGGAGATTACCTGGCCATTGCCACCCTTGGTTTTGGAGAAATAGTAAGAATCATTATTATGAACACAGAATTAGTTGGTGGTCCTCGAGGCTTTATCAATATTCCCCATTGGGCCAATATCTATTGGGTCTATGCCGTGGCCCTTTTGACAATTGCATTCATGCTCAATCTCAAACGCACGACCTATGGTCGGGCCATCATCTCCATCCGGGAAGATGAAATTGCTGCTGAAAATATGGGCGTTAATCTTTTTCGCTATAAACTTTTTTCTTTTATCGTTGGTGCAGGTATCGCAGGTATTGCGGGCGCACTTTTTGCTCATACTCAACAATTTTTACATCCATCAAATTTTAACTTCATGTGGAGTGTAATAATTTTAGTAATGGTTATTCTTGGTGGTCAAGGCTCTGTAACTGGCTCAGTAACAGGGGCCGTTCTGCTTACAATTTTTCCGGAAGTGCTGCGTTTTATCGGTGGACATGCCTCTGATTGGAGAATGCCTATATACTCCGTGCTCTTAATTGTTTTAATGCTTGCTCGTCCTGAAGGAATTTTTGGGTCCCATGAGTTTTCCTCTCAAAAAGGAAAAAGATGATGGAAAAAATCATTGATCAAAACCCCATTATTGAACTCTTCAACGTCACCATGAAATTTGGGGGCTTGACCGCAGTCAATGATGTTAGCTTCAAAGTATTCCCACATGACCT
Organism: Bacteriovorax sp.; assembly: GCA_014377485.1. Lineage (GTDB taxonomy): Bacteria > Bdellovibrionota > Bacteriovoracia > Bacteriovoracales > Bacteriovoracaceae > Bacteriovorax. The sequence continues at coordinate 49,632 of JACMPM010000015.1, read as the reverse complement.
AGTAGCAGTCATTGGTCCAAATGGGGCCGGTAAAACAACTCTTTTTAATACCATCACTGGAATTTATTCACCGACAACTGGTAATGTGAATTTCTGCCAAAAAGATCTCAAAAATATCAAATCGAGTAAAATAACAGAACTAGGAATTGCCAGAACTTTTCAAAACATTCGTCTATTTAAAAATTTATCAGTTATCGACAATATTAAACTCGCAAAACATACACGAATTAATTATGGATTTTGGGCCGGAATTTTTAGAAATAAACATTTTCATGAAGAAGAAAAAAAGATTGAAGAGGAATGCATAAATCTTCTCAAGCTTTTTAAACTCGATGATAAAAAAAATTATCTGGCGAAAAATCTTTCCTACGGACAACAGAGAAAGCTTGAAATGGCCCGCGCTCTTGCAACCGAGCCAAAACTTCTATTACTAGATGAGCCTGCGGCCGGAATGAATCCCACAGAAACGCGTGAGTTGACGGAACTTATTCATTTAATAAGAGATCAATTTAATATAGCCATCATTTTAATCGAGCACGACATGAAGCTGGTTATGGAAATTGCTGAAAAGATTTTTGTACTCGACTATGGGAATCTGATAGCTGAAGGAAGCGCAAAAGAAATACAAAACAATAAGCGAGTTATAGAAGCCTATTTGGGTGCTGAAATTGAGGAGAGTTTATGACTAAAATACTAGATATCATAAATGCCAATACTCATTATGGAGCAATTCACGCTGTAAAAAATATCAATCTTCATATAAATAAAGGTGAAATTGTCACCCTGCTTGGTTCTAATGGTGCAGGGAAAACGACGGCCTTGCATACTATTTCAGGATTGGAATCTGCCAGCTCTGGCGAAATTCTATTTAAGGGGACGCCTATACAAAGCTTGCCCGCTCACAAAATAACTGCCCTGGGAATTGCTCAGTCGCCGGAAGGCAGACAAGTTTTTGCCAATTTAAGTATAAAAGAAAATCTTGAAATGGGTGCCTACTTACGACGTGACATTGCCGGAATCAAAGAAGATTTTAAATATATTTATTCTCTATTTCCTAAATTACAAGACCGAGAAAATCAACTAGCGCAAACACTCTCAGGTGGAGAACAGCAAATGCTCGCCATTGCCAGAGCGTTTATGAGCAAACCTGAACTCTTACTACTTGATGAGCCCTCATTGGGGATTGCGCCTATTTTAGTGAGTTCCATTTTTAAGGCCATTAAAGATATTAACAAGCTTGGAATGACTATTTTACTGGTTGAACAAAATGCTTATTTAGCTCTCAATATATCAAATCGGGCCTATGTTCTCACTAATGGTGAAATATCACTTCAAGGAAATGCGCAGGATCTTTTGAATAACCCGGAAATTAAAAAGGCTTATTTGGGGTATTAGTCTAAAAACTATTTCGGCAAAAAAAATCTCGGCGTCGCCTCTTTAATCACCGTGCTAATTGAAGAAATAAGAAAATCGTGGTTAAGCGAATTTCCATAGATATAATATTGTTTAGAAGTAAGCTGCTGATCAACCTGTGTAATTTTCTTTTGGGCCATAATATTTCCGGCCACCATCTCGAAGACATGCAAATTGAAGATGTACTGAATATCTAGTGTTTTATCGACTTCTTTCATTCGAAGAATCAGGGAATCGACATGGCTCATTTCTTTCGATGTTGGTGGTTTACATTTTATCTCCACCAGACCCTTTGAAAATTTCGGTGTGCCCACTTTAAACCTGAGATAGTTATCTAGTATTTCTAAAAATTGAATAATTACAATTTTTGGATCGACCACTAATTCAAGCAGACCTGTTGGCCAGGTATCATCATGGTCCTTGTAAGTTAAAAAAATACTTTTATCGTTCTCAGTAATCTGACAATCTTCCGGTAGTTTAAACTCCCATGTAAATTCTTTTTCCTCTGAAGGAGCAACCGAAATTTTTTCACCAAAAGCTATCTCTGCTAAACTCTCCCACGCTTTTTTGTCTTTTGACTTTATCTTCTTAAAATTTCCAACAGCGAGTGAGATTTTTAAAGCAGGCAATTCAATATTATCCATACTATGATTTTTGATTTTCAAGCTGCCTTTGATCATGTCACCCTGGCGCCATTTTTCGCCATCAGCAAAAATGTTATACTCAAGAGGTTTTAAAATAATCGTTCCTTTCATATGTACCAACTCAAAAGAGGTTATCAGACGTCATCTTCAGTATCGGCGTTATTTACTACTTTCTCCATAAGTTTGTGTAAATAATTACACAAACTAGTCATAAGTCTTAAAGGTTTAAGTAAGTGGCATGGACCAAACTGGATGTTAACTGAAGCTGATTTGATCAAGGCAGAAGGTCGATCAGATTTCTTGGTTGGAAAGCTTTAAGAACGTTACGGCAAATCTAAGGACGATGCCTATAAAGAAGTTAATGACTTTCTTCGAAATATTGAAGGAAAAATGGAGGTTTACATGAACGATAATAATAGTAAATACACTAATGGAGCAATCACAATAGAAATGAATAATTTATGCCATACTTTTGATAAAATCACTCACAAAGTTGCAGATGCAACTGTTGAATTGAGCGAAAAAACAATTAGTGCAATTAAAAAGCATCCTGTGCAAACTGCAATGACCGTAGGTGCAGTTGGATTAATTGCAGGTGCAATAGCAGCAGTTCGTAAGAAATAAGTTTATAAAGAGAGTGGATTAAAAAAATCTCTCTTTTTTTGTCTGCTGTAAGAAATACATTTTTAAAATAGATTAAATAGTGAGTGACTATGGATATGAAAAAGAGCAAATGTTCTCGGCCTAATTTAATACTTAAGTTAATGACATTACCTTAGGTTCTTACTATATTATCTCATAATACTTATTCAGGAGTCTAAAATGAGACTGCATCTTTCACTTCTTCTTATTGTTGCTCTTTTATCTTTCTCAGTCCATTCTGCGGAAACTAATTTATCAATGCTTCCTACTATGGATGTCGTCGAAGAAGTTTCATCGCTACAATCTCGGGAAGATTTTATCACTTATATAAAAAATGAAGATGTTCAAAAATATTTGATTAAACTTGGCGTTGATCCAAAAGAAGCCCTGAACCGAGTTTCAAGTTTATCGAATGCAGAAATAAAAGATCTCTCAAATCAAATTAAAAAAGCTCAGGCCGGAGGCGATTTTGGCGTCGGTGGACTTATTGGGGCATTAGTTTTTATTTTCATTGTACTACTCATTACAGATATCGTTGGATTAACAAAATTTTTCTCTTTCACGCGCTCTATTCGTTCATGAGTCTTTTCCGTTTTTTATTATTAGCTCTACTTTTCACCGGCTGCGCTACCAGAGGTGAAAAGTTAAGAACTGAATTTCTCATAACACCTGATCAAAAAATTCTGGATATTCCTTTTATCGCTCAGACAGATTACCATTGTGGCCCAGCAGCACTTGCGATGGTTTCAAATAGTCTAGGAGTCGAGACAACATCTGAAGAATTATCCAGTATGCTTTACACTCCTCAAGCAAAAGGTACATTTCAAAATGATTTAATGGCGGCCACAAGAAGGCTAGGGTTTATTGCTGTGCCAGTAAAAGATATCAAGCAAATATTCGACGAAATCAATAATGGCAATCCTATTCTGATTTTTCAAAACCTGGGTTTGAGTTGGATACCTAAATGGCATTACGCACTCGTTGTCGGATATGATTTAAATCAAAACGAAATGATACTGCATTCAGGTGAAACAAAAAATTATCGAATCAAAATATCAACATTTGAGAGCACGTGGAAACGAGTAGATAATTGGGGACTCATAATCGTCAGACCAGGCAGCATTCCAAAAACAGCTTCTGAAATAGACATGATTAAAGCTTCGGCCAGATTAGAAACAACAGGCCATATGAATAATGCAAAAATTTCCTATGAAAAAATATTAGAAAAATGGCCTGAAAGTTTAGGCTCACAAATTGGATTAGGTAATATTTATTATCAATTAAATGATTATGAAAAATCCAGTTTTCATCTCAAGCAAGCAACTGACAGTCACCCAAATGCGTCGGGGGCATGGTATAATTACGCAATAGTTTTGATGACAATGAAAAAAAAAGAAGAAGCGCATTTTGCTGCTAAAAAGGCCCTAGAGACAACAGATCCTGCCGCTGCCAAAATTTATAAAGTGGGTCTAAAAAATCTTTTGGATTAGGTTTCTTTAAAATCTCAAACTTAAACCGATTGATGGCTGAAGTTCATAGCCTCGTAAATTTGGATTACTGGTCGGAGTATAGGTCGCTAAAATATCGGCAGTGATTGAAAAAAATTTCATAACTCTAATATCAATTCCCGTTCCAATATAGGGTTGAACTTTACTGCTGGTACTGGTTGTCGTTACTGCATTACTCAGAGTTCGCGTCTGTTCATTTTTTCTATACTGTGCTCCACCCCTAATATAAGAATTGAGAAATGTGGCCATCATAAAACTTCCACGAAGGCCTAAACGAAGTTTATCTTCACTGTCTTTGTACGAAGTATTTGTAGTTGAATCATTACTTGTATCTTGTGCGTGGGTATACTCTGCCTCAAGGGCAGATATTGGAAATCTATAAATGGCCCTAGCGCCGTAAATGGCCCGAGTTTTCATATGGGCCGTTGGTTGAAATTTTTGTACACTCTCCAGCCCTATGATTGGTGTAATGCTCAAGCGACCACTGACTTCCGTGGCCCCTAGATTTAACGAAAGTAAAACTGCAATAAAAGCAGTACCGATAAAAGTTGTTCTCATCATAACCTCGATGAATTTGCTAACGATTCGTAGCAAGGTAATTGTCTCACCAGATGAAAAAGACACAAGTCGGTATCTAGTTCCGAACTTGCTAAAAGTATTTAATGTTTTTTTATTTAAAAATTTTGGCAAAATTTACTCAATAAAAAAATATTCGCTTTGCGCAAGTTACCTAAATCATGTTTTCAAGCACTGCTAATTGCATTATTATTAATCGAATTTAAAATATCTAGAAATAATCTCCTTAAGGATTTTGCATGACGCCAACTCTATCTTTTGATGAAGCAGTAAATTTATTAAAAAAATTCGTTAAGTTCTCTGAAGTAAAAAACCAGAAACATATCGACCTTTCGCTTTGTACAGCAGATGAGCGTCCTCAAGCACAAAGGGCCTTAGTGATCGCAAATCTGGAAGTAGAAAAAGGCACACTCACTCAAGTTCAATTACTCGCTCGCCTCGGGCTAGATTAAGGATAAACATATGTCACAAGCACTAAACGATGCCGTACACTGGGCCGATTTGACTGCTGATAAACTTATCAGAGCAAATAACGACAAAGAATTATACACATTGGCTTCAGGGATTACTCCTTCAGGCGTTGTTCACTTTGGAAACTTCCGAGAAGTCATCACTGTTGATCTAGTTGCTCGCGGATTAAAAAAGCGCGGAAAAAAAGTACGCTTTATTTTTTCTTGGGATGACTACGATACTTTTAGAAAAGTTCCGGCCAATATGCCAAAACAAGAAGAGCTTCAAAAATTTCTTTTTAATCCAATCGTAGACACCCCGGATCCGTTTGGAGAACACGAATCATATGCTGCTCACCACGAAAAAGCCTTTGAAGCGCAAATCGCTAAAATGGGAATTGTGGCAGAACCACTTTATCAGGCAAAAAAATATCGTGCTGGTGAATATAAAGAACAAATAAAACACACTCTAAGAAATAAAGAAGCCATTGCAGCAATTTTAAATAAATGGCGAGCGACTCCTCTCGAAGATAACTGGCAGCCAGTTAATATTTATTGCTCGAAATGCAATAGAGATAAAACAGCAATCATTAGTTTTGATGGTGTATCTACACTTGCTTATAAATGCGAATTTGAAGAATGCGCACATAGCGGCTCAGAGGATATAAACACTTCAAGCAGAGTTAAACTTCCCTGGAGAATGGACTGGCCGATGCGCTGGGCATTTGAAAAAGTTGATTTCGAACCAGGCGGAAAAGATCACTCTTCTCAAGGTGGATCGTTCACTACGGCCAAAGAAATTGTTACTGAGATCTACGACTGGAAACCGCCAATGTATTTACAATACGATTTCGTGTCGATCAAAGGCATGGGCGGAAAAATGAGTTCTTCTAAGGGTAACCTTGTCACTGTAAACGACGTTCTGGAAGTTTACGAGCCAGAGATGGTTCGTTGGATTTTTGCAAGTTATAAAACCAATACTGACTTCGCTCTGAGCTTCGATCTAGATGTTGTCAAAAACTATGAAGATTTCGATCGTATGGAAAGACTGGCATTTGGACTTGAAGCAGGAAACGAAAAGAAAGTTGCGATGGCAAAAAGAGTTTATGAACTTTCTTCAATTGGAGAGATCCCGACTGAAATGCCTTTTCAACCTGCCTTCCGTCACCTTTGCAATGTTCTTCAAATTAATGACCTGAATGTATCTCGAGCACGTGGATTTTATAACAACGATATAAAAAATGACCGGGATGAACGCCGCTTTTCTGAGCGAGCTCAAAGAGCAGCTTACTGGATTGAAAATTCTGCACCGGAAGAATTTAAATTCTCACTGAATACTACTCCACTAAAAATGGATATGAGTGAAAAACAAACCAGTTTCCTTAATACATTAAGAGAATTTTTGGTGAGTGAGTGGAATACAATTGCAGATGATAAAGCTCTTCATGAAAAAATGTATGAGATGATCAACGCTCTAGAGCTTGAGCCGATGGAAGTTTTCACGCTACTTTACAAAAAACTTATCAATCTAGAAAAAGGTCCTAAGTTAGCAGGGTTTATCCGTACTATTGGGCAAGAACGAGTGTTAAAACTACTAGTGCCATAATGAATCCATTATAATCTAATATCTTTCCGCAAAAAATATTTACTTACAAAGGGCCCTTCCTGGGTCCTTTTTTACATGCTTTAAAAAGAGTCGATTGATTATCTCTTCAATTTTGGATAAACCCAAAGATAGCTGATCTTTATTCATGGAGAAGATTTATGAAAGCCGCAATAACTTTATTTGTTTTATTATTTTCTACAATCGCATCCGCTGACCTTTGTACAGTCGTGATTCGCGATCGTTCTGGTTATGACTATGATGTGTTTACTCGTTCATCGTATGCATACTCTGCTGCGTGTGACGATGCTACTTGGGATTGTCGTCAGAAACTCTCTGATTATCAATCTACAGGGAGATACTATGATGCTGTTTGTATCGTAAGAGAAGTAACACCTTCATACCCACCGAGTTACCCGCCTTCTTATCCACCGAGTTACCCGCCAACTTATCCACCGAGTTACCCGCCAACTTATCCACCAAGTTACCCGCCAACTTATCCACCGAGCTATCCGCCAACTTATCCACCAAGGTATCCTGATTATCCTAGATACCCGGATTATCCTCGCGAGCCAAACTATCCTCGTTACCCAAGAGATCCTCGCGAACCAAATTATCCTCGTGAACCTAACTACCCTCAGCCACGTGATCCTAGAGAGCCACCTAGAAATGAGCCAGGTTCAGGACCAAGAAATCCAGGTCCAGGTCCACGTAGATAAAATTCACAAACACTTTTGGAGACTTATATGAAAACTTTATTGGCAATATTATTATTAGGATTTTCAGTTAGCGCGATGTCCGAAGTATGTACATCAGTAATCAAAGACCGCTCTGGATATGAATGGGAAACTTTCACACGTTCTTCTTATTCACAACAAGCAGCTTGTGATCAAGCTAGTTTTGACTGCGGACGTGCTTTATCTGACGGACAATCAAATGGACGTTACTACGATGCAACTTGCGAAATGAAATATGATAGACCGAATCCATACCCAAATCCTAACCCATACCCAAATCCTAATCCGTATCCAAATCCTAATCCTTATCCAAACCCTTTGCTTTGCCAAACAGACTTAGTAGATTATTACGGTGGAACAGTAAGATCATTTACAGCTCCAGGTTCAAGTGAATGGGATGCATGCAACACTTCAGATAATTTCTGTAAAGCTGAACTAGCTAGAAATGATAGCTACGGATACCGTTGTGTGAATAGAGGCCTTATTGGTCGCAGACCACCTCCATCAAGAAATAAAACAGAACAATGTATAGCAAACCGCTTAGATCCTGCTGGTATGTTTATTCAAAGTTACTCTGCGATTTCAACTGGACCGGTAGATTCAGATGTCCGAGGCGAAGCTTGTAGAAGTGCTGTGAATGATTGTACTCGTGATTTAAGAGGACGTCAGACTTGTAATATTTCTCGTTAATAATTTGTAAAAAAAAATTCTATCCCCTTTATTCACTCGTTGATTAAAGGGGATTTTTATTTGAAATTATGTCGATTGAATTTAAAAATATTAGCTTTGTCTTAAGGCCATATAGGAGACGACTAATTGAAGGTGCTCAAGAGCAAGCTCCAGCTCTTTAGGCTGGTTTTTATAGAGAGTAGTACCTAAGTGACTCCCAAGTTCTGAAAGGGCAAGACGGGCATTTTCAAGTTGATTAAGTGCTTCGTTAGAAATTAGCTTTACTGAAGGATTCATATCTTCAGTAATCAAAAGACCTGTTAAATCTTCGCCATTTTTAAAACGTTTCATAAGATCTGGACGAACGCTAAAAAGTTCAAAAACAACTGCATTTACTATTCCGTTTTTTAAATCCAATTCCTGGTCTTTTAGTGAATTACCCGAATAATCCAAGGTATCGTCGATCAATTGGAAGGCAAGCCCCAGGCTGATTCCAAAACTGCGGCAGATATCTTGAACTTCTTGTGGCATTTTTGCCAGTATTGCTGGCGCCAAGGTGCAATAGCTCATAACTGATGAAGTCTTTTTTAGGGCGATTTCACGAATCAGCTCTCTCGTGTATTCACGGCTTGAAATAAGATCTAATTGAAGCCATTCACCTTCTGAGAGATCTTTAATTACGAGAGACATTTCATTCACAAGAGATAATTCACCTGTGGAACAAAGGTCTACTATCACCGAAGAAAGTAAATAATCTCCGGCCAAAACAGCTTTTTTATTTGAATAGAGAATGTTTATCGAAGGAGAACCTCTTCTAACAGTAGCGTTATCAATAACATCGTCGTGAGAAAGTGAAGCTGCGTGAACTAATTCTGAAGCACGGGCAAAAGGAGTTATCCGCTCCAAATCAATTTTTAAAAGATTGGCCACTAAGTATGTTAATAATGGGCGAAGTCGCTTTCCTCCGCGAAGAACAGTGCGTGAGAGCACCTCATCAATTGCAGAATGAGCATTCACAGAACGCACTCGAAGATCTAAATTTTTAGATCTATCAAGAACATGAGATGGGATTGAATCCAGAAAATCTGTGAGCATTAATTACCTTGATTATTGTCTAGACCTCGGTCAGGCAAAACTTAACAAAAACAATCATTTTTGTAAATCCAATTCTTGCTAGGAACACCCGCTTTAAGGTAAATAGGTTAGACAAATAAGAAGTTATATTAAGAGCTGATCCCCCCATTTTGACAGGTAAAACACCATGAACAACCAAATTGAGCTAAGAAAGAAAGAATCCTACAAAATTTTCAATGAAATCGCTTCAACCTATGACCTATTAAATCACACCCTCTCTTTTGGAATTGATATCTATTGGAGAAAAAAATTATTAAAACACCTTCCGCAAAAAGACTCAATAAATGCACTCGATCTGGCCACTGGAACTGGTGACGTGCCTCTAACTTTGGTAAGTGACCCACGAATTAAAAAAATAACCGGAATCGATCTTTCAAAAGGAATGATTGATATTGGAGTAGCTAAAGTTAAGAAAAAAGGGTTGGAGAAGAAAATTTTCTTAATGCTTGGAGACGGAGTTAATATTCCGGCCGGGGATAATGCTTTTGACTTAACCACTATATCATTTGGAATTAGAAATTTTTCTGATCCTCAAAAATCTTTGCATGATATACATAGAGTCTTAAAGCCCGATGGCCGCTTGATGATTATGGAATTTGCGATTCCCAAAAATCCTATTATTCGCGCAATTTACTTTTTTTATTTTCGCTATTTACTTCCTAAAATTGGAAATCTTGTTTCAAAACATAAAGATGCTTACACATACTTAAATCAAAGCGTGGAAGAGTTTCCTTACGGTGAGAACTTCTTGGCGTTAATGAGAAATGCCGGTTTCAAAAATCTAAAAATGCAACCCTTAACTTTTGGGATAGCCATGCTTTATATTGGCGATAAATAATGCTGATGAAAACTGATCGTTTCCTCAAAGAGGAGCTTCAGAATATTAATGCCGAAATTAAAAAACATTTAATAAATAAAAATGGTGATACCCTTTTTTTTCTTTTCGATGAAATTAATTTCACCGAGCTATTAAATCACATCAATTGTGAGAAGATATTTTTCTTTAAATCAAAATATGACTCTTTTAGTTTTTTGGGACTTGGACATTCAGAGACCATAAAGGCCCATGATTTAAAAGACTATCTTGCCAGGAATCCGAAAAATTTTCTCATTGCTGCATTCATGTTTGAAGAAAATCCCAATGCCTCTGAATTCATATTACCTGAGTGGATTTTTGTTTCTAAAAATGGAAAAACAGAACTCTCAATTCATCCAAGTTTTGAGTATAAAAACGTCTCTTCACCAAATTTATTTTTCAATCTTAATTTTGATTTAAATCTCTACGATCCTTTCATACCTCCCTGGGAATCATATGAAGAGTACCCAGAACATGATCAATGGACAGAAATGATAGAAAAGTGCGACTTACTTTTTGAGAGTGGAGAATTGGAGAAAATTGTTTTATCGAGAAAAAAAATATTTGATTACAGTGAACCTGTTGAGCCAATTGTTTTTTTCAAAACTGTTATGGAAAAAAATAACAATGCAAATTCCAGCTATGCCATTTTTTATCAAATGACTTTCGACAAGGCTTTTATTTCTCTGTCCCCGGAAAAACTTTTTTCATTGGCCGATGATAATTTTGAATCAATATCTCTCGCCGCAAGTGCCCCGAGGGGTGCTACTCCGAAAGAAGATCAGGTATATGAGCAACAATTAAAAGAAAATGATAAACTCACCCGCGAACACAATTTTGTAACTGCTGAAATACTCAGAAGGATTAAACCTTTATCCGTTAGTCTTACTGTCTCAGAGCTTCAAACCATGAAGTTGCCCTATATCCAGCATCGCTCAATTCCCATTAAGGCCAAACTGCAATCAAATATTACTGCTCTGGAATTAGTAAACCTACTTCATCCCACGCCGGCCATTGGCGGTCTTCCATGGGATAAGGCCAAAATGAAAATTCTGGAATTAGAACCTTACGCTCGCAAATCTTATGCGGCCCCCATTGGCGTCATTAGTGCTCACTACTCGGAACTGGCAGTAGGAATTCGCTCAGCTTTAATAGAAGGATCAAAAACTTCTTTTTTTGGTGGAGCAGGTATTGTGAAAGGTTCAATTGCTGAAGAAGAATGGATAGAGACTGGAATAAAAATGAATCCTTTTTTGAAGGTCGTAAACCATGAATAAATTATTAAGTGAGAATATAAATCGCGCTTGGTCTTCACTAATAATAGATGAATTTCAAAAAAATAAAATCACTCAGTTTTATCTTTCTCCCGGTATGAGAAATGCTCCTTTAATAGCCGCTATGGTCAACGCAAAAAATTTTAATTCAAAAATAAAAATAGTCATGTGCATGGATGAAAGAGCGGCAGGATACCGAGCTTTAGGTTACGCTAAATCCACCGGAGTTCCGGCCGTAGTTGTTTGTACTTCAGGTACCGCAATGGCAAACTATATGCCCTCGGTGATTGAAGCTAAGAAATCTAATTTGCCTTTGATTGTTCTCTCGGCAGATAGACCGCCAGAACTTACTTTTTGTGACGATAACCAGACGATGGATCAAACTAAATTTTTTGGGGATTATGTTCAAGGTGAAATGAATCTTGGAGCTCCAACACTCTCAATTAGTCCGCTCGCTTTAACATCCTCATTATCAAACCTTATTCACAAATCTCTTTTCCCCCAAAAAGGGCCTGTTCATTTTAATTGCGCTTTCAGAGAGCCTCTTGAGGCAACGATCATACCTATTCCGGAAGATTATTTAAAACTTGCCTCTGATCAAGTTAAATACGATGGCCCATGCACTCGCTATATGAATTTGAATACAACTCCCTTGCAAGAAGATCTGGTTGAGATCGCTCAAATTCTGAAAAATTCTAAAACCGGGCTTTTGGTTATAGGAAGTTTAAATCCTTACGATGAAACTCAGTCAGTTGTGGACTTCATAAAGCTTTTAAACTGGCCAACATACTTTGATGTTTCCAGTTCTCTTAAATATTCATTCAATTTAACAGATAATGCTCTTCCCACTTTTGATCATCCGGAAGTCCAGGATGCCTTGATCAAAAATCCACCCCAAACTGTTTTCCATATTGGAGGTAGACTGACCTCCAAGCATTACTATACTTTTTTAAAACAAGTACCATCAATTAATTTAATCACTCTGAGTTTGAATAAAGAAAAAGAAGATCCCTCTCACCATACGAAAATGAGAATCAATGCTGATATCATTTCAACATTGAAAGCATTAATACAAATCATCTGTCTACCCCTTCCTGAAAAAAAATTCGATCTTAATTTCGAAGCTTTTACTTTAGCAAAAATACAATTAATTGATGATGGACCACTCGCCTATCCAATGGTCAGTAAAGTTATCGTAGATCATATTAAAGATAATTCAATTCTCTATATCGGAAATAGCACTGTTGTTCGCTCCTTCGATGCTTATTTCTCCTACAGTAATAGAAAAAATATTACGGTTGCAACAAACAGAGGCGTTAGTGGAATTGAAGGATTCATAGCTTCAAGCTGTGGCTTTATTGATGGAGTAGAAAAAGAATTATACCTGGTAATTGGTGATGTTTCTTTTATTCACGACTTAAACTCTCTTTATTTTTTAAAAGATTTAAAAACTTCACTGAAAATAATATTAATCAATAATGACGGCGGTGGAATTTTCACTTTGTTACCAATCAATAAAGAGCAGAATGTTCTTGATTATATCACCAGTCCACACGGTCAGACTTTTAAAAAAGCTGCTGAACTTATCGGAATTGATTATATCGAAGTGCATGAGAGAGAATCTCTCGTCCCGAGCTTTAATAAACTTCAAGAAAAAAATCGACATTGTTTGATGGAAATATTTATTGATAATAAAATTAATAAAGATGTTTACGATCAATTAAGAACAATAAAACTTTAATAGTATTTTAGAGATGAAATTTTATGATAAATAACTGGATACTGGCTATAAGACCTAAGACACTTTTTGCATCAGTGGCCCCCGTTATCCTAGGATTGACCGTGGCCTTTATTTACCAGTCTTATTTAAATGGTATTGTCGCTCTTTTAACTCTTCTTTGTGCTCTGCTCTTGCAAATTGCCTCAAACCTGGCCAATGACTATCTCGATTCACTACGTGGTGTTGATTCAGAAAAACGTTTAGGACCTACTAGAGTCACGCATGCTGGCCTTATTTCTGCAACAGCTATGAAACACGCTCTTATTCTCGTATTGAGTCTTGCGTTTATTTTGGGAATTTATTTAATGTGGATTGGCGGTCCAGTTATCATTTTTATCGGGCTTCTCTCTCTCTACTTTGCTTACGGATATACCGGTGGACCTTTTCCACTTTCCCATAATGGACTTGGCGAAGTCGCAGCCTTTATTTTTTTTGGAATTATCGCTGTTAGCGGAACAACTTATTTACAAATTCATCAATTTTCAAATCTGGCGATTATTTTGGGAATCGGACCGGGATTTATTTCTGCGACAATCCTGGCAATTAATAATCTTCGCGATATTCAAACAGATACTGAGGCCCGCAAACGAACTATAGCCGTGCGTTTTGGAGAATCTTTTCAAAGACGCTTATGCATCGTCTTAATTGCCTGCTCGTCTTTACTTGTTTTAATAGTAGCGATTGCCTTTCATTATGTTTATCTTTTTCCAGTTAGTTTGTTGCCACTTGCCTTTATGAAAAACTGGCTCAATATCTATACTAAACCAATTGATCGCAGTCTCAATCAGGCATTAGCTAAAACGGCGCAATACCTTCTGCTTTATTGTGTCTTGGCTTCGCTGGGATTATTATTGTCCAGTGGCAATATTCTGTGAAAATTAAACTCAGTTTTAAAATTTCAGATTTCACCTATACTTCTTCGATTATCATACAAAACTATTCCTTAATAAAAAATCAGGTCTTAAATATTTCAATTTTTCAAAATGAAAAATTTATAAACCATCTGGATCTCTGTGCATTGCCTAAATTTCATCAATATAATTTACAGGAATGGCAGTACACGCTGGATTCCTTTTTTCAATATAATACTTTAAATTTGGAAAATATTATTTTAGATGTGCCGTTATTTAATATGGTGAAGTCTAAAAACACTCGAGGAATTGAAGGTGAACTTTTATTTATCATAGAAAGTGTTTTGTTTTCTGTGATTGAAAAATGTGTGCCGGATGTATTAAGTTTCATTCATAAATATCCTGTTAAAATAAACGGGCTTTATTCTAGTTCTATAAAAATGGACCATCTTCCCGAATGCCTGAAAATTAAAATTCGTCCTCATCAAAATAATCTCAACGAAACAATTGAATTGATTAAATCTCTTTTCAAAATTAAACCCAATATTCTCTTGAGACTCGATGGCAATCGCCGCTTTGAACTCGCAGACCTAACAAGTTATATCGAAAAACTTGAAAGAGGATGTGGACCATTATTATTTTCGGCAATTGAATATATTGAAGAGCCGTTGAAGAATGCTTACGACTATTATACTTTTAATCAAATTTATTCTTATGCCATTGCCATAGATGAATCACTTGAAGTTTATAAAAACCAATTAAGCCAATTTAGAAATTTACCTGAAGGATTAAATCTTATTCTAAAACCTTCAATTTTTGGAATCAGTAAAAGTTTTGAAATAATAAAGTATGCTGCTAGCTTTCATCACAATGTTGTTATCAGCTCTACCTATGAAACAGCGACTGCGATCAGACCACTTCTCTATCTGGCGGCCTTGAACCCAAGGACTTATCATGGTTTAGACACCTTGAAATTCCTACCAAAAGACTTAAGTATTGAGTGTGAAAATTACTCCCTTAATTTCTAATTCTAGTACAACTGAAAAAATTCTTTATAATAAATTCATGTATTAAATTTGTCAGAGGAACTATCATGAAATCTTTTGTATCTGTTGCAATGCTCTCAGCTCTTTTTATCCTTACTTCATGTGCTCATCACCACGGTGTTAGTAAGAGTTGTGAATCACAATGTGACATGCATAAAGATGGAAAAAAAGAACAATGTCCGATTAAATCCGAACATGCTGATTCAAAGGCAGTAGAAGAAGCTCCTGCAAAGAAATAATAATCGGCAAAAACGCTTATCTTCTCCTCAGTCCTTTTTTACTCTAAAATTGATCTGAGGAGACTCTAATGAAAAAACTAATCAAACTTCCCTTGTTTACTCTTACTTTGACGACTTTACTGGTGTCATGTTCACACCAAAAACCTCAAGATCGTGCAATAGCAACACAATCAAAGCAGTCATGTTGGGATTCTGTTAAGGGTGAGTACCAATCTTATTTTGATTCTGTAGAAAAGTGTATAGAAAAAGAATCGGACAAGTGATACATAACCCCCATTAGACATTTTTGGGGGATTCATGAGAAAGTTCATTTTCACACTTTTGGTTGTTACTCTTACGCCTAATCTCTCTTACTCATTAGATGCAGCTGTTAAAGGCTTCATCGCTCTTGATGCTTTCAACTACAAAAAAATTCAAAGAACAAAAGACTCACTCGATGTTGGAATTGGTGTACTCGATTTAAAAATATTTGCTGAACAAGATGATATGACTGCTGCGATAAAATTAAATATCGATGGGAACTTGTCAGTTCAAAATAATCTTTTTGAGGAAGCCTATGCGACTTATAGAGGATTTAAAAATTGGAAAATAACCCTTGGAAAAGGTGTTGTTAAATTCCAGAATCTACATTGGGGTGTAATTGAAAACACTTATCAAGATGGCGGGACTGTTTTAGAAAGTGAAAACAGTTGGAGAAAAATTAGCAATAAGGCCCTTGTTAGTTTTGCTTACGGAAATAAAGGACTTGGTTTTACAAATACTTTTACTATCTGGGGTGATAGTCAGGAAATCCAATTTGATGAAAAAGGAAATCCTAAATTTTCGGCAAGTGGCGCTGGTACAACAATAAGTCCAAAATTTATTACCGCCTACGAAACAAAAGCTGTTCCAGCATTCACTACTCAAAAACAATTAGGACTTGCCAATAAATTTGAATTTTATAAAACTCAAGATTGGACCTTCACCACAGGACAAGCATATTTCAAGAATAAACTTCAAGATAAAGCAAGTTATGCAATCGATTTTGGAGCAACTCTTGATTCTACAGTTTGGGAATTCTGGGTTGATGCCATTTATGGTTTTACCAGTAAATCCCCATTCGAAGCATATACAACTTATAGAAAAAATGAATATTTTCTGCAAACTGGTCTTCAATACCACTTCGATGAATACTGGAGTGTGCTAACCAACCTGGAATACCTACATGTAAAAGATCAGGCACACACTTATACCAATTTTACAGTTGATGGAATAACTTATGCTGCTGACTCTAAAATCGACAGAGCTGGACAAACAGTTGTCTCTAGTAGTTATAAAATCGAAGTTGGTGGTCAGTATAAATTATCAAAAAGCTCATTCATTACTACTGGAGTTTTATACGAGAAAAAAATTGCAGCTAAAAATGGCGTGAAAGACTTAACTTTTATTAAAGGTGTCTTTAATGCTAACGCTGAAGCATTTCAATTGCTTTCGAGTATCTCATTCTGGTTTTAATTTAAAACTAAAAAAGTCCTTCAATGGAAAGATAGCGCTCACCGGTGTCGTAGCAAAAAGTGAGAACTTTTGATCCATCAGGGATTTCATTTATTTTTTTAGCGACAGCTGCGAGATTAGCTCCGCTAGAAATTCCTATTAAAATACCTTCTTTTTTAGCGGCATCACGTGTGTATTGAAATGCTTCGTCTTTTGTGATTGTTATTATTCCGTTTATTAATTCGCGGTTTAGGATTGCAGGGACAAAACCTGCTCCGATTCCCTGGATGGGGTGCGGCCCTGCCGGGCCTCCAGAGAGCACTGCTGAGTCCTTTGGTTCTACAGCTAAAACAATTAACTTGGGATACGCTTTTAGCAAGACTTCAGCACAACCAGTAATATGCCCTCCAGTTCCAACACCAGCAATGATAAAATCAAGACCGTCCGAAAAGTCTTCTGCAATTTCTTTAGCTGTTGTTTGGCGATGAATTTCTACATTGGCCATATTTTCAAACTGCATCGGCATCCATGAATGAGTGTTTTCGCTCACTAATTCACGGGCCTTTTCAATTGCTCCTTTCATTCCTTTTTCTTTTGGTGTGAGAACTAACTGGGCTCCATAAAGTGCTAATAAGCGACGACGCTCAAGACTCATACTCTCCGGCATTGTAAGAATTAAACGATAACCCTTTACCGCGGCCACTATGGCAAGCCCAACTCCTGTATTCCCGGACGTTGGTTCAATAATCAAAGTGTCTTTTGTAAGGAACCCTTTTTTTTCTGCGTCTTCAACCATTGATAATGCAATTCGATCTTTTATTGAACCACCTGGATTGCTTCTTTCTAGTTTCAAATAAATCTCAATATTTTTTTTATTAGCTTCGGGAAAAAGATTATTGATTTTAACAGTTGGAGTCCGTCCGATAGTGTCTAATATATTTTTATATTTCATAAGTAAGTTCCTCCTGCTTGTTTATATCTAATATAATATTTTGATCAACACGATCTAATTTGACTTCACTTTTATGATAAACCATTGAATGGGCCGGCACACTTTTGGTCATCCATACGTTACCGCCTATAACACTGTTTTCACCAATGATAGTTTCTCCCCCGAGGATGGTCGCATGAGAGTAAATTACACAATGATCTTTAATAGTCGGATGTCTTTTAGTTTCCGCTAAATTCTTATCAACACTCAAAGCTCCAAGAGTAACACCTTGATAAATTTTAACATTATTGCCGATCACGGCAGTCTCTCCAATCACAACCCCTGTTCCGTGATCAATAAAAAAAGACTCACCAATAACTGCACCGGGGTGAATATCTATTCCTGTTTTTTCATGAGCTATCTCACTTATGAGGCGGGGAATTATCAAAACTTTTCGGCTATTAAAAAAATGAGCTAGCCTATAAGCTGCAATCGCAAACAACCCCGGATAACAAAGAATAACTTCAATTAAATCCTTTGCGGCGGGGTCCCCTAAGAGCAAAGCTTTGGCATCTTTTTCAATTTCTATACTCATTGGAATAATTTGATTGCTGTAATCTTCGATAATACTTGTGGCCGTTATTCCAACTATAAATACCTGACTTAAAAGTCTTTCCAGATCTTTTAAATGCATGCCCATTAATGAGTTTAACTCCTCTAAATTTTGAAATTTTTTCCTAAGCATTCCTGGAAAAATCAAATCGAGAGAATCGTTAAAAAAGACTTCCACTGCCGATCTCTCGATCGAGCAGATAGATTCAAATTGGGACTTATGTTGGAAAACTTTTAAAGAAACATTCAGCATATAGGCTCCAGTACAAACACTATAAATTCAGGGCAATTATAACATGCAAAAAGCAGAGAGTTTAAGTGAAAACAAGGTAATTTTTTCAAACTGACTTCCCATAGTTAAAAGCTAATTGTATTTACTTATATGCCTGTGTGGGGGGCCTTTTCTTTCGCAATTTTGGGGGATTTTATTATGACTATGTCAGTGACTAAGGCAGTTACACTTATAACTATGCTGTTTGCTGTTAATTTAAAAGTACAAGCTCGTACTTTTGATTTTGAAAACACTGATTTAATCTATGGTAAAGATGACCGTTATGAAGTTGAAGACTATTCCGATCACGATTTTATAGAAAAGTCCCGCTCCGTCGCACTACGTGTTCCTAGTAAACGATTATCCGAGAGCCGTGAAGACTCTACACTTCTGAATTTTCCCTTTAAAAAATTAAAAAATGTTATTCCGCAAATCTGTTCGACAGAAAGATTCATCGAACAGTACAGCGTTGGAGATTGCTCTGGATTTTTAATTGCTCCAAATAAATTAGTAACTGCTGGGCACTGTATGTCCAATGTTTCAGAATGTTCAACAAACCAATGGGTATTTGATTTCAGAGAAGGGACTACTCAATTTAAAAAGAGCAATGTCTATAATTGTAAAAGAATTATCGCTCAAAAATATGTTTATACCGAAAAAGTTGTTGAAGATTATGCTGTAATTGAACTCGATCGCGATGTTCTTGACCGCAAACCACTAACTCATAGAAAACTTGGACGAGTCAATCTCAATACTCCCCTTGTCGTCATTGGTCACCCATTGGGACTTCCAATGAAGATCACCGATGGAGCGAGAGTTTCTCGTATGAATGAAAATGAACGTGAGACAAAATTTCGCTCATGGCTTCTTCGTGCAAATTACTTCACGGCCAACCTGGACGCTTATGGTGGAAATTCAGGGTCTCCAGTCTTTAATAAAAATACGGGAAAAGTTGAAGGTATATTAGTTCAAGGGGCCGAAGATTTTATCTTTAATTACGACACTCAATGTATGGAGTCTCGTCACCTGTCAGACTCGTACCTCAACACTTTTGAAAAAGTAATGAGAATTACCAAAGTTCCCGGGCTTTAAAGCTTCCCTTATGTCTCATGAAACCTAATTAGTGTTTTTGGAGCAAACGGCCAGCTTCTTTAGCAAAATAAGTAAGGATCATATCTGAGCCTGCGCGCTTGAAGCTCCAGAGCATTTCGATCATCACTGAATCATTGTCAATCCAACCTTTCTCAGCAGCAGCTTTAACCATAGCGTACTCTCCACTTACGTTATAGGCAGCAAGTGGAAGAGTGGTGTTGTCGCGAAGAGTTTTGATTACATCCAAGTATGGAAGTCCCGGCTTAACCATTAAAATATCTGCGCCTTCTGATTCATCGAGATAAGCTTCACGAAGGGCCTCGCGAACATTGGCGTAATCCATTTGATAAGATTTTTTATCACCTTTTTTTGGAGCAGATCCCAGAGCATCTCTAAAAGGCCCATAAAAAGCTGAAGCATATTTTGCAGCGTAAGACATGATTGCTACATTAGCTAAATTTTCTTCATCAAGGGCGTCTCTGATAAATCCAACCCGGCCATCCATCATATCTGATGGGCCCACAATATCTGATCCCGATTTTGCCTGGACAATAGACATCTTAGCTAGAACTTCTAGCGTAGCATCGTTTAAGATTTCACCATTTCTTGGATCGACAAGGCCATCATGACCATCGCTTGAATAAGGATCAAGAGCGACATCAGTCATTACTAATAAATCTGGAAGTGCGTTTTTTATTTCGCGGATGGCCCGTTGATAAAGTCCATTGGGGTTATAAGCTTCGCTTGCCTTTTGATCTTTTAATTTATTATCAATCGCTGGAAATAAAGAAACACAAGGAATACCAAGGTCGTAGAGCTCTTTGCACTCGCGAACTAAAAGATCTATTGATAGCCTGGAAATTCCTGGCATAGAAGCAATGGGTTCAGAAATATTTTTTCCTTCAATTACAAATAATGGTGCAATTAAATCGTGAGTTGAAAGATGAGTCTCGCGGATTAAATTTCTGATGGCCGGAGTTTGACGGTTTCTTCTTGGGCGTGAAATATTTAACATTGAATCCTCTTAGTGTTAGATCATTTGGAGTTTTGCTTTAAAGGCCATGGCATAAAAAGAAATTTGCTTAACCATTGAAGTAAGACCATTGGCCCTACTCATTGAGAGATGTTCGCGAAGACCAATGTCTTCCAAAAAAGTTGGTTTGGTCATAAGAATCTCGTCAGGTGTTGAACCAGAATAAACAAATACCAAAAGGGCCACGATCCCTTTAACGATAGAAGCATCACTGTCTGCACTAAAATGAACCTTATCTCCAATTAGCTCAGCATGAAGCCAAACTTGGGACTGACAGCCTTTAACTTTATTTTCTTCAGTCTTAAATTCTTCTTTCATCGGCGGCATTTTTTTACCGAGATCGATTAGATGCTTATAACGAGCTTCCCATTCACCAAAATTTTTGAAATCGCTTTTTAGTTTTTCAATTCTTTGATTGATCATTTTTTCTCACAAAATTTGTAAATTCGAAGATTATTACCTGATTCTTATATACAACTATATCATTAAAAGTGAACAAAATTAAGACTTAAAAGGTCACAAATTTCTCACATTCAAGAAACTTTCTGAATATGTTAGAATTAATCCATGACTGCAATACCAAATACAATTACTAAAGGCCGAATTCTTGTCTACCGAGTCTATGATATCGGGGAAGAAGTTGATTTGGAAAAAGCCGAGAAAATATTGGCAATTGCTTCGACTTCAAGGTCAAAATTTCGTTTAAAAAAAATAAACCGCCAGGCGGTTATTGTTTCCAATGACCCATTAAGTATTATGCTTGGTGGCCATTCTTACTCTGATCAGGGACGAGAGTTTACTTGCGAGATCAGCGCTAAACTTTGGGACTTCGGTACTCTTTCTATTACTTTTGAGTATTTGATTCCAGAAGGGACGACCATTGATCAACTCCGAGTACTATCAGAATTAATTCAAGACTACGAAGATCTCGATATGTATGCCCGTGCTCGCGCACTTGAACTCAGTCATCAAATTCATGAGGCCATTGGAAAAATTAATGAAATAAAAGACTCTGAAGTAAACGAAGATTTTATTCTTTATTTTATAGAAAAATTTGCTGAGGATTATGCCGATGCTTCACTCATTTTAGAACAAGAAGATATAGCTGCTCTTATTTTGACTGAAGAGAAATACACTTTATCACCTCAGATTTACACGCGCTTATACGAAACCAAATTACAATATTACAAAAATGATCTGGCCGTTATCGACTGGAACTCAGCTTTTATTATCGAGCCAAGCGGTTCACTCGATATCCCTGATGTAATAGAATTTGCCTTGAACCAATTGTTAGAGGTGCGTTATTACGACGATTTATTAGATAAAAAATTGCGCGAAATTTATTCGGCGATTGAATTAAAGGAAATGAGTATTTTTTCAACTCGCTATACAGACTTAGCGCTCGAAGCAGGTCAGCATTATATTGAAATCGCCGAGATCGTAGAAACAGTTGAAAATTCCTTAAAAGTTATTGGAGATCTTTACCATTCGGTAGTTTTTAGAATGGCCTCTAAGAAATTTAGATTTGCTGATTGGCAGATCAGTATTGATAATAAACTTGAAAATTTAGCGGAAATTTCTAAACTCCTTCTCGATAATATTAATCACCGAAGAAGTCATATGCTCGAACTTACAGTTATTGCTCTAATTAGCTTAGAGCTTATTCCGCTGTTTGAGCATATTCAAAAATTATTTAAATAAAACCATAGGTGTATTAGAAAATAGGCGTCACTTTAATAGTCATGCCTTTTATTGTAATTTTGGATTCTTCACCTAATTTTGCAATTATTTCTTTTTTAGCAAAAGCTTTTGCGCCACTAGATTTATAAAATCTCATTTCAATTGCAACTTCATTGCTGTTTTTCCCGCGGCGGGGATTAACTTCAATTAAAACATTTTTGTTATCAAAACGTTTTTCAAGCTCTGCCGTTTGATAAAATGGCATTGCAAGATCAGATTTCAATGTTTTGTTTTTCGCCTTAAACTGCATATTAAGATTGATCATTTGCGGATTTGTATCTGCTTTAGCTTCTAAAGAAAATGCCCCGTAAACAGCGATCAAGATAACCAGAAAGGAAAACTGCTTTTTAAAAAAGCATTTCACGTTTGCCATTTTTCACCCTCATAGTAAAAAAAATACCCTAGTAGAATTAGTATAAAGATAAAGGTAAGACGATGGCAAATCTTTTAAATTTTTTTTGAAAAAATATTTTCTGGAAGAGAAAATAATTCGCGATTTTTTATTTTGGAAAAATCAATTTCATACGCTCGCAGAGCAATTCCGTCTTCAAAAAATTTTTCAATTGATCCATAAAGTGAGTCACCAACAATCACTTCTTCGTGACGAAAAAGTTCATAACGAAGCTGGTGAGGCCGCCCGGTTATAGGCATGAGTTCCCAATGAGAAAAACCTTTTTCATCTATTGAAATTAACTTTGCCCGAGTTAAACTGTCTTTGCCATGAGAGGCTTCATAGGCACGTTTTTTTCCTCGCAATAGCTTAGACTTCCACTCATAAGTTTCACCGACAACAAATGCTCCACTCGATTTCGAGATGGCACAATAAATTTTCTGAATCGTTTTATTTTCAAACCAAGCGTTTCCGGCCCGTTGAGCTTCCGGAGTTAAAGCGTAGATAATTAAACCTTGGACTTCATAGTCTAGACGATGTACTGGAAAAATGATTTTCCCTAAATCTTGTTGCAGTATATGACCTAAACAGGCCCTGGGATCCTCTTTCCCTAAGCGAGAAGGAACACTTAAAACATTGGGAGCTTTATCTACAATGATGAAATGAGCATTTTCAAAAACAGTCTTGTAGCTCATGCGCCGCTTTTTCCATAGTTAGGAAGTGCCCTGGCACTGGGATCGGATACTTTGCAATTATCCCAAGACGAGTTTGGCATCCAGTAGTCAGCTATTAGTTCAGCTCTATTAGGGTAAAAACTCTCGAAGATGTCTCGGTACATAAGAGACTCTTTAGTGAAAGGAGTTTTGTAGGGATATTTTTGGGCCGCATTTTTCACATCTTCGTCGCTATAAGATCGTTCGGCTTCTGCTTTTAGCTCATCAACCATACTGTGTCCTACGGCATCGGAGAAGGCTGCTTTTTCGCGCCATAAGATATGATCTGGAAGAATATTATCTGCTTTAAAAGCCTCTCTTAATAGAAATTTTCCCATTCCTGTGGTGTTCATTTTTAATTCTGGGTTAATGCCCATGACGAAGGAAACGAAATCGCTATCGCTAAAGGGAACTCGAGCCTCTATTGAATGGGCCGAAATACAACGGTCTGCCCGAAGCACGTCATAAAGATAGAGTTCGCGAATGCGCTTCTGTGATTCTTTTTGAAACTCGGATGCATTCGGAGCAAAGTCTGTGTACTTGTAACCAAAAAGCTCATCACTCACTTCTCCAGATAGAAGAACTTTAATTTTGGTATTTTCGCGGATGTATTTACAAACTAAATACATTCCAATTGAAGCCCTCACAGTTGTTATATCCCAAGACTCCAAATGGTAAATAACTTCTTTGAGAGCGTCTAAAACCTCTTTCGTGGTCATTACGACGTTGGTGTGATCACAGCCAATAAAAGTCGCTACGTCCTGTGCATATTTCGAATCAATCGCATCGTCGGTCATTCCAATTGAAAAAGTGCGAATAGCTTTTTTTGGTTTTAAATTTTGAGCGATGGCGCAGACCAGACTTGAATCGAGACCGCCGCTTAAAAGAAATCCCACTTCAGCATCTGATTGCAATCTTTTTTTAATGGCACTAACTAAACGAGTATTGATTCCTCTTAAAATTTCTTTTTGAGGGAGTTCGTGGAACTTTTCAACATGTCCCAGATCTAAATAAGAATGAAATTGATCGCCATCAAAATAATGCCCAGGAGGAAAAGGTAATATCTCATTGCAAAAATCCAGAAGTGCTTTAACTTCAGAACTAAAAGCGATGCCTCCGTTTATAGTTTTTCCATAAAAAAGTGGGCGAATTCCCATTGGGTCGCGGGCCGCAACCAATTTACCTAATTTATTATCCCAGATGACTAGAGCGTACTCGGCATCGAGGCTCTCCACCATTTTTTTTAATCCCCATTGCTCGTAAAGAGGAAGAAGAACTTCGCAATCAGAGGCGGATACGAAAGTGTGTTTAGTGCATTCTTTCTTCAAAGCGGGGTAATTATAAATTTCGCCATTACAGACTAGTAAATTAGATAAATGAGAATGAAAAGGCTGTCTTCCATGATCGGACAAATCCATGATCGCTAAACGATGAAAGCCTATAAGACCTTTGGAAAAAGGGACGAGTTGATGATCGTCGGGACCACGGTGGTTTAGTTTTTGAAAATCATGTTTGAAATCATTAGTTGCAGACGTATCGAAGGACCCCTCGATAACTACGAAACCGCACATAGACACTCCCTGTTCCATAAAGGAAATTAGAACATTAAGAGTGTATCACGATTTAAGCTTTTGGAAGGAGTTGGAGTTTAAAAAAGTCGGCAGCATCTTTTGTTTTGTGTTCAAAAACAATTTGCCCGTGTGATAGGATAAAATATCCTCCTAACTGCAGGGCATCGCTTTCTATACTCCCAAGACCATGACCTTTAAAAATACCGGCCCAAAGACCTCGAATCCATATTTTAGGACCAAACAATTGAGACAGACTTCCGCGCTTAAGGTTTAAGCTTTTGTAAAGAAATCGTTGTGGATCTGAAACGTGTGCCACTGGATCTTTATAATACTTGGCAAAGAATTCATCACCAAAAGAAGGATCACTCATATGGACAAAAACTGGAGTTAACTTTTTGCCTCTAATACTCTCGTCAAGTTTAGCAATTTCAGAAACAGTTTCACGACAAAAAGTGCAACCAAAATGACGGACAAAAACCAAAAGAACATTTTCTTTTTTTGATAATTCGGAGAGAGTGTCTCCTTTGCTGGTTCTAACTACTTTAATCAGGTCGTAAAACTTTTTTGGTGCGCTTTCTTCCAACGTATTAACTTCATAGGCGTAAATGAGAGCGTAATAAAAGGGAAGAATCCAAAGGACGTCTATAAACAGTACCAAACTAAAAAAGTTTAAAGCAAGGGAGCCCAAGAGATAGGCTTTAAATAACATTATTACGCCAAAAATCTTGGACAAAAAACCGACGAGAATAATCGGCCAAGAGGTATCAGGTCCTAAGCTGGCAATATAATATCCGATACCAAAAATTACTAAAATCGATCCTAAGTATTGCCAAATTTCAATAATATTGGGAATTGGAACCCCCCAGAATTTAAATATTGCATTGGGAGAAATAACTAAAAAGAGACCACAAACAATATTGAAAACGGCGGCGTATTTAAGAATTTTCTGAATAATTTCTTCACTAAAATATGATCTCATAGTTATATCTTAATAAAACAAATACAACTTGGGGATAAGATTACAATTAGACAAAAATATTATTTTTGGAATTTCTTGACCTTTAGGCTTCCGGCCGCTGACTTAGAGCTGATATGAACCTGATATTCCTCAGTCTCGCCTAATTCATTAAATAATTCACCTGTAGCACTTTTATGTGAGACCCGAATTTTACAATTAGATGGAAGATAGATTTCTGTATCCCCGGTTGCTGTAACTAAATTAATATCAGCTCTGGCAGGGCATTTACTATAAGAAATACGCATATTGGAAGTTGCAGTCTTACCTTCAATATTCTTTAGCATATCGCCACGAATCTCAACTGGCCCTGTCGCTGTGCTAAAATCTACTTTCCCTTGATTGTCCACTAATTTAATACTTGCCGAGCCAGAGGAAATATCAAGGTCAATCATTTTACTTGGAACTTCAATTTTTAGTTTACTGATACAATTGGCCTTCTCAAAAAGAGCATTTTCGTGTTCAACCTTTGCAATGATTGTCCCCATACTGCTCGAGAGGTTAAAGTGACATTTTTTATCGAATTGGATTTTATCAATCGTCACAATAATTTTTTTGGAATTTGGAGTTGCGACGACAAGAATTTCGCCTTTAGGATTTGAGATCTCAAGTCTTTTAATACTCGAACCATCAAATTCTTTAGTCTCTGCAGAATGGGCCAGGCTTACAAAATTAAGAAAACTGAGTGCGCATAAAAAAAGAATTTTCATAAGGTTTACTCCACTAGCTAAAAGCTTTAATCTTGGGTTCTGCTTAGTTTAATGGATCACTCGAGAAAAGACAAAAAATGAAATCCAAAAATTACTTCTTATTTACCATATGCTCTCTTATTTGGGGGACAACCTGGTTGGTCATTAAGTTTCAAATCAATAGTACAAGCCCGGTGGTTGGAGTTTTTTATCGCTTTTTACTTGCTGCTACTTTAATGTTCGTCTTCAATTATTTTATTACTAAAAAATCTCTTTCTTATCCTCTGAAGAATCACCTCTTTTTTTTGCTTCAGGGTATTTTCAATTTTTCATTCAATTATATTCTAACTTACACTGCCGAACAAAAACTTAGCTCTGGTTTGGTGGCCCTGACCTTCACCTCACTCGTTTATTTTAATATGCTGGGACTTCGATTATGGTTTAAAAAGCCTATTTCAAAAAATGTTTTTTTGGGTGGTTTAATGGGTGCCTTCGGAATCGCTTTGCTTTTTTCCAAAGAAATTTTAAGCTTTAATGCGGGAGCGGGACCTATTGCCGGAATTTTGATTGGAATTATTGCAACATTTTTTGCTTCTACAGGAAATATGTTTGCTTATAAAAATCATCTCTTAAAAATTCCTATGATTATCTTTAATTCTTACGGAATGCTCTATGGTGCTCTTTGTAGTTTGACGATTGGACTTATTCGCCACGAAAACTTTGCTTTGCCCACCAGTTTAAGTTTCATTTTGTCATTAATGTATCTGGCCGTCTTTGGAACTGTGATTGCTTTTTGGGCCTACCAAACTTTAGTAGGGAGTATCGGTGCCGATCGAGCTGCTTATAGCAGTATAATCGCTCCGATGATTGCGGTTATCGTCTCTTCGGTATTTGAAGATATGCACTTCTCTCCTCTTATTATTGGAGGAATAATATTTTGTCTTTTAGGAAATATTATTTCACTAAAAAAAGACTAAAGTTACAGATCTTCAACGATTTCGTGTGAATCTTTATCTGGTGACTTTCCAAATCCAATTTTAAGGCCAGCTCCAATAAAGGGTGCTGATTTAATATCCTTATTATAAAGCTCACGGGCTTCATTTAAAATTGTCACTTGTCGCTTGCCCTCGAAGCCACCTTCAGCAAAAAAAGAAGTGTCTGCGGTTAATCCCAATATAGGAAGCAGAAGTCCTTCAATTGATAACAAATAATTTTTTGTTTTTTGAAAAAGAAAAATAAGTTGCACCTTCTTTGAAACAGATGCGTTTTAGTCGATATCTGTTTGTGCAATTGAATAAATCAATATCGTCAGAGTTAAAAGATGCCTAACAGAAAACGTCATTTTGTAATTATTCATAACTTAATCATATAGAGTTTTAAGAAGTTAGCAATTCCTGCGTTTTAAACTTTAAAGATTAATTATTAAAAGATAAATAATTAGACATAGAATACGAATTCATTAAAAATTAATAAAGGAGGACAAAGTAATGATTAAAAAATTAATACACTTACTAATACTTTATTTATTAACTGTCCTTTTTATCACCACACCTGCCTTTGCCAAACTTCCCAAGGTTATTCCTATCTGTGATATTGGAGCAGAACTACCGGCCTATGCATATTTCAGAAGAGTAAATGGAAAAATAACGACTGAAGTAACCGGTTTTTCAGTGCGATATATCGAACAGATTCTTGGCGCTAAAGGCATCGAATCCAAAGTGGACTTGATCCCATGGAAG
Source organism: Bacteriovorax sp. (assembly GCA_014377485.1). GTDB lineage: Bacteria > Bdellovibrionota > Bacteriovoracia > Bacteriovoracales > Bacteriovoracaceae > Bacteriovorax. Next base: position 20,941 of record JACMPM010000015.1, on the reverse strand, counting down.
CGTTGTCAAGCCATGGTCACAAAAGGCGATTATGCAATGCTACTCAACGGATCCATTAAACCAGAACTCGAGAAAAATTACTTTATTTCCAAGACATACTACAAAGTCAAAGATGTTTATTTCTACTCAAAACTTAAACCCACAGCCAAGATTAAAAGTGCTAATGACCTTCGAAAACTGAATATGTGTGGGCAGGCCGGCTTCAATTATGTCAATTTTGGGGTTCGCAACGAAGAGGTTGATACTGGGGCTAAAAGTTTTCCACAAGTGATGGATAAACTCAAGGCCGGTCATTGCGACGTTGTTTTAGGTCGCCTAGAATATGCTGCTGACTATCTGTTTACAAGTGGGGTCGATTATACTGATGATAAAAACTTTGGATGGGGGGAGCTTAAAGGAATGGCCCCTCTTGAGATCCATATTATGGTCAGCCGTGAGCTTTCCTACTCTAAAGAATTGATCGAAATCATCAATCGCGGAATCGACAATATGAACCAAAGTAAAAATGTGAATAAACTAAAACAAGAATTCTTGAAAAATAAAAATTAAAAAAAGTTTTCAGAAAGCATAACCAAATCAGATCTCATCTATAGACTTATTATATTATATTTTCCTAATCAAAAAATTTAATCTTTCAATGCATGACTTTACAGGAGATCATAAAATTGAAATCAAGTTATTTAATCGCTTTTTTTTTAATTTGTTTTCTTTTCTTTGGCTGTAGTCGGAGCCCACCCGTTCAAGAAACTCCCAAAACAGTAAACGTAGTAGAAGAATTTAAGTCTTTAAATGCCGATATGAATTCGGCACTGGCAAATCAAGTGGATGTATTATCTCCACGTAATTTTCATGTAGCGACTGAGTACTTAGATGATGCAAGAAAAAGCATAGAAAAACAAAAGGTTCCATCGGAGACATCTCATCAGATTACGATTGCCCGTTCTTATTTAAATCGTGCAAATGAAGCAGCGAAATTTTCTCATCAAAATATTCAAGACGTAATCATTGCTCGTCAACTAGCGGTTAGCGCAGGAGCCTTCGGCTTTTTTAGATCGGAGTTTCAAAGAGCAGATAATATTCTTAAAAATATAACAACTGATCTCGAATACAATAATATTGCGAATGTAGAAAAAATGCGATCTGCACTCAAGACTGCTTACTCAGAGTTAGAATTAGCAGCAATTAAACGCCAAAATCTTACTGAAGCAAGACTGACAATCGCTTTAGCAGTTAAGGATGGTGCCAAGAAATTTGCACCACAAACTCTTGTGACTATAATAAAAAATTTCAATGAAACCTCGGCCTATATTACAACTCATCCCCATGAAGTTGATCAAATAGCAACTCGTTCACGCGAAACCAATCAAAGTGCTTATCAACTTTTACAGACCACTCATGAATTAGCTGATACAAACAAAATGTCTCAAGAAAAGTTGGCAACAACAAAAATGCGAGGCAAAGAAAATAAATCGATTGAAGACCGGATATCGACAGGTCAGAGCGCTGTTGTTCGAAAAAATGAAGATCATGAATCAGAAAAGGTATTTAATGAAAAATTTGAACGTGCTCGCCGCAAATTCACAAAGAATGAGGCAGAAGTAAAAAAACTTGGGAGCACCATAACGATTCGCTTAAAAGGATTAGTGTTTCCTAGCTCCCAATCTGCTCTGAAGGATTCTAATTTTCCACTTCTAGGTAAAGTTAGACGAGTAATCAAAGAGTTTAGTAACAGTACGGTTGTGGTTGAAGGGCATACAGATTCAATTGGAACAAAGACCATAAATGATAAACTTTCCAGAGAACGTGCGCTCACGGTGAGAGGATATCTCTTGTCCGTAGATATATTACCGGCAAATCGTATTAAAGCTATCGGGTCAGGTGAAGAAAATCCACTGGCCACGAACAATACATCATCGGGACGGGCCCAAAACCGTCGGGTAGATATCGTGATTAAGCTTTGACACATATTTTATAAGTATAAGTTACAATTTTCGTCTGAACTATTGACACCAATTAATATTTACTCGTATATAGCCAATACAAATTAGTAATATAATCGGAGAATATAATGAAGCGTGTAACCTTACTTTTGATAATGATGTTTGTCTTTTCTCATTCAGCATTTGCTAGAGATAGTACTTGGCTTTCTTGTCGAAATAATTACCTCGTTATCAATGTACTAGAGCACCGAAACAGCACCGGAGATGGTAGAGAAACTGCTTTAAAGCTTCTTTATGGAATGCATAGTCTTGATGGCATATTGATTGAGGATAATTCTCCCGCAGTTAAGCTTTTAGAATTACCTGAAACAGAAGAGACAGAGAATGGACCTGTCGTTTACACAAATAGTTTCGTCGGTTCTGTAAAAATAGATTACTCAACATCACTTACATTGAAAGGCGTATTAAATTTATATGGCTTCAATCATCCAATAGATACTAAGCTTGTATGCAAAGAAATGGACGCCGACTTACTACCAGAAGAAAAATAAGTTAATTTAAAAATTTAAAAAGCTGCGTATAAAAGAGATCCCTCTTTTATTTCATCAATTATTTGTTGATGATAACGAGGCTCAACGGCCGGACAACCAAAGCTTCTTCCAATTTTACCACCAGGTGCTACATAGTCGGCAGCATGAATAACTATGGCGCGTGCTCTGGCATTGGAGTTTGTGCTTGAAAGACCATCCAATCGCAATGAATAACCATGAGCTCCAGAATAAGTCTCGGCCGTCAGGTAAAAACCAAGAGAGCTCATATTGGAATCATTGATATTTGAAAATTTGGTAGCGAGGCCATCAAAATCTGGATCGGAATTTTTTCCGTGTGCCACGAGAAATTTCTCAACTCTTCCAGATTCCATATCTACAATATAAAAACGCTCTAGCGAATTGTGTTGTTTAAAATCTATGAGACCTATAAATCTTTTATTGGGAATACTAGCAAGATGATCATCAAAATAAGTGAGAGCTGTTGAAAGTAATTTTGCAGGAATCAAGTGATCAGGATCAAGATGAGTATAATCATTCCCAAAGACCGAAGTTATTAAGGACAACCAAGTAATAAAAGTGAGAGAAATCTTCAACATCTCTCAATTATATCTTCGATCCTCCATCTTACTTAGAGGGCAAAAATTTACTCTGAACTTTGAAGCCACTTCAACAGTTGATCAAAGCATCCTTCAACACCCTTATAGGCACGACTCTCTGGAGTCATGGATAACAAGGCAGATATGAGCTGATCGCGCATATGAGGGTCATTTCTGACTTCATGGCCTGTGAGAAAACTCACACCGATAGTAAAGAGTGAACTCTGGTCTTCGGCAAAGCCAAAAGTTGTCTGGCGCTCAATTCGAAAATAAAAAGGAATGTACTGAAATTCGTTAAAAGTTCTTCCCGTCCATATTACTTGATTCATGCCTTCAGGTGCTATCGGATGATGGTTAAGCCTTTTATCTGTAACAAAACTCCATATAAATCGCACAAACGGGCCTTTTAAAATAATAGTTTCCACCATTTTTTCGGCCACACGGTTAATTTTATCAATACCCGGAATAATAGTATGAATGTCAAAAAAGTTTCTACCAATTTTATCTTCCGCCGCCCAATGGCTTGAAGAACATAAATGGAGCATAGCTAAATGATCAATCATAGCATTGTCTTTTTCTTCACGACAAACAAGGGCCAAATCTTCTGGTACTTGTAAACTAAGAGCATCAATAGGATGAGTGACTGGCGTCTTAATTAATTCAAGTGAAGAAAATCTTTTTAAATTAAAATTTTGGTCGAATTCAATTGTGTCACCGGTATGAGAACAATATAAAATATTATTTTCGAGAGAAAAAAGTTCGGGATATTCTTCAACAAGCCTAAGAACAATAAATTTAGTAAGAGTCTGAGCTCGTTTATCAGAAAGATTAAGTGTAATGAAATACTTATTTAATCGCTCTTCACGACAATCAAGCATGTTTTTTCTGTAAATAGGAAATTCATCGGTGATTTGAAAAATTTTTTTGTCCATTGAACCATTGCCAAAATCATGACCTAAAGGACGAAGGCCTGGGGCAACTTCATAGAGACCGCGCTCAATGGGGAAATACAAAGGTTGTTTATTCATGGTAAAATTTTAAAACAATTTTTGTCAAAAATCATCAAATCCTTTAAACTAATTCCATGAATGATATAAGACCAGGCCAATCTATTGAACTTTTAAAAGAACTGCACATCCTAACGCGTGATGGACAGATGAATCAAGACTCACGCCGAAAGCTGAAGCAAGTCTACCATTTATGCCAATTTATTGAGCCCCTGTTAAAAGATGTGGGCGAAAATGTGGTTCTCGTGGATCATGGCGCAGGAAAATCCTATTTAGGTTTTATTCTTTATGATCTTTTTATGAAAAATCAAAAAGGTAAAAAGCATATATATGGAATAGAAACTCGAGATGAATTGGTAGTTAAATCCAAAGAACTGGCAACTCGTCTTAAATTTCCATATATGTCATTTCTAAATCTTTCAGTTGAGGAATCGATTCACTCAGAGCTACTTCCCTCTCAAATAGATGTAGTGACGGCCTTGCATGCATGCAATACCGCAACCGATGATGCCATTGCTTTTGCTCTTAAGAAAAAGGCCAGTCATATTGTTTTAGTTCCTTGTTGTCAGGCAGAACTTGCAAGTGTTTTGAGAAAAAATAAAGGCCGTGATTTAGGTAGAACATCTCTCAGTGAAATATGGCGACATCCAATACATACCCGGGAATTTGGAAGTCATCTCACCAACGTTCTACGCTGTTTGCAACTTGAGGCCCACGGCTATCAAGTAACAGTCACAGAATTAGTCGGTTGGGAGCATTCAATGAAAAATGAATTGATAGTGGCCAGTTATAAAGATCTTCCTCGTAAAAAGCCAGCTGAGCGTTTAAACCAAGTATTGGAAGAATTAGGATTACTCGAGATGAAAGAACGTTTTTTTACAGAGCAATAATCTATTTTTTTAAAATCTTTTTAAACAATTCTTCTCCCGAGATGTCAGGATCTACAAGATAGCCTTTAAAAGTTCCCGGTTCATTTTTACTTGCAACTGCAATTGCAATTTTATCAACAGGACAAATATTCAAGCAAGAAGTTGTAATAACCCGGACAGATCCTTTACCTAATTCAGCCTTCGCAATAGATTTCAAATCACCTTTTATTCGCTCAGGTGCAGCCTGATTATGTGCAGATTGAAATTGTTTTCCGCATTTGGTGCAAATCATTACAACTGTCTCACCCCACCCAACTTCTGCACTCTCAATTTTTGTATCTTTACTCATTGAAAACCTCACTCATATAAGGAAATCTTATTACAATATTCTGCTTAGTTAAAGGACATTTGCTCTTAAACAAAGAAATATTGAGCACATGAATTAAGGCGTTAGTATTTTTGATAAACTGAATTCATTCGTTTTGAATGGGCACTTTGCTAGAGTGCCCAAAAAAAGATTACATATTTTCAGCGATGCTAAAATTAAATTGATCAAAAAGAGATTGCAGTTTGAAATCGACCAAACCACGCTCTTTAGCTACTTGATAAACTCTGCTGATAATAGAAGGAGCGAAGCGACCAAGACTCATTACATTAAACGATTCTTTCTCCAACAAAATCTGGGCCAGGATTTGATTTTCCTCTACATCTCTTAATACTTCAATTCGCCCGACGAAAACACGATTTAAAACTTGAGGAGCTGGAGTGATTGTCATCGGCAGAATATTTTCAACTTCATCACGATTTAGTATATAGAGCACTCTTAGCCCAGGTGTACGGAAATATCCGTGCTCCCAAGTGTTAACCATTGCCAGGGCCTCATCAAGATTCAGACCTTCTGAGACCAAGGATTTAGTTAATAATGCTTTTGCCGATGCCGCAAAAATACTAAATTCCTGATGGTGATTTTTTAATGATTGGATATCTTTATCGGAAATATGTTTTATTTTCCCGCCAACAAAAGATCCTATAGAAAGAATGGCCCCACCAAACTCGTTGGTATCAACTAGAAAGGCTCGAGGAATAAAGTTTTTAGAAATATTTAAAGTATTATTTTTAACTGAAATATTTCCATTATGAGAAGTTATTAAAAGTTTCGTTTCAAATTTTCCAAGACCTCTGTAAAAAATAAATTTTTCAACTTCATTATTCGATTTGATAGTGTTGGCATCTACTGCTCTGGCATGAGCGTAAATATTTCCTCTTTCAACAACTGGAGGCATTAGCTCTGTCTTCGTTAAAACTTCTACATTAAAACGAGCAAATCCACTCGTAAGACTCACTCCTGGATTTGCTAGAGGTCGACTTAAAACTGGTGCTGGATATGTTTGACTGATTATTCCTGTTGGAAAGCCAACATCAACCGTCACTCTAAGAGGAACGTCTGAATGGAAATAAAGAACCGGAGTTTCCATTTTTTGAGTAATAGATTGTCCTTCTAAAAAATCACATCCAACTTTTGAATGCTGTCCGCAATTGCGGTGTGGTGGTGGCGTAGGCGTTGGTGTTGGTGTCGGCAGAAGACGCTGCAACGGAGGAAAGGTCGGCAAGGTAGCAAAGGCCATTAATCCTAAACGAGGAAGCTGTTCCCCGAAATTATGAACAAAGCTCGGCAGCACTTCATCTTCATGAAACATTCCTTCCTGTCTTGTGCCATCAGAACCTACTAGAGAAGTAAAAGTTCCCCATTCATGGACATTATAGGTAGAACTGGCATTGGCCGCAGATAAAGACAGTAACATTAATAATAAAAACTTCATTTTTCCCCTCCTTTTATAGGTCTTGATACATTTACAGTGATAATCAATTTACTGTACATTGCAAATAGTCGTGATACATTTGCATTTTTTGCAACTCTCCCAAAAAACAAAGAGATTGGTTATATGAAGTTTTTAGTGTCTTCAGAAGATTGTGAACTGCTACTTGCTTTAGAAAAATCTGAATCTTTAATGGATTTGAGTGATCTCATGAAGCGAGACGTGAGTGTATTATCTCGTCGCTTAAATAAAATAAAAACTGAAACGCAATTCTTAGAAAAGAAAAATGGAAGCTGGCTTCTCACTAAAGATGGGAGGCTTCTTTGTGACTGGGCCAAAAGAGCAGCAAACGAACAGTCCCTGATTTTAAATCGAGGAAGTAAAATTCATTTGGCAACCACCAGAGAATTTGCTTCTCGTATTCTCATGCCCAATTGGAAAAATTTAAAATACACAACTGACCAGATTGAAATTATCACTAGTGATGGGAATTCCGAAAATTTACTTCTTAGTAACCTGGCCGATATTGTCATTGATTGTGGAACACCTTATCACCCGGACATTCGTTTTAAAAAAGTAACTCCGGAAAAAATGATTATTGCCGCCTCCAGTGAATTCATAAAGAAGAAAGGTAAAATATTAAATGGATCTGACTATATCCATTTCCAAAGAACGGATATTAATTCTCTTCAAGAAGACATGAGTATAAAGCTAAACCCAAAATTCATTTTTTCTGACCTCTCAACTCTTCGCTCGGCCCTCATTCATCAACACGGATGGAGCATGATCCCCTATTATGTAATTAAGGATGATTTACAAAATAAATCCCTGGTAGACCTAAAAATTAAATTGAGCAGTCCAATGTCTTTTGGGGTTTGGTGGAAAAAAGATTTGCAAAACAAAGAGTTAATTCTGGCCTTAATTCAATTTTTAAGTCTGATTGAATTGTAAAAGAGAAAAGTTCTTTATATGATCAAAAAACACCTTTGGGCAAATTAATGAATCAAGAAGCAAAATCGCCACACGAAACTATTCCTTTTATAATTCTTTTGGGATCTCTCACTGCCTTTGATCCCCTATCAATCGATATGTATCTTCCCGCTTTTCCCCAAATTGGAAAATCATTTTCAGTTGGAGCTTCATCTGTTGAATTATCACTCTCCGCTTTTTTTATAGGCCTTGCTTTGGGGCAATTAATCTATGGACCTCTTGCTGATATTTATGGAAGAAAAAAACCGCTTATTTTAGGAATGCTCATTTATTTTTTCGCTTCGATTGGCTGTTCTATGTCTACCAATATAGAAATGTTCATCACCTTCAGAGTGCTTCAAGCTCTTGGAGGATGTTCTGGGATGGTTATCACGCGAGCAATCGTTAGTGATCTCTTCGATAAAAAAAGATCTGCACATATTTATTCCATGCTCATGCTGGTTATGGGAGTTGCCCCAATCCTCGCACCACTATTTGGTGGATACCTGACAAAGTTTTTTGAATGGAGAGCAATTTTTTTGGTGCTTGGGCTTTTAAGTTTAACCAGTATTGCTTGCACCATATTCTTTTTACCAGAGACCCATAAACCTACTTTAGCAAAGGTTCCAAGACAAAAATTCTTTGCCTTATTAAAACCTACTCTTTTAGGTTATTTCGATTTGTGCAAGGATCGAGTCTTCATGAGTTATTCACTTTCCGGGGGACTGATGAGAGCTGCCATGTTTGCTTATATTGCCGGTTCGCCTTTTGTCTTCATCACTCTTTTTGGCGTGCCAGCAGAAAATTATGGCTGGATTTTTGGAACAAACGCCATAGGAATTATCGGTTCATCACAAATAAACCGTTTTTTATTGCGTAGATATTCTCTCGAATCAATTTTTAAAAATGTTATGTATGTTTCGGGATTAATGGCCTTTATTTTAGTTATCAATTCGATTTTTTTTCATTCATTGTTCGCACTTTTAATTCCATTATTTTTTCTGATGACAACCATGGGATTTATTTTTCCAAACTCCGCTGCTTTAGGACTAGGCCATCAAGGTCATAGAGCGGGAATGGCATCGGCATTACTTGGAACTATTCAGTGGTCCGTTGCTTTCTTCTCTTCCTTTTTTGTCAGCTTCTTTCACAATGGCACTCCGACACCTATGACAGGAGTTATTTTTATAAGCACACTTTTGGCGATTTCATGCCTGGCCCTATTAAAAAAAGAAAAAAATTGAAGATAGAAATTCTAAAACATTCAGGCCTTAATATTTTTGCAGCTGTTGAAGTTTCCAAATTGCCAGTGGATATTTTAGATATTTTGAAGGCTCAAAATATACCTCATGAAGCTCAGGACACTCTTTGCATAATCGGCAGCGGTGGACGAGATTTATGGAAGCATCTTACTCATCCACTTAATGAAATTTTACATCCCATAGATAATTTTTCAATCGAAACAATGAAAAAACTCGAAGACAATATCCAAATACTTTTTCCACATCCCCAATGGAATATTCCACTGCAAAGAATTGGAAGATTTCTCAATATTTCCAGAGCATCATTATTGGGACTTGATATCAATAAAGATTATGGGCCATGGTTTGCTTTTCGTGGAGCCTTTCTTACAAAAACAAAAATTGGTGAAATGAAATATGAAAATTTCAATTCTCCCTGTGAAACTTGCGAAACAAAACCTTGCATCAGCGCTTGCCCTACAAATGCAGTTGCCAAAATAGGTGAGAGTTTTAAACTGAATTTATGTGCCGATCATCGGTTAAAGTTAGCCTCTAGCTGTGCGGATCGCTGCCTTGCCAGGCTTGCGTGTCCCTATCAAGACCAACATAAGTATAAACTCGAACAAATCCAATATCATATGACAAGAACGGCTCATCTCAAAAAACTCTCCAACTATATTAGTTAGGTAAAACCGATTCTATTTATATTCGATAACTTAGATGACCAAGATTGACTTTTTTTGGCATGCCTATAAGATCACACTATAGAACCAAAAACACCAATGGAATTAAATGAAAAGAATGGCCCTATTCGGATTAGTATTAGCTCTATCTTCTTGTTCAGAATTAAAAAATAATCTTACTGAAAACAAAGTTAAACCTCCAACAATTTCCAAAAATAAGAAAGTGTCGTCTTCTAAAAAAATAGTTGAGGCAAAAAAAGTTACCACCAACCCTGACATAACCGGTCTACTTGTAAGTGGCGTAGAGTATGAAGCAACTCCTGAAACTGATGGATTTGTTATTTCATTTGATCCTTTCATTGCAAAAGATGATGATATTTTTACGAGTGCCACTACTCAAATAATAGCTAAACTTTATAGTGATACCGTAAAAGATGAATCTCATATATCAATTCTTACTGATATTGATTACGCCATCTTCAAAGGCACAAAGGCCCGCTACAGAATTGTTCCTTTTAAAGAAACAAACGGCGAAATCAGCTCGATTTCCATTACTTCTATTCACTAGAACTTAGTATTTAAAATTTGGCTCGTTTGGCTTGAAAAGTTCATAAACGTAGATACTAAAAATTCCAAAAACTTGTGAAATAGTAAGTGCGATTAAAATCATAATCAATAATGGTGGACTTGAATGAACTCGTGAAATTCTTTCCAACTCTAGAATTTCAACTTTATTTCTGACGTAGGTTTTTTGAAGTCCAATTCGCGCTAAACTATCATTTAATGAAGCATAAATTTTATATTCAAATTCGTGGCTGGCATTCATTTTTTCTATTTCATATTGAAAAGGTACGAGACCATTTTTTTGACTTTCATAATTTTTCAAATAAGTTTGATAGGTTTTGAGTTCCAGATTCAAATCTTTATTTTCATCTTCTAGGAGTCTAATTTGAGAGGCTTCATTAAATTTACTGATGACTCCAGTATCTTTTTTAACAAAAGTAGCTTTTATATTCATTTGAAGTTCGGTAATTTTGCTTTCGTTATTTGAAAGCGCAATTCTAGCGTTGTTGATATTTTTCTTTAACTCTCCAATATATTTTGAGCTCTCGCCTTTTTCCATATCAACCGAGAAAATTTGGTTCTTCTGCATTTTTGCGACAGTAGAACTTTCAATGCGGTCAAGTCGACCACGAACACCATCAATTTCTAATTTAAAATAAGTTTCAGCTCGATTTAAATCCTCGAGTTCGCGATCAATTAAATTTTTCTGAGCTTCCTTTAAAGTCTCATTTACTAATATGACCGATAGGTCTTTATTATTGGACTTAGTATCAACCACTAAAATATCAGCCTTTGATGTATTGAATGAAATCATTGTTGAGAGTTTATTGGCGACATCATGAATAAATTCAGGATCACTTTCTTCTTTCTTAAATTCCTTGAAGAAATTAATTAAGGAAATATTATGCTCTTCGTTTTTAAGCACTAATAATCGGTTGGTCGTAGCAACGTAAAATTCATGAATGTCTAATAATGCCTCAGCTCGGGTGACCAGGTCGTCGCCTTTTAGCTCTGGTGAAGGGGTTTCACCGCTAACTCCCGCTGCGTGTCCAATAACGGACTGAAGTTGACTATTTCGAACATCTTTAATAATAAGTTTGCCGGTACCCGGATAACTTGGAAAATATTTGTGCTTTATTAAAGCACCTAGGGTAAAGAAGAGTGCGAGAACGATGAGATACTTCCATCTTTTTGTAAATATTTGTAATATTTGATGTAGACTTATTTCATCACTGGTATTCATAACTTTAGTCCCTCTTACTATTTATAATTTACTGTTAACTTCGTTATTTTTCTAATCTCTAAAATTAAAGGAGTCCCTTCTATGAGAAGATTAGCTGCCACTGTAATACTTTACAGTATTCTTGTTAGTCAAAGTTTTGCTGCTCAAAATGATTTATCGAAAAGCAATACTAAATACAATGTTAACACCTCTTCAGAGTTTATTTTCGAATCATACCCAAACCAAGAGCTTATTCCTATCAGACTTCTAGGGGCCATTAAAAATGCCGGGCTTTATCATATACCGACTAATATGAAATTAACGACCTTGCTTGCCCTGGCCGGAGGCACAACTACTGACGCAGATCTAGAAAATATTATTATCGGTAATGATCAGCAAACAATTCATAATAGCGAAGGGGCTGAGAAAAAAAATCTTACCCTAAACTTAGAAGAAACCCTTAAAAATGCAAAAAATGATTACACCTTAGTTTCAAATGATATCGTTCTTATTAAAAATAAAACTCCCTGGATAAGCAACGATTCCTTTAGAGTTTTTTCAATTATATCGGTTGTTTTAACATCTATATTAACGGCAATTGTTATAAAAGACAGATACAAAAAATGAACTCGAAGTTATCTGTATCTAAATTAGTTGATGCATGTTGTATCACTCTATTGATACTTATTTTCGTTTCAAAGGTTTCCCTTAAGTGGGCAAGAATAATACCTTACTCTATTCCTCCCTTTATTTTCCAATACGGACTTCATCCGTTCATTAACTTTGGATTGCAATTTTTCATCACGCTCATTTTGATATATATCTGGCTAAAGCAAAAGCATGAAGTAACCCTGTCACCTATTTATAAAAGTTATATATACTCACTGATGGCAGTCCTTTCCATTCAAACAATGTTTCAAATAACGCTGGTAAATATCGGCAGTTCTGTGATGGTGCAAATTGCAGGTTTAGGAATGGCCCTAATGCTCATATTGGTTTACGGCATAATCATTCCAACTTTATTTGACATTAAAAAATTCGTTTTTTGGATAACTAAAATTTGTGTCACTTTAGTCGTCGCAAGTTTTTTATGCTTACCATTTTTTTTTGGAGACATGTTTCGTGGTGGTAGATTTGTAGGATTTTTTAAGCATATCCCCCACATGGTCTCAGCAAGTACGGCCGCATTTATTTTCTTTTTTCCAAATCTTTTTAGCGATAAAAAATGGACCTTAAAAAATAATACTCCACTAAAACTAGTCATTATTTTTATTCTGGCCCTTGCCGTTTTATTGACTTCAACTAAAGCAGCATTTGGAACTATTGCCATAACCGGCTTTGTTGGTATTTTTCTCTTTGGCTCTAAAAAGAAATCTATCAGGTTATTTAAATTTTCTTTTCTTGCGTGCTTTTTAGTTTCAGTATTATTAATCGGAGCTCCTACATCGCAATTTATGTATGAGGTAACAACAGGCAAAACGGGATTTGGTTTGAGAAAAGCACAAGATGGCGTGCAAAGCAGGATGGAGGAAGTCACACGCGGCTGGAGCATGTTTGAAAAAAGTCCCTATTTTGGATTAGGCCTGCTCTATAAATTTCTCAATAATTCTCAAGATGGCATCGAAGTAGAAAGTTATAACTCATTTAAAGACCCGCATAATCTCTTTGTATCGGCAGCAGTAATCGGAGGATATCCCCTCTTTTTCTTCGCAATAATAGGCTATATTTTAATGATTTTTGGGGCGTTTCGAGGAATTAACCAAACAGATCCAAACAAGCAGATCATTGGGCTCTTTTTGCTTTCACATTTACCAGTCTTTGTAATTTATCATGCACATTTTTCACTGGGTGGCATTGCCGATCGTATCTACTGGCTAAGTTTCGGATATTTAGGACAGTACTGGCATAAAAACTCTGAAATAATGCCATAGTCCTATGCAAGAAGATTTATTCATCATACATAAACCTTAGTCAAACTTTGGAGGCTTATATGAATTCAAAAAAATTAATCGGTGTCATTTCTGAAAAGATCAGCAAGATTGATGTCATAATTCTATGTCTAGCTGTTTTAGTTATTGTGGTTGGCATCTCTCCACAATTATAATTGAAAAACGAAATCAAACCACAGCAAGAAATTAAACCCGGCCTTCATCCTAGGAATCGCCATAACTCACGTTATGATTTTTCGGAACTTACTAAGAGCTGCCCAGAGCTCTTAAAATTTATTGCAATTAATAAATACAATGACGAATCTATAGATTTCGCCAATCCCGAAGCAGTTAAGTCCTTAAATCAAGCAATTTTAAAATATTTTTATAATATTACTAATTGGAATATACCAAAAAATTACCTCTGCCCTCCAATTCCTGGGCGCGCCGATTATATACACCAGATAGCCGATTTGTTGGGATCAAAAAATGGTGGAGTCATTCCCAAGGGTGAAAGCATTCGCGTGTTAGATATAGGCGTTGGCGCTAGCTGCGTATACCCACTAATAGCTAATAGCGAGTATGGATGGAAGTTTGTTGGAAGTGATATAGATGCCGTGGCGATTAATTCTGCCAAACAAATTGTGGATGCCAATAATTTATCTAATTCAATTCAATTGCGCCTGCAAACCTCTCCAGAAAATATTTTTAAAGGAATTATTCATGAGCAAGAATTTTTCGATATAACAATCTCGAACCCTCCTTTTCATTCCTCATTAGAAGAAGCACAGGAAGGAAATCAGCGCAAAACTAAAAATCTTGGTCGCGGTAAAGACACCACAAAAAAGGACTTACGTAACACTTCGACCCTTAATTTTGGTGGAGTCAGCAATGAGCTTTGGTGTACTGGTGGAGAAGTAGCTTTTGCAACAAGAATGATTGATGAAAGTGTGGCATTTAAAAATAATTGCTTTTGGTTTTCTACTCTAATATCAAAATTTACCAGCCTCCCGTTTATCTATGAAGAGTTGAAAAAAGCCGGTGTTCAAGATTTTAAAACTATCGATATGGCCCAAGGCCAAAAGAAAAGTCGGATTGTTGTCTGGACTTTTCTGGGGCCGAATCAGCAAAAAGAATGGCGTAATAAGCAAACGAAATAAACTTATTCCAGAATAATCGTTTTTATCCCGACGGTTCCAAGAACAATAACTTTATTAACTTTTACATGAAATTTTGAAACGGCCACTTTGTTTTTAAAAAGTTTCCAACTGTTTTTATCTTTAGCAAGTTCAAGGTCAAGCGTTTTTCTCTCGCCTGTAATCCCATTATAAAGTGTATCTATAATAATTTTACCACCTCGATCGTAGTCGAAGTTATCACTTTTTAAATTAAGAACATTATAATTGTCTCTTTTTTCTAAAATAACTCCATCTTTGGTTTTAAGATCAAGAGCATTTAAATCATCTCGTCGAATTTTCTTACCGTTTACAAAAGTATCTTTGAATAAGTTTTTAAGAGTTTGAGTGGTATCATTGACACTTACCACTAGATTATAAACTTCATTGTTATCGTCGTTATCAGTTATTGATAAAGTTTCCTCATTCGCTAAAAGAGCAGCAGAAGAAAAAAGAGAGCTAATCATAATAAGTAAAATAGCAATTTTCATAAACACCTCGGGTTACACTTTTTTATAACATTGAGGGTCTTAAATAGCTAATTTTTTCAATTTTTTAACCTATGAAATTTAAAGAGTTAATAACTTTGAAATCATAATTAAAGTCGCTCGGATTATTATGAAAATATATTTTTTAATCCCAATATTCTTTTTTATTCTTTAAAGGACTCAATTTTCTCTTGATAAATTAAGGGATTAAAAAGGGGATTAAAAATGAAATCAATTTTAAATTTATTAATTATAACGTCTCTCTCATCTTTTGCCAATGACCGCCCACCAAGTAGTTCAGCTCCAAATTATAACTCAACAATGGATCCGGCAAATAGCTCTAGAACGACGACAACAACAGGGGCCACGGGTTACGAAACGCCTAGTTCAGACACCGTTTCGACAGGAGCCTCGTCAACCGTACGTAAAAAAACAACTCGCAAGACCCTGGAAGAATCTTGTGAAAAAATCGATGGAAAAATGGTTTGTGATCAAGAAACAAAGACTCAAAAAACTATCAAGAATTCCGATGCCACAAAAGATGAACCTGTGGATATACCCGAATCAGACTTAGAATAATTATATTTTAATTTTTCAACTGGATGATGAATGGGAGAATAAATGAAAAAAAATAAAGTTCTAACACTTTTTATAATATATACATTTGTTATATTTCAAAATACGAATATTTATGCTGAGACCACACGCTGGCCTGTACCCGATTGGGAAAGTGCCGATAATTCACTTCAAATGTCTTCAAATCAATGTCAAAAATTTAAAGATTTTTCTACTAAAACTAAAAATATCAAAACTGACGGCCTTCTCGTAATTAAAGATGGTCTTGTTCAATATGAATATTATGATTCTCAAAATAATATTAATAAACCTCATGCACTTTGGTCTGTGACTAAAACTATTACTGGAGCTCTTCTCGGAATTGCAGAGAGAGATGGAAGAGTTAGTTTGAATCAAAAATTATTTAACTATTATCCGAAAGTAAAAAGAGATGATAATTATAAAAAAATTATATTAAAAAATTTATTATACCTCGATGCGGGTTTTATATGGGATGAAGCAAGTCAGGATATCTCAGTCAATCCAGTCATAGGAATGCTTTACGGAACAGGCCATGAAGATATGGCAAATTTTGCGGCCGGAAGAAAAATAATCAAAGAAGGTCCAACTTATAAATGGAATTATTCAACGGGAATCCCAACTATAACCATGGGGGTTCTTAAAAAAATTTATGGGGGTCAATCTTATGATGAATTGCCCTGGCGAAATCTCTTTAATCCCCTTGGTATGACTACTGCCGTTTTTGAAAGAGATCCCGCGGGTACGTTTCTTGGAGGATCTGGAGGCTTTGCAACTCTTAGAGACTTGGCAAAAATTGGTTATCTTTATTTAAATGGAGGCCAGTGGAATGGTGAAGTAATTCTTACGCCAGAATGGATTCAAAAAATGTTAACCCCTGCACCTGGATATGTTTCTCCAGGTACTGTTATCACGGATATAACTTCAGATGGTGTTTATGGCGGATCAATCTGGCTCAATCGAAAAATTAAAGAAGGATATGGCAAACCCTATCCCTACTCGCCAGAAGATATGTATTTTGCCATGGGACTTTTGGGACAGTTAATTATAATGCTTCCAACACAAAATATGATCATAATTCGAACAGGTTATGGATTTGGATTTAATTCTAAAATGGATGAATTTGTTAGCCGTGCAATTTCATGTTTTCATGATCCCAAATATCCCATAGGAAAAGAGATACCACCACTTTATCCTTCGACTCTAGGAATTGGAACGTTAATAAGAAACGTAAAAAATGCCGTTCAGGCCAATACCCTTCAGGCTACCATTGCCAAGACCATTTGTTCCTGTCATCTAGTTTCTGAAATGGATATCCCTATTTGTGTGAAACGAAATGATTTCACCCTCTCAAAATTATTAACCAAATTGGAAGTGAAAAAAAATATCGAGCTCGATGGAAAAATCGCAATTCAAGTTAAGCTTGCGCGATTTGCGAGAATATTTAAATTACATTATGGAAATTCGGCCATGGCCGTTTATGATCCAAATCATGCTGAATACGGATGCACATTAAAATAATTATAAGTTGCTATTGGTGACTGAAACTTTTGAGGTAATTATGAAATTTAAGATGGCAGTAATAACTACAGCAACTATGATTTCGAGTAATGCTTTTTCAGCAACGTCTCAAGACAGCTGGCCTTCAATTCGCAATAATAAAAATGTTTTGATCTTACAACCGGGTTTTGCCATGAGTATGGGGTCCACCGGCGTTTTTAATACATGTGTAACAGATGAAGAATTAAGGAGTATTAATCCAATTAAAACGTGTTCAACATATAAAAAAATTGTTCATGAAACGCCAAACTCTGAAGCTGGAGGATGGATCGAATATGTTTGTCAGAATTATAAATTGAGAGAAGTTGTGATTGCACGCGACCATGAAGAAAAAATTTGTAGTAAATATTCACCAGTATCCAATGCTTCTAGCGGTGAAGCATAAAATGGGAGACAATTTCTAGAACTTATTCTAGAAATTTCAAACTAGAGGTTGTCAGCGGTTTGGGAGAAAGTTATATGCAGCACCTATTTGATAAATCATTATCTTTTCCAGAGTGCGAAAAAATTCAATAATATTCTCTTGAAAAGGCTATTCAGGTAAAAAGATTTGCCCTTTTTTATCAAATTTTAACCAACTAAAAGAAAATTATTTCGACTTGATTTTATCACTTGATATATTGCAGAAATTAACGAAAATAGAAGTTCAGTAGTATTGTTTAGCTTCTAAGGACTTCAATTGAAATTTATTCCTAATTTTTATGATATTCTTGCGCGTAATTTACTAGCAAAAAAAAATCTATCTAGTATTGCCATTTTTACTAAAACTAAAGCATTACTTTATCTCTGGACTTCGACCACCGTAGTAATGTGGCTTTATGTTCTTTACTGTTTCATGGCCTATGGAAATAAATCTCCAGTTGCGTGGGGTGGATTAATATTTACAATTTTGCATACTTTAACACCTATAGTTTTTAAATATACCCAATCATTTTCTCTTTCAGGATTGGCCATCTCATTAACTGGACTCGGCTTTCAAACTCTCTTTTGTCTTTTTTCTGGTGGCGTTTTCTCTCCCGCGGCTATTTGGCTGACTCTTCATCCAGTTATTTTAGGTTTTTTTGGTAGTAAGCGACTCATTACTTTTTCAGTCGTTTTGAATTTTATAATTGTTATGATGCTTTATTTGCTGGGTCACTATGATCTATTACCTCTCAATTCACTTCCACCGGCATTTAGAGATAGTATGATCATCTCCTCATACGTGGGCCTTGATATTCTGGTTGCAGTTTTCACCGTTACGGCCATAAGGATAAATAATGAAAGAAATGAGGAATTAAATAAGAGTAAGGAGTTGACTGAAAATCTTTTAAGAATTCTCTGTCATGACATAAGTAATCCACTCACCATTATTAGAGCATCCAGTAAACATCTAAATATTGAAGATAAGCCACAAAATCCACGTTCAGCAGATCGTATAAGACGAGCAAGTGAAGATATATACAGGATTACAGAATCAGTTGGCTCGTGGATTGCCCACAAAGATGGAAAAATATTATTACAAGTTCAAAAGATAAAAATCAATGACCTCATTGATCATATTCTCTTTTCTTTTGAAGATTCATTAACAAATAAAGAATTAAAAATAAATTTTAATGTTGAAAATTATAATCAAGAAATTTTAGGTGATCGTACGGCTATCTTTTATCAAATTATTAATAATATTATTTCTAATGCGATCAAATTTTCTTATGCAAATTCTACTATTGATATTTCATTTTTCTCTCAAGAACACTTCTTGGTTATTCTAATAAGAGACTATGGTGTCGGAATAAAAGAAGAAATGATTGAAAAAGTTTTTTCTCCCTATGATATTACCACCAGTAAAGGTACCCGAAATGAAAGAGGAACCGGATTTGGTCTACCGATCGTTGCCACAGTTACTGATAGATTAAATGGTAAAATAAGTATTGAGAATATGACCAATTTGACGAATGGAGAACGTGGAACTTGTGTAAAACTTCTACTTCCAAAAGCTATGAATTCTAAGGCAGACCAATCTGCCTTAGATTCCTAATCTTTAATACTGGATACTTACTGGAATTTCATCTACTGGCATATAGTTTCGAGTTGTAAGATTTTTCTCAATCATTCTCATTTGATGCTTAAACTTTTTCACATGTTCATTGAGATTAGGTATTTTAAAACCATAATCAACATCCATTAAATTTTTTATATTCCATGGTTGATAAAATAGTCTATTCGCCATTATCCATTTTGTTTGATCGATAATTGTAACTGCCGATTTAAGATTCAATTTAAAATCTGGATTTTTCAACAGCGGACTCGCCACTCTTAATCGCATAGGGTTCCAATAAGCAGGCATTTCAGAATATGTTTTATGATCAACCGCATGTCCGAGTGTTAAGTCCCAAAGTAAAACGCCTACTGCTTTGGCAAAATTATCATTTTCCCATATCTCAACACCATTGGGAAAACTTGGCATTTCAAGGTGAATATAATTGGCCCAGTCTGTAACGTATTTATCGTTCTTTGAAATTTCTGACAGAATATTTTTCGCAAGATTATAGTAGGCCTTATAATACTTTTCGTGAAATAAACCAAAATCTGAATGAACTTTCCTCGGTCCGTTTATTGGAAATTCATATTTATTATAAGATGGATTGCCTTTTATTCCGCAATAACCTACAACCATCAAATCTCTCATTGATTTACTAGTCGCTGGAAACGGTCCGTAAATCATCCACCATTTATTTTCTAATAACGAGGTTGGATTATTGAGAACTTGGTAATTTAATTTTAATGTAATTTCAAAATGCGGAATGAGGAATTGAAATAAAATATGATCCATAGGTACGGCCGACTTAGTAATGGCATTAATTGCATCCATAGGAAAATGCAGTTTCGGATGTTCAGCTACATTGATATGATTTGAAGCACCCTGCATTACCGTGAATTTTCCAAGCATCCATAAATCACCATCTGTAGGATCTACTACATAATCTTTTAAATTGATCGCCACAGGTTTGGCAATTCCGTCATAGAGCTCAAAAAGCGTGATAGATTTTTCACAATGTAGTCCATTAATCGGAACTAAAAGTTCCATCGCGGAAAAATCGATCACATGATAATTGTATTTTGGGTTTATATAGTTACAGAATAATTCTTTAACGCTCTCAGAGATTTCTGCAGTTAAGTATTTGGCATAACAAGTATGATAAAAATATTCAGAGAATTGATAATCGCTCAATTCTTTTAAGCCACCTTGTTGAATTGATTTGGCCAGGGCCACTGGAGAATAAAATACAAGGTCTTTTATATAGCGCGTGCCTACTTTTTTCCACCAATTAAAAGTTTCAGCAAAAGGAACATGCAAAACAGCTTTAACTTCTCCAAAGGGATGATTCGCTGATGGCTGAGGCCATGGACCGCGTCTATCGTACAAAAAGCTCTGTGGTGGAAGTTCTTCAAAATCTTTTTCTAATTCAAATTGACTGAAACTTTTTCTAGCACCCATTAAAAACCCTCATATAAATTTATATAAGTGTATTTTAATAAATAAATTTACCGAATGTCATACAGGTAGAAAATGCAGGAAATATCAATTAAACATAAAGATTTATAAATCAGAACTCTCACCTATTATTTCGGCAATCTCTTTTTCATTATATTTTCAGTTTTTTTGAATCCAACCACCGTGACCAGGAAAAATCCAATTAAAATGATAATCCATTAATTTTTTTATTGATTTTAATTGGCGAGGCCATGAATACCAT
>JACMPM010000132.1 GCA_014377485.1 Bacteriovorax sp. | reverse complement strand
TTGATCGAGAGGATAAAGAGCAACTTGTCCTAAAGATTGTCCTACAAGGATTTCACTTAATTCATTCTTTACAATGACACCTGAATGAGAAAATTTTGAATTAGTTTCCGACTCAATCACTCGGCACTCATAACAGTTAAAGCTTATAAGAAGTACATCTCCGGCCTTTAAATCAAAAGCACGTGCAAAATTAAGACTTAAAAAAGAGATCACAATAAAAAACATATATTTCATCATGGAGGCGAAATTAGCATAAAATCTTAGGAATTGCCTACTTTTTAAGTCAGATTAATTGCGAGAATTTACAGGCCATGCATCCAATTTTTAAAGGGATAGATAATTAAACCGAAGAGAAATAAAAGCTAATTTTAAAGGAATCGTATAATTAGATTATGAAGAATCATTGGAACTCAGTTAGGCATTTAATTTTAAGCTTATCGCTTGTAGTGACTTCAATTGCCAATATTTCAAATGCATTTGCTCAAACTGACACAAGCCTAGATCAGCAAAAAACTGATTGCTCAAAAAATACTGCCAGTGAATGGTCAGACACAATGAATAAGTGTGTTGGGAAAGTAGATGATAGAAAAACACGCCATGATGTCATTGATTGTAACAAGATTGCAGATCTTACTCAAAAGGCCGACTGTCATAAAAAAATAGCTGAACAAAAAACTGGACTAAATTCTGATCCGAACAGTTTAAATCAAGGCAGCACAAATAAATCTATGATGATGAACGGAATTAATACTGCTTATGCAGTACTAGATTTCATCAATGTTTTCGGCTCAAAGAAAACAAAATCTCCTTGTATGTCAAAAAAAATATTTGGAGTCACTGCACTGGCAGGTACTCTTTCCGATTTCTATCTGAAGGCCAGAGCTCGAAGCAAAGTGAAAGATTTAACAAATAAATATAAGCTTGATGTAAAAACAGGTTCACACGATGCTCAGATGAAAGCATTCGAGTATTTAAAAGATGAACAAAATACTGTTATAGATATTGCCAGTATGGAAAAGAAAAGAAATATGCTTCTCATGCTGGGATATGGTGCTGCTACAGTAATGGCAATTTATGAAATGACATATGCGCCAAACGCTGCATGTACTAAGCCTGAAAAAGAGGATAAAAAGCCTGAAGACTGTACAACAAACCCAGAGCAAGAGAAATGTTCAACCTCGACGACCTTTTGTCCTGATGGAAGTGAAGCGAAGTCTCCAGCAGATTGTAAGCAACCCGCTGTAGAAGACAGCTGTACAACTAGCCCAGATCAAGAAAAATGCTCCACATCTACAACCTTTTGCGCTGATGGAAGTGAAGCGAAGTCTCCAGCTGATTGTAAGCAACCCGCTGTAGAAGACAGCTGTGCAACTAACCCAGATCAAGAAAAATGCTCCACAACTACAACCTTTTGCGCTGATGGAAGTGAAGCGAAGTCTACAGCTGATTGTAAGCAACCAACTCCTACTCCTGTAGCAGTAACGTGTGCATCCAATCCGGATCAGCCAAACTGTCCAAAGCCAGTTGCAAGTGTTCAAGAAGGGAAAATAAATTCAACTGAAAAAACAGTGAATGGAAAAAAGATTGCACTCTATAAGACTTCAGTAGATGGACAGACTTACGATATTGTTGACAATAAACTCTATCCTGCAGGTAAAACGACATCGGTGGGTACAATTGATTACAGTTCTGGTGAAGTGAGAATTGGTGATAAAGTTGTATCTAAAATAACACAAGTCACAGGTGCAAATACAGCATGGGTGCCAGATGGTAATTTGATTGGAATCCATAACAAAATGTCGCCAAAGTTAGGAAAGTAAAGGTGCTCAAATGAATAGATATATTATTCTTTTAATTAGTCTTTTTCTATCCACCGGATTGAATGCACAAGGTACTTCCGTAGGCTCTGAAGCTGCACAAATTGGAAAAGAAGGCGTTAAGGCAACAGTTTCAGCTTTTCCAGGTGCTGCTGTTAAAGGTGTGGTAAAAGATAAAATGGCCGGGGCAGCCGAGCAAGCGGCACCATCTATTACCGGCGGAATTGGGGATTTTTTTGCATCTTCGGCTGGTGTTGCCGTACTGGCCGGTCTATCAACTGTCTATTCAGGAGTACTCTACAATGCGGCGGCAGAACAGGAAGAAGAATCAAAAGCAAATATCGTCAAAATAGATAAAATAATGGCGGCATTTAAAGATTCATTTATTTTTTATTGTCCTCAAGGTCGCCAATCATTGAGTGAGCCAAATTGTTATTGTTATAACGACGATGGCGCAGAAAATTCAGAGAGGACAAAGTCTCAAATTTGTATCGATCTTTGGGCAAAAAATAAATATAAATTAAGTGCATCATCAGGTGACTATTCAGGAGTTTCCAAGTTTGTTGATCCGGCCGGATGTTTAACTTCAAGTGGAAAATTTGATGAGAATTGCAAATGCAAAAAATTTGTAGACTCTAAAGGAACTAACGCCTGCATGAAGGGAACAAACATTACTATTCCTAATGGCAGTTTTGGTTCTGCACTCATGTCAAACACTGGTTTAAAAGAAGTAATGAAATTTGCGGCTGGCTCAGCAAATGGAAATCCAAATTTCAATTCTTTTAATTCAGGCCAATTAGGATTAAAGGCCATTCGAGCGCAACAATTTAGAGATGCACTTATTTCAAAAATTCAGACTACTTCAAATAGTAAACCAGGCTTTAAACAAGTTAATGAAGGAAATGCCTTACAATTAGCAAAATCTATAATTGGTGAAAAAGGAATGGCCGCTGCAATGGCAAATTCTAGATCGGCCCTGGATGTTGGTTCTTCAGGACATACAGATCCAAAAGCAGCAGAACTTTTAAAATCAGCGGCAACCAGAGCAGGAATAGATTTATCCGGAGGTTTTGGATTACAGAATAAAAAAGCAAGTCCGAAGGAAGCTATGAATTTTAATTTTGCGGGAGAAAATGCCAACGCTGCTTCTCAAACTCAAAATTTCCCGGAAACAGAAAAGAATTATAATTATAAAAATAGTGATATCTCGAAAAATTCCGGTGCTTCAATATTTGATATAATTTCTAATCGTTATATCCAGTCTGGATTGAAAAGATTATTTGAAAACTAAGGCTCAATAAATTCTTCCAGGCCTAAGGCCTTAAGCCAATCTGCCGTAGGTGCAATTAATTTTCTTTGTTTTAAATCCATGAGCCCTACAGATAAAGTAATGCTCGAAGCCACTTTCCCACTCTCTTTTAAAATTTTCTGATCGAGAACCATGACAAATTTATTCCTCATTTCTGGACGGGCCTGAGAAACAATTTTAATTTTTTCACGATTATTGAGTTCACTTTTAAAAGTGAGATTGAGATCTAGAAGAACCGGGCCTATTTGTGAAGCAAAAATTTCTTTTATACCCAAACCATTTTTAGTAATGAAATCCCAACGGGCCTCTTCGTAGAGGGTTAAATAGACGGCGTTGTTCACGTGTCCGAATGTATCTAGATGGTGTTCTAGAATTGTTAACTCATATTCATAAATTGGGTTGCTCATAAAACTTGCCTCTCTCAATAAAAATGAATTTTTGCCTATTAAATGTGGCAATTTCATCATGGAAATTTTGTTCTACTTTAAATGATTGGATAAATAATTCCAAGGGCTTATTTGGGAATAACCTCTACTTGAGCAATTCTCTCAAGGAAAGTTCATAAGATACCGATGAGGAGGCATATAATTAGGAGAGAATCCTATTTGGAAATTGGGTGAAATTATGAAGATGATGAAAAAAATATTATTGTTAATTGTCTTTGTTTCTTTTTATCAAGGCATAGATAGTGCCTACGCTGAGAAAACTCAAGGTGAATTAGCAAGAGAGCAAGCGGCCAAAGATCAAGAAAAAGAAGATGCCGAAAATGTTTTAAGTCAGGCCAGACAGGCAGAAGCTGGTTGTGTAGACAAAAATTCTGGTGAATGCGCACGTCTTCGAGGAGACGTTGATGTAAAAGAAATCAGATTAAATGATATTAAAAGAAAACAAGGTGCAGAAACACGCCAAAATACAATACGAGACGCCGATTCAGCAGATGCCAAAAAAGCAGCTTCCGCTCTATGCACATCAGAAAAAGCAAAAATAAAGGCTGCAATACAATCTGAAATTAAAACTGGTAAAAATGAAAATCAAGATGGTGATAGCAATAATATAATGAAGAAATGCGTAAAGCTCTCTGGTAACAACATGAGATATCTTTATAAAAATGGTCACAGAGGACTAACTATAGATTGGAATGCTTTCATTGCTGCAAGCGATGAATGTATAAATGATATTCAAGCTTGCAAAACGGATACAAAACCTGATTCAGAAACTGAAGCAAAACATAAAGCATGTGCGGCCATAAAAACATTGGCACCTCAATGTGACGGTGCCGCCTATATAATTTCAGCTTTTGATCGCGATTATGAAAATTCAGATCACGCTGTTACAAAAGATTTAAAAGGTGGAAATCCAACTATCACTTGCAAAGGAGTTGGTATTTCGACACTTGATTATGAAGCATGTGTAAAGTTTGTTCAAAACAGTGACATCATGGATGCTGCTCAAGGAGCTATTCAAACCGGACAAGATTTATATTACAAAGATCAAGCGATGACGGCTCAAATGCAAGCAGCAAGTAGTACTGATAGCGCAACGGCCGGATTGAAAGCACTAAAAACTGGGGTTAAAGGACAAGAAGATATTATGACCCAAAGAGCGGCGCTTGATACTGGAAAATTTGCTGCCCTTGCGACTTATTATTCAGAAGTACCTACGAGGGAAGACTTGATAGCAAAATGTACAAAATATAAAACAATGGGTGTTCCTGCTGGACTACCTGATACTGGATGCGAAGCCGCTGTTGCACGTCAACAAGATTTTGGATTCTTAATGAATCAACAAGCACGAGAAAAAATGAAAGCAAAGCTTGCAGCTGTTGGTATTAACGTCGCCAGTGATGCTTTGATGGCATCACTAATGGCAAAACGAGCAGGAGATATCGATAATGCAATTGCAAAAGTAGATGCATTCAAACCAATTGATCCACTCGCCCCTGCTGCTGATAATTTACAGACTACTTATTGTCAGCAAAATCCTGGGGACGCAAAATGTTTAACAGGTGGATTAGAGAGAACCTTCGACGCCATGGGGGACAATGTAATCTCTTTTGGTGAGGGTGGAACTGGAACAATTTACGCTAATAAAAATCCTGCACTTGATGGCTCAGGAGCTGCAACAACTGCTGCAATCCCCACAGCAAAAACTGCAAGTGGCGCAATAGGAAGTGTAATATCTTCCGCTCAACAAAAAGGTGGACTCGCAGACAGCGTAGCTAAAGCAACTGTTACAAAAGGATCTGCTCCTTCCGGTGGTGGCGGTGGTGGCGGAAGTTCAGGTGGCGGTGGAGGCGGTGGCGGAGGTGCCCCTCCAGGTCAACAAGCTGGAGGTGTCTCTAATGCGATTGCAGGAAGAGCTCCAAATTATGGTGGTGGAACAGGAACACTTTCAATGATGGGTGGTTACGGAATCAAGGGTGGGAAAACAGCTGCGAAAGATGATGGTAATCCTTTTGGAAAACTTTTTAATAAAGATGCTAGCAAGTCTGGCTCACTAGATTTCGGAGGGAGAAGTCCTGCATCTGTAGGTACAAAAGGTGACAACCTATTTGATATGATTTCTAAACGCTATACAAATGTTAATAGTAGTAAACGACTTTTAGAATACGAAATGACAAAATAATAAGAGTTCTAAATTTTCTAAAAATAAAAACCTCGACCAAGATCGGGGTTTTGTTTTTGGAGCAATGTAAACAAAAGAGTGTGAAAAGTTAGAAGATGTCACAGTAAAATATTGCAGTTATCCTTTTAATCGTGAATTAATTACAAACTCCCCTATAAATATGACCGCTCTATTAAATAAATCGACCAAATTGACAGGCAAAAAGCAGAAATGAATTGAAAAAGAAAATCACACTGATCTAGAATTAAGCTGAGGGTTTTCAAGATGAATGCCCTTAAGAGTAAAACTCAAAATCAAGGAAGATCGTATGGAATCAATTAATTCGCTGCTTCTCGCTGAATTTTATACGGCCACCGGTTATCTTGATCGCCTTCTCTTTGCGTTTACTGAATTGGAAAAAATTCATATAACTCCTCGAGGAAAAATGCAGATTCAAAAACTGTGTCAAGATTCTGCAAACTTCTTCAGTAAAAATTTTAGTGAAATGAACTTCAAAAGTGACGATTATATTTTTGAAACTTCAAAATTTAAAAATCATATAAAGTTTTTTCACAATTTTATCGAATCCTTAATTAAGCTTCCTTTAGCTAGCACCAAATCAGACAAAAACGTCATAGAGTATATTAACCTTCTTTATAGAAATGCTTTTGAAATTCACAATTTTATAATTGAAAGCACTACCCTAGAAATTCAACTTCCTCGCACAGGATTAACCGAAGTTGAAAATATTCCTATGATCAAAGGTGGCAGTACTGAAGAAACATTTTCTGCTCCTCTTTTTTACTTAGATGAAAAAAATGTACGCGAGCTGTCTCACGTTGAATCAGTTATTAAGTCTCCAATTGCATTTCTAGATATTAAACGTGAAGAAAAATACGATCACTATATTCATCGCGGGCATTATTATATAGCTCAGAAAAATTATCAAGAGGCCAAGGCTAATTTTTATAAGGCCAGAAATTATAAGGACAGTGCCGAAGTACTAACTTTAATTGCTTGGACTTATTCACTCCTAGACAACATTACTGAAGCTAAAGCTTATTGTATGAAAGCGATTCAAAAAGACACTCAATATGGTCCGGCCTATAATGATTTTGGAAACTATATATTAAACGAAGGACAGGTTCGCGAGAGTCTTCGTTGGTTCGAACTCGCTAAGCGAGCTCATAACTACCAAAATCGTGAATACCCATATATCAATGCTGGAAGAGCTTATGTTCTTTTAAAACAATATGAAGAAGGGCTTAAAGAATTCTCCCTTGCATTGACTCTGGCCCCTCATCATCAAGAATTGCACGAGACTGTGGCCAAGTTGAGAAATAATTTAGACCGAGAAACACAGCCTCCACACCAAATATAGTTCTCGGAAATTTCAAAATGAAAACAAGTGAACTCGAACTCTTTTTAAAAACTATACTTAAGCCTGAACTTTTTGATGATTATTGTCCCAACGGCCTTCAAATCGAAGGCCGTGATAATTTATTAAAAATTGTTTTTGCTGTCTCTGCCACACGAGAATCAACCGAATATGCAGCTCTTCATAATGCCTGTGCCTTAATCGTCCACCATGGAGTATTTTGGAAATTTCATGGTACTCGTACCCTCACAGGACCTTTTGCTAAAAGACTTTTTCCCTTAATCAAAAATGAGATTAATCTTTTTGGGTATCACCTGCCGTTAGATGGGAATCTGGAAATAGGAAATGCCGCAAGCCTTGCTCGATTAATTGGACTTAATAAGCTGTCTTCTTTTGGAATGTATAAAGGAGTGAGTACTGGAATTAAAGGAGAATTTGAAAAACCAATTCTTTCCTCTGACCTAAAAAGATTACTTACGGAAAAACTTCAACACCCAATACTCTATTCAAATCCACTTGAGACTTCTGGTAAAATTAAATCCATAGGAATCATCACAGGAGGTGCTAACTCAGAATGGAGAGAAGCCGCAAAACTTGGCTTAGATGCCTATATAACTGGTGAAATGAGTGAACATGATTATCATGAGTCACGAGAATCAGGCATTCACATGTTTGCAGGCGGACACAATGCTACAGAAAAATTTGGCATCCAATCCCTAATGAAATTAATTCAAAAAGAATTTCCTGATCTTGAATGCATCTTTCTTGATTCAGAAAACCCGGCTTAATTTTTTAATTTTAAAGATAAAGTTAAAATAAACTTTGCTACAGGCTCTACTCCCACGCTTGGGACGAAGGCTTCAATATGAACAGGGAAATTCATGCGCTCACCGCTGGCAATAACATCTTTCACGAATTTCTTGATCTCTGGAATTTGAGTACAAACGAAATGAACATCCCCTTCTGCTCTTTTTAAAAATTCTGCATGAAAATCTTTAAACGAAAGTGACACTTTTTTCTTAGATTCAGAAATCTCTTTCATTGCAACGAGACCACCTGCCAGATCAGCACCTGTAGCGAGAACTCCAAAATACATAGAGTTGAGATGATTTTTTGTTCTGCGATTTAGCGGTATTTTAACAATACATTGCTCATCATCTAAACGAACAACTGTTGGACCTACAAAAAATATTAATGGTACTTTTGTTAATCCAAAATATCTTACAAATAGAGTGTCTTGGAATTTTTTAGGTATATTTTTAGTAATTAGATCTTTAAGCATTCTCTATCCTTATTTCGAAAGTTCTATAGTTCTATTATAAGCAGCTTCAAAAGCTTTAGAAAAAATTTCTTGTATATTTTTGTTTTTCAAAATTTCAAGGGCCTCAAAAGTAACTCCTTTTTTGGAAGTTACTTGAGAACGAAGTTCTTCAAAACTAGTGCCTAAGTTCAATGGTGAATTCATTAATGCCGCACTTCCAAAAAATGTTTGTGACACTATTTCTTTTGCAGGCACTCGCCCGTTGGTCATGCGATTAAGTTCAAATTCAAATATTCTTGCTAACTCAAAAATCAATGCTGGACCTGAGCCACTGAATGCCGTTGTTAAATCTAAATCCTCTTCAGTCTTCATTGGAAAAAGTTTGCCAGTTGCACTTAATAAAGAATTGATTTCAAGTTCTTCAATTTGATTAAAATGAGAATTTAAAAAAAGTAGATTGGCCCCCTGGCCCAAAGCAGAAGGTGTATTTGGCATCAATCGGGCTATTTTTTTTGAGTTAAACTTTGCAATTAACTTTGAAGTCTTTACTCCGGCCAGAATTGAGATGATTTTTGAATCTGGTGCAAAGTTAAATTGGAATTCATTTAAACTTTGAGGCTTAAAGGCCAATAAGTACCAATCGAGATCTCTTGGCATATCCACACTTTGATCAAGACTTTTTCCACCAACAGTAACTGCCAGTTCTTGGGCCTTCAATTTACTAGGAGTAAAAAGAAAAAAATCAGCAGCAGGAAATTGAGCCTTCATTCCTAGCACGAGAGCACGGCCCATATTTCCACAACCAAAAACTCCAATTTTTAAATTTGTCATGATTATCCTAAAGTTCTAAATCTAGCGGTGCCCCATGTCTCATAGTATTCACTGCCAGAGATCTAACCCAAATATAATTCAAGGCCTGATGATAAAAATCGTTCGCTTTTAAATTATCTGCTGTAGTTAATATATGCTTCATACGCAAATCATTTTTACCATCTTCCAACTGACTTCCAACATGAAGGTCATAATCACTCAATAGTCCATCATAAATGATTACTGAAAGCTTGGATGAATTCAGTACACGTTTTAAATCTTTAGTACTAACAAGCCTTACATCTAAGTTTTCCCTAGAAACACCCGCTTGATATAATATATCTCTAAGGCCCATCCACCATTGGAAAGAATTTTTATTTCTGGCCAAGACAGTGAGTCCTGTCCCGATTGATAGACATGAGAAGATTTGAATCAAAGTTTTTAATTCTGGTCTATCAGTCGTTGCTATTAAAACAGCATGCTCAGCGAAAAGATTATAATCGTTAAAGCTAATCTGTCCTGGAATGACGCGATTTTTGTGTTCGCGTTCCATAAAATTAATAAAGTTTTTGCTTAGCCATTTTTTGTAATCGCGAAGGGGTTCTTTATAATTTCCGTAAATTCCTTGATAATGAGTTTCAAAATTAGAAATAAACTGATCAAGAAATTTTTCAATGCGATCTTTTCTTGAGCTAATTGATAATTTTGAAGGGCGTGCTAGGTCAAAGTGATAATCCGTTCCCTCGTCCACGGGATAAGACACTTGAGTTTGAGATTTATCAAAACCTTTTTCATAAACTTGATGAAGCGCCAAAACATAATTGCGTCCACCGGCCTTTGGACCCGAACCAGAAAGTTTAAATCCACCAAACGGCTCTATTGCGACTCGAGCTCCAGTGACTGTGCGGTTAACATAAATATTTCCCGACTCAAGCTTTGTTAAAAGATAATCGATATCATTTTGAGATTGACTAAAAATCCCACCAGTCAAAGCATAGTCGGTGCTGTTATAGAGTTTTGCAGCTTCATCTAAAGTATTAAATCCCATAATATGAACGACTGGCCCAAAAAGTTCTCTTTGAGCAAAACTTTGGCGATCAAATGCACGTTCATAAGGAAGTTCAATTAGGACAGGTCCAACACAAAATCCCGGCAAATCATCAATTGATCGATCCAGCACTACACTTCCTCCGTGGTTCATAGCTTCAATGCTTGCTTGAATCACGCTTTCTCGCAATCGTTCCTGGTCTTCTTTGGTTATAACTGGATTGACAGTAGTATCAAATTTATACGACTCACCGACTTTTAAGTCTGAACTTGCTTCTTTTAATCTTTCGATCAATTTTGTTTTAACTGAATTGTGAACAATAACTCTTGAGCAAGCAGAACATTTTTGACCTGCATGACCAAAGGCAGAGTAAAGAATTCCAGATACGGTTTCATCTAACTCGGCATTTTGGGTGACGATAATTGCATTTTTACCACCCATTTCTGTGATGGCCAGAGCGGGATAAGTTTTTTCAATAAGTTTGTTTTTGTACATTCTTTTTCTAATCACAGAAGCAATATAAGTTCCTACTGGCTTAGATCCAGTGAAAACTATTGTCGAAATACGCTCATCTCGAACCAGAAAATCTCCAACGGTCTCTCCATTTCCAGGTAAGTGTATTAAAACATTTTTAGGAACGCCAGCATCGTGCAGAAGATCAACTAAAAGTTGAGTGATCAACGGTGTTTGTTCAGCAGACTTTAAAATAACAGTATTCCCAGCAACCAATGCACTCGCCACCATTCCACACGGTATGGCGATAGGAAAATTCCAAGGAGAGATAACAGCAGTCGGTCCTCTAGAAGTTAAGTCAGTAAGATTTCTTTGTAGATAAGCTTCATTACGAGCATAAAAATTTAAAAAATCGATAGCTTCGTCAACATCGGCCAAGGCTTCACTTACTGATTTACCAGCTTCATATACAATGAGGGCCGAAAGTTCATTTCTTTTGGCAAGCATAAGACCTGCGGCCTTAACCAGCATTGCTGTTCTAAACGGCCATTTGGTATTGGCCCACTGTCCATTATTATAACTATTATCAATATTCGCTAGAGCCCTTTCAGCATCGTCCATATTGGCAAAACGAATTTTACCTACGACAGTCTCTGGATTTGAGCTTGAAATAATTGTTGTCCAATCACCGCTCATTTCAAAATTATTTTGATACTCGGAACCTAAGTCATTTTTTTCAAAAGAAGCCAGGGCCTTTTCCATCCAGAATCTTTCATCATCAAGATAAAGTCTTAGTGGTGAAACATTAAAAAATTCATCTTCTAATTTTGAAACAGAAAGATCGTAAGCAAGCTTGCCTTCACTTTTATTTTTTTTGTGAATAGCATAGGGAGATTGAAGTGTTTGATGCTTCTTATGAGAACGCATAATTGTGAGAACTCCAACTTGTGAAGAGTTTTCCATAATACGTCTTACTAGATAGGCCATACCGACCAAGAGGCTTCCTACCGGAACATAATTTCTAGTGGCCCAATTCATTTTAGCCAATGCAGTCGAGAGTGCTTCATAAGTCATGTGTAAGCATTGGTGCTCTATCTCTCCAACATCAGGATAAAGAATTTCTTTAGTGGCTTCAGCAAAAGCGTGATCAGCAAAATTATGAGATGCCAGTGCCAATTTTAAATGGGGATGAGCTTCATAAATTTTTACGATCAATTGTCTAAAATGAATATCAGTTTCTTCTTTATTTAAAAATTGGGGAGCATTAAAACTATGGGCATCACCTTCAACTGTTTCAGCATCCCAATAGGCACCTTTTACTAAACGAACTGGCATCATTAATCCACGTTCACGAGCGAGTTCGGCAATATCGTGTAAATGTTTAGAAGCATCTCGGAGATAGGCCTGGATAACGATACCTGTAGATTTATAATGACTCAGTTCTGGAGTTTCTAAAAGAACACGTTTGTATATCCTAAAAACGATATCACGATAGTGATAGTGTTCAGCATCGATATTGATAAAAACGTCTTCTGCAAGTGCCGCTAATAAAATTTCTTTTAACCTTGGTGCTACTAGAGAATAGGTGTAATCGGGAGCATGAGGTTTAAAATCTGAACAAAGTGCTGAAACTTTAATTGAAACATGAGCGCGATTAATACCAGCAATATTTTTATCACCTTTTTTTACGTGTAATGAAAACCCATTTACCAGTTTTAGGACTTCAGATTTATAATGGTCGGCTTCGCGTTCAGACACCACTAACTCTCCCAACTGATCTAGAGTTACATCTCGTCCGGTTAAGCTTAAGGCCTTAAGTGATTTATCTGCTTTTTCTATTGACTCGCCTGCAATAAAACGCTTCGCCATTAAACGCACGCTTTGTCGAACTATACTGGCAAGCGGAAAAGCTGGAAAAATAAGTGCTGAGTAATAAAATAATTTAATCCCCAGTGTATATCTGCTAGGAAGGGAGCGCTCTTGTCCTTTCTTTTTTAAACGTCTTGCCTTAACATTGTCGTCTAAAAAACGGGAAAGTGATTCAATTAAAATCCTTTTGACTTCTACCCCTTTTTTATCGTGGTCTAGAGAAGGCAGAATCGCCAAAAATTTTAAAAGATGAACACGTAAAAGTGCATATTGCGCAGTTAGGCCTAAGCCAAAATCTGAAACATCTTCAAATAAACTGGGATGGTATTCGTTTAACTTGCTTAAAAGTTTTTTAATAATTTCCTGCGAACGCACTTCTACTTTGGCAAAACGTTTGTCATTGAATAAATCAGGCAAACCTTCTGTCAAAATCAAAGATTCAATCACTGAAGGAAAGTTTTTCACCTGCAAGCTAGCGGCCATTTCAGTATGCTTTCGAAGTTCTTTAATAATTTCTAGATTTAAATCGAGAATCTCACTTTGCTGAAGAAGAAAAAGTTCTTGAGAGAGCTTCGGAGTGAAAAAACGAATTTCTTTTTTCTTAAAAAAGAATCCCACCAAAAAGGGTATTGAACGAATTGTTAATTGAATTCTAAAATCCACGCCTGTTTGCTTTAAATATGGTGCTAAGGCAACCCAAACATCAGGATTTAAATTTTTATTTGCATCAATTAAAAGAGATGAAAAATCCTTGTAGAAATAAATTTTCCATTCAGATTGATCTACCGACTGAAGTGTTAAAAGAAAGTCTTCTGGCATTGTAGGTAAAACCTTCAACATTTATGCCCCCAAAAAATTAGTCATTTGCGGTATACAAAGTATCGCAATTCACTTGAAAGCACTAGTCGTAAAACACATTATAAAGGCAAAATATCCTCCAAAATTTGACTAAACCATTTGGAGTCCATAGAATTTTTATTATGACGATTTCTTCATTGTTCATCATATTTTTTCAATCAATAAATTTTGGCGTGAGCGCCCAAGTTTTTTATGACCTAAAAGACCTTGAAGTACTTGAGCGAGAAAAGAACTTTGAAGAATTTCTACTCCATGTCAATGATATCCGCCCTAGTGAACGCGGGCGCCACTGGAAGGAAATGTTCCAAAACATGGCCATGGGACTGGTAGATTACAAAATCAAAACTCACGACCTTTCCCTAGAAACCTTTAGACAGATTGAACAAATTGGTCGTTCATCTGCGATGAATAATGACGAATTTTTCCAATTAAAACGTTCTATCTTTGCCAAAAAATATTTTAGCGAATGTTTCCGAAAGGCATCTTTAGTGATTGAATCTAAAAAACTAGAAGAAGAAAAAAATCTATGCGTTACTGAATTGAGTTCATTTTGGTTTTTTTCAAAGAAAGATCCAGATATGGGACTAGATTTAGCTGCTATTCTAGAAAGCAATAAATCCGATTTATTGCGATGGCCTTTCTATGAGAAGGCCGTAAAAGACTCTATTGCAAACTTTTACTGCAAAAAACCTGCAGTTCAACAAGCAATCATGAATAAACTTTCTGAAGAAACTTATAATCCCGAGTTTAACGGAAACTATAAAACTCTAGTCAACAGAATCGTTCCAGAGATCTGTTTTAACGAAATGATTCTCCCTTTAAAAGAAACGCTTAGATCGATTAAGAGTAACGGTCTTGAAAAAGAGATGGCCCTCAATATTTTAGATGCAAAGGGAAATCTTTCCCAAGATGAGCTCGACCTCTTCGCTGTTCTCTTTTTGCTAGATGGTCCAGTCGTTGGTGACAAGATGAATATCGCCTGGAAGAAGGTGGAAGCTTTGAGTGAGAACTATCCAAAACGTCAAAAGCTTCTGGCACAAATAGAAAAGCTAGCTCTCATACCGGACAAAATTTTTAAAGATCCAAACCTACCCCGTCATAAAGCGATTATTAATCTTTTTGCTAAAAACTTTCCGGAATATCTTAATTATTATGGATCGACTTGCATCAAATACATTTCAAATTCTGGAACTGAACAATTGAATGTCAGTTCAAGTTATCAATGTAATGAGTTCCTAAAGGCCGCTCAAGCCGTTAAAAAAGAAGATAAAGGTCAAAGTACCCCATGGGTTAGTGACTCTGTTGAAAGCCAGTATTCTGGGCTGAGAAAATAAATTTATAATTTTGAATGAAGATGGAAGTGTCACGGTAGTTGTGCAGAGGTGCCCGCTCTCGACTCCTGCCTTCGCGGGCATACATCACATCCTGTGAATAACCCTGGCAAAAAAAAGGCCCACTTTTACAAGTGGGCCTATGTATTAAAGCTCTTTCGAGTATTAATTAAGAAAGGTGTTTTCCAACGATTCCTGCAAGTTCGAACATAGTTACTTCTTTTTTTCCAAAAAGTTTAGCTAGTTTTTCGTCAGCAAGAATGTTTCTTTTGTTTTTTGGGTTTTGAAGATTGTGCTTCTTGATGTATTCCCAAATTTTAGAAACTACTTGAGTTCTTGGAAGTGGCTTTGATCCAACGATTTCAGCAAGAATTGCTGAAGGTTGTAAAGCTTTCATGAAAGCTGCATTTGGCTTTCTAGCAGTTTTAACTTTTGGAGCTTTTGCTGCTTTTGGAGCTGCAACTTTTTTTGTAGCTTTTGGAGCTGCAACTTTCTTAGTAGCTTTTGGAGCTGCTGCTTTTTTAGCTACTGCTTTTTTTGGAGCTGCTTTTTTAGCGGCTGCCTTTGGAGCTGCTTTTTTAGTAGCTTTTGGTGCTGCTTTTTTAGTAGCTTTTTTCTTTACTGCCATTCGAGGATCCTCCGTTAAAATTAGACTGTTGTTGTCGAGTCTAAAGATGTTAATGAAAAGAAATTATTATCTAGTAGCTTTGATTTTCATCTCAGTTTCAATTGTCTTTTAGTATCTTTCTATGCTTCTTTCGGACTTTCTATTGGGGAAAATTAGTAATTTTTTTTCTTTTCCCTAGTAAAACTCTCTTATATATAAATTATTGCTTGAAAGTTTTCATCATGTCTATAGGAAAAATCATTTTTTTTATTTTTTCTTCATTGGAGCACCCTAGGGACTTCCAAAAAACCTATAGGGAGAACTGACTATTTTAGAGTTTTTACCCACTCTACAACTAATCCCTCAGGACCTAATTTCCTTGGAGTCTTCTTATATTGATGGCTCTCATTAAGGGAGTACATTCTAAAATTATCAATTCGACAGAAGTGAAAAATTCTCTTTAATCCTTTTTCACGGGCCACTTTTTCGAAAAATTCTTTAATGGTATGTGAAAAACCGCTACCTTGGTGAGTGATTTTAATGGCAGTATTTTTAGTTAGGAGAGAGTCGTCTTCAACTTTATAGAAGACAGCTGCCATAATTTCTCCTTCCAGCATCAATGAGAATAGCTCCCAGCCGTCGGCCACTTCCTTCTTAATCTCTTCAAAAGTCCATTTGAAATCTGGGGAATCGGAGAAGGCATCTATATTATAATCCAGAATAGCCTTGATATCCTTTTCGTTTTTTGCTTTTTTGAAGTTCACTTTCATGGCAATCCTTTGCGTATTGGGCTTCTTATGTGATTTAGAGTTTAGAGATATAAGCTGCAAGGTCTTTCATATCTTGCTCACTTAGTTTGCTGACAAAAGGAATCATAACCGGATTTTTTCTAGTCACGCCAGCTTTTATGTCTTGAATTTGTTTTACGATGTACCAGTCGTGTTGACCAGCAATGCGGGGAGCCTTCTGTGCCGGAACACCGTCACCTTTTTCTCCGTGGCAAGCAATACACTGCTTGAAGAGTTCAGCGCCATGGGCGGCATCTTGAGCATGTGCAAGGGGTGAAAAAGAACAAGTAGCAATCATTAAAGTAATAAGAAAAAACTTCTTTGAATTCATTATACCGACCTCTGATTATAACTTTTATACAGTTTTTGAGTGTTGTTAGCTTTGAAACAATATAAATTTTACTCTAAGAACTTATTGAACGGCAATCACTTTGAGAGAAGAAATCTCTTCAGTGTACCCAAATGATTCGCGAGCGAGCCCTTCGATAACCTCTGCACTGACTGGAAAATCATTCATAACTATCGCCATTTCTTCGCTTGAAGCAAAGGCCAATTGAAGGGGTTTCGCTTGTAAAAATAGATTATTTATACGCTCTATGAATGCTCGTCCTGCCTGGTTTTTTTCTACCAAAGTAAGTTGATTCCAAGCTTTTTTGGGAGATTTAGTCCCCGCTTTTTTTTCTATTTCTTTTTTTAGCAGGGTCACTAAAAGAGAATTTTTTACCACTTTAAAGCTCTCTTCAGGTGCTATAGTCACTAAAATATCGAAAACGGGGAGATGGTTCTCATCTCTCAAAAAATTTTCGAGCTCTCTAAAACTCAATCTATGTAAAAAAGTGATGTCTCTGCCAATCACCATACGGGAGAGAGCTTCTAAGAAAAGCGATTCAAGAATACTGGCCGAATTATTAAAATAAAAAAGCGTCAAAATCTTGTCACTTTGAAACTCGTTTTGCTGAATTTTTTCAACAGAAAAATCCCAAAACCATTTATTGTCAGACGATTCATTGGTATTAGATGTCCCTGAATGACGAGGTGTAGATAAAAAATCTTGTGCCCGTTTAGAAAATGTCTTCAAATCCGAAATGCTTTTTTCTTTCAATTGACTTGCTACCTTCGTTAAAATGTCCTACAAAAAACTATCATGCCAACTTTAAAAATTCATCTTATAAAACATTTTCTTCCCCAGACTCGCCTTTTAATTTTGGGACCGATGGAGATTGAACCCAAAACTTTAAAGAGAAAATTAAAAAAAATGGCGCCTACTTTAATTATTCTTATTGATGGTGGCACTCGTCATAGGGAAATTTTCACTACAAAAGAACGGAAAATCTCGCTCAGTGTCGGTGATGGGGACTCAACATTAAATTCTGAAATACAAATGGATATACTACTTCCAGTTAAAAAAGATTTTTCGGATCTGTTTTTTGTGATTGATGCCATTTTAAATACAAAGAGTAGTTTTGAAGAAATCACATTAATGGGTCTTATTTCACCAAAAAATGAAGAAAGAATTGACCATTTAATGTTAAACATTGGAGTTGTGCAAAAACTTACGCACAAATTGCCAATTAGAATTGTTATGGATGATAGGTTTCTCTTTTTACCGGCCGGAAAAAATACATTTGATTATAGCGGTATTTTTAGCGTCATTAGCCTTACTCCAAATTCATTGAAGATTACTGGAGCTGCAGACTATAAACTTAATAAGTGGACTAAAATTAAAGCTTTGAGCACCCTTGGACTCAGCAATCAGGGCCAAGGCAGAATTCAAATTGAATCCATTAGACCCATAATGATTTACTTTGCTGGCACCAAATTTAACTCATGAGTTTGATGAGCCTTGATATCTTTTTCATTCAACCATTCTTCTCTATAAAGACCTTTGGCAAAAAGTTCCACTTGGTTTTTATAAAATGGTGAGAGCAAATGCCCCGAATTTCCGGTGGGAAGAATGCCCCATGCAACCTCTGGATGATCGAAACTAATTATTCGCCTTGTAGATGGTCCGGCCTTAACTTTAAATCCATCAGCATATCCAGATGGCTTTTGATTATTAATTTCATTATAAGCACCGCTTATTTCGATGGGACCAATATTGAAAATTTTATTAAATGGCGTCACACTTCCGATTGGATGGACAAATTCAATTGTATGAAGATGACCCCATGCCCAGCCAGCGGAATCTTCGCCTAAAGCTTGCCTCAGGGACTCAATAGTATTGTTAAAACCTGTAGTAATTACTTTTTGGCGGTCAAACTTTTTCCACCAACTTGAATTAGGATTGAGTACAACACGTTTTAAAAAATTCCAATTATTCGGCAATTTTGTAAAAGTTTCAAATTCTTCCTTGCTCAAATCCTTCAAGAGGATTTTGGTGATTTCTCTACACCAGGTATAATAAAGTGAAGGTGCAATGGAATGCACATCTGAGACATAATTCCATTTTTTTAAGATTTGCAGATAAGTTGTCGCTCTTTCTTTTTTCCAAATATTTTGGAAGGCCAGGGTCTTTAATAATTCATCCAGAATCAATTTGTTTTCCAAATTTAGACTCAATGTTTGAATCTCTTTGAATTCTTCGACAGACCATTTGTCTTTTTTAGAAAGGATGGAATCAAGAGAATTATAACGATCATCCGGCTGCCAATCCCCTCTCATGTTTTCAGGAATTAAGGGGGCACCAAAAGGGCGTGAGTTGGCTGAAATAATCAAGCCTGATGCCGGATTTTCGAGATGTGGTTTTTGATCAAAACTCAAAGGACCCTGGTATTCATCGAGACCAGAACTTCCATCTAAGATAAAGTCGCTGGGAGTGTGTGATGATTTTTTTTCAACTTCACCAAAAATCCACCAACCGATATTTTTTTTATCAGCATAGAGAACATTCAATCCTGGAGCTTTACCCGATGACACGGCAGATTTAAATTCTTCCATATTTCGTGCGCGACCCATTTTATAGAGAGTTAGCAGTGGATCGTTTTCGACACCATAAAAAGCCCATTTTAAAGCGAGTGACTTGTCTTCTGAGTTGGAGAAGACTTCATCCATAATCGGTCCATGCTGAGTTTTGAGCACCAACATTTCAAAAGATTTTTCTCCCTTAACTTTTATGACTTCCAAACGTTCTTGATACGGAATCTCTTTGTCAATAAAATGATAAGACTTAAATTTTGGGTTTAATTTCTCTCGATACAAATCCATATCGTCAATTAAACTCATAGTAAGTCCCCAACCGCGCTCTTTATTATGAGATAAAATGGGGAAAGGTAAAATTGAGAGGAAATGGCCATAACTCTCGTAATCTGGAGTATCTATATGGGCTTCAAACCAAACACCCGGGTGTGAGTAAGCAATATGCGGATCATTGGCTAAAATTGGAAAACCTGTACTTGATCTTTTTCCCGAAACTATCCACCCATTTGATCCTTCAAACAAAGGAAAACCTTGTTCTAATTCTGACAGGATTTTCATTACGGGGTAATGGTCTCTCGCCTCAACAACTCTTTTGGTTTTGAGTGCGCCATTTTTCTCTTTTTCAATTTCTCGAGTTTCGTATGGAGTCAGTTCGTTTCGTAATTCATTGGATAGTTCTGAACCTATCCTGGTCCGTAATTTTGTCATCAAAGGATCTTCACTAGTAGCCACACCAAAACTAAAACTCATCAATCCTATAAAAGCATAGCCATCAAGGGCGCTAAAAGGTCGAGGTTTAATTCCTAAAATACTGAATTCCAGAGGAAGTTTTTGACTGGATTGGTATTGATTGACTCCGTCATAAAAAGCTTCTAATTCACCCCACATGCTCTGATCGAGTCCGTTCATCCTAATTTTGCGTTCGAGCATCTCACTCATACTTTGGCGCAAACTTATTGTACGAAACAATTTATCAGCGGCAAGCATTCGTTTTCCAAA
The DNA here is from genome assembly GCA_014377485.1 of Bacteriovorax sp. GTDB lineage: Bacteria > Bdellovibrionota > Bacteriovoracia > Bacteriovoracales > Bacteriovoracaceae > Bacteriovorax. The sequence goes on along the minus strand of JACMPM010000132.1, from coordinate 139,357 downwards.
TATCTCTGCCAATTCTCCATTGGCCATTCGGCGCTCCATCTCCATTTGAAAAAGGCGTTCACTGGCCACTACAAATCCCAAAGCCCGAAAAGCGTCTTTGGTATTTTTAGCTTTTATATGGGGTATTCCGAATTGATCGCGAATGACAGATACCGGCAAGGACAGGTTCTTTAATTGCAGTTCACCATCCATCGGAGCAAGAGAACTTCTAACAAAATAGAGAGTGTAGAGAATTGCAGCTATAATTATGAAAAAAAGTACAATGATCCAATTCTTGAAAGATTTTTTTTTGCGAGTTAAGTATTCCATGGGATGATCATAGAGATGAAAATAGCAAAATTCAATTCTCGAAGTAGAGTTATTGATGCCATTAGAGGATTAACAATCATTTTAATGATTTTTTTTCACTTTAGTTTCGATCTAAATAACTTTGGCTTTCTAAAAACGGATATTATTCACGAGCCTTTTTGGTATGGACTTCCAAGGCTTATAGTCTTTCTTTTTCTCTTTGCAGTTGGAATGTCACTGACATTGGCCCATCAAGATAAAATCCATTGGCCAGCATTTTGGAAACGCTTTTTAAAAATTTCAGCTTTTGCTCTGCTTATAAGCGTTGTTACCTATTTTCTGTTTCCAGAAAACTGGATTTATTTTGGAACTCTGCATGCCATAGCGCTAATTTCGCTGATGTCATTACCATTTTTAAAAAAACCTAATCTCTCTTTGGTTATTGCTCTCCTGCTTTTTATCCCTTCCATCTTTTTTGATAAAAATATTCCATGGTTTTTAATGCCGCATCAGTCTTGGGATTATATTTCACCATTTCCTTGGCTCGGTGCTAGTTTATTAGGAATATTTGCCGCGCATAAAGAAATTCAACATTGGAACATACCAGATAATCGGCTAGTTAGATCTCTGAACTTTTTAGGCAGACACTCGCTTTTAATTTATCTGCTCCATCAGCCAATTTTGTTTGGTTCAGTCTATCTTGTCCGGTTATTTATAAAGTAACTTTTACGTTTCTAGAGGGTTGTCGACCATGATATAAAGTGAGTACACAATTCTCACTGAACATGCTGAACCTTTAGGAACTCCCATGAACCTGTTACCCAAAATCGACTGGGACAAAATCGAGCGCTTCGTAGGAAGCTTAAAATTTGCCGTCATTGTTATCAGTCTCTTTACTATTGGAATGATAGTAGGAACTTTTCTCGAGAGTTATTACGGTACTGATTTTGCCAATCGCGCCGTTTACAAAACCACTGCCTTTATGATGGTGCAATTTGGTATTCTCCTCTCAATTATTTTTGCAGCCATTCTAAGATTGCCTCCTAAAAAAAGGCTTTATGGTTTTTACACTATTCATTCTGGTCTAATAATTATTGGAATGGGTTCATTGATTACTTATGTAGCAGGTGTTGATGGACAGATTACTCTTGCGCCCAACGAACCAAATCGACAAGTCATTCTCACAAAAGATATTTTGAAAATAACTTACCCAATAGACGGAAAACAAGTCACAACTTATCTTCCTTTCTCAGCATTTAAAACTAATATAGATGAGACTTACGATAATATCGCTATAAAGGAATTTATACCCTTTGCTGAAGGAAAATTTGTTTGGAGTTATCCAATTAATAAATATCCGGCAGATGCACAAATTCATTCTTCAAAATATCATTTTAAAAATGCATTTGCCGAACAAGATCTAATTCTTTCAATTCATCCTGAAGCGGGACAGGAATTTCAATCGACTATGACCATGGGTCCCCTGACATTCAATTATTATCCAGCAAGCCTTGCTCGTTGTTTTGCCCAGAATAATCCGTCGAAGATTATTATATGGAACACAGCAACTGCTGAGTGCTTTACTCCTGAAGAGCGCCATATTCCCATAAAAACGACTGGTGCAAACAATCGTTTCGTCGTTCTTCCTTATAATAAAACGTTCATAACATTTTTCCCTGATTTCTCTCCCTTTCCTTTGGATATAAAACTTCAGACGGATGAAAAATCTATTATTCGTGCATTTTCAAAAAAGCTTTTTGAAGAAAAACCAAATCTATTTTTATTTGGCAAAAAAGCAACATGGTATTCAAAGGCAGAAAATAAGTGGATTATGGCCGATTTGGAAGTCAAAGGTTCTCCTGCCATTCTTCCATGGATGAATGCTGAAATTACTTTAAGTGATCACCAGGAACATCTGGTTCCTTTTAATATTCCTATTCCGACTATTCCTATTCAAAAAAATGGTGCTTTAATAAAAGGCGATTTACGGGCCGTGCGTTTGGAAATTTTAGGAAAAGAGTATTGGGTCACGAACTACTCGCCGCTGGCACTTTTAGTTCAAGGTAAAAAAGTTGTAATTGAAGTCACTAAAGAAGCACTTAACCTACCTTTTGAATTAGCTTTAACTGAATTTAAAATGGATAAAGACCCAGGAACCAACAATCCTGCCAGTTATGAATCTTTTGTGAAATTATTCTCTGATGGCAAGACCAGCAGTCATCATGTGTTTATGAATAATCCCATGAAAAAATCAGGATATACTTTTTATCAAGCATCTTACTCTCAAGACAATCAAGGCCAGTACAATACAACTCTTGCTGTAAATGTCGATCAAGGTCGAACCATGAAATACCTGGGATCGTTAATGTTAGTGTTTGGTGCAATCTGGCACTATAACTTAAATAGTAAAAACAAAAATAAAAACAAAAAAGATCCGGGAGCTTCGGCATGAAAAAAATAATTCTTCTTATTTTATTGAGTATTATAAGCTCAACGCTTTTTGCTGAAACTTATTTTTGCAAAAAAGATCTTGAAGTTCTTCCTATACTTCAAGGTGGACGAGTTAAACCTCTTTATGTTCATGCTTCTGAAGCGATGAAGAACTTAACGGGAAAATCAAAAGTCGGAGACCTTAGCGCTGTTGAGGCTTATTGTCTTCTGTCATTAAACGGCATGGGACTTCCAAGTGAATTAAAATTAGAAGCTCGGATTGACCACGTAGATTTGATGAAGTTTTTAGGTCTCTCAAAAGACCAACACACAATTCTTTACGAAGACTTGCTTACGCGTGAAGAGGCCATCAAGTCTGAAGCGCGAATGATTAAAAATAATGAATCTTATAAAAAGGCCATTGGAAAACTCTACGACAGTATTTTTCTCTATAAAGAAATCAAGTCAGGAGAAAATTGGCTCTTGGCCAACAATATAAATAATCGCATTGATTGGCAGCCCTTAATTGTATTTCTAACAGAAGATAAAGTTATCGCACAAAAAGCAATCACACCGGAAGACCCATTTCTTCCCGTACTTCTTAGAACTAAGACTGAATTCGATCGTGTAAATGGCAATCAAAAATATGAACTAGAAATTTATTATGCCAAAGCAGGTCTAGCGACTTGGGCATTATCACTAACTATTCTCGCTCTAGCAGCGATGGTTCTTTTTAAAAATTTCAAAATAGCTTTAGGGCTCGCCTCTGTTTCGGCCGTTGTTCAATTAGTCTTGATTGCTCTAAGAGTGATTATTTCTGGACGTGCTCCCATTACAAATATGTACGAGACTGTTCTCTTTTCTGGATTTGGATCTCTCACACTTGCTTTAATATTGGGACACTTAAAAAAAGAAAAACTTTTTGTCTATATGGGCCTTGCCTATAATGTTTGTACGTTGATGATGCTTAATTTTGCCAATGGAATGTTAACAGCAACCATTTCTCCCTTGGTACCAGTTCTTCGTGATAACTTTTGGCTCTCTACTCACGTTACAATGGTAATTCTTTCTTATGGAGCATTGGCACTCAGCTGGATTCTCGCCAACACTGTTCTCTTTAAACGCAAATGGGGAAAGATCACTAAAAAAGAAGAATTGAATATTGCTGAAATTATCTACACCACTTTAAAATGGGGAACTACCATGCTCGCAGGTGGAGTTATTCTCGGTGGTGTATGGGCCGATTATTCTTGGGGAAGATTTTGGGGTTGGGATCCAAAAGAGACTTGGAGCTTGATTGTGCTTATGACTTATATGGTGATTCTTCACGGACGTAATACCAGTTGGATTAAAACCGATCGTTTCATCACAGTAACGGCGGCTGCATTTATGAGCGTAATGATGGCCTGGTTTGGAGTTAATTATATTCTGGCGACAGGACTTCACTCTTATGGATTTAGTGAAGGTGGAGCAATTTTCTTAGGGTCTTTCTTTTTAGTACAAATAATTTTCTTGATTGTAACTTCTGTAAATAATAAAACTGATCCAAATAAAACAGTTGAAGCTTAATTTATATAGATCAAAATAAGTGAACATTGAATATGCCCACTTATTTTGATCTTTTAAACTTAATTTCCAAATACGACTTTTTCAATTCCTATAACCCCAAAAACTTTTGATCTTTTGGCGACGAAATTCATTTTACTAAAATTTTGTTTATTTTGGATAAGTATGGGACCGGTCTTATCTATTGCAAGTTGCATCTCATACTCTTTTCTCTCTCCGCTGATTCCACTATAAAGCGTATCTAGAAAAAGCACTCCGCCACGTTCTTGATCGAAGTTATCACTGTGCATGCGAACCGTGATGTATTTGTCTTTTCTATTGAGAACAATTCCAGACCGTAGATCATCGGCCTTTAGCTCAATCCTCGCTGTTAATTTTGAATCGTGATAGCTGTCTTGGTATAGATGTTCAATTCCCCGATCATCCTGATCCATTTCGACCACAATTTTTCCGATATCAGAATCGATATCACTAGAGACAACGCAAAGAACTTTTTCGGTGGCCATTGCACTCATGGAAAAAGTAAAAGCTAAAACCACAGGTAATACAAAACGTATTCGCACGATAACCCCCCATCAAAAAGTTGATAGAGACTTGTCGGCAAATTTTGCCTAAGGAATAAATTTAAGAGTGAAAGAGATGTTTAACCTGATTAGCATACTCAACCTTTTTCATACCTAACAGAACAAAATCAAAACCATAATTGAGATATGTTTCGATAACTTCTACGGCAAATGGCCGACCATTATCATCAGAGATAAGTCCAACGTTGGCAGCTTGCGCTTTAAACTCGAGGGCCTTCTTAGTCATATTTTTTCTAGCAAACATTTGTGAGTGCTCAAATAATTGATAAAATGGTGCAGCTTCTTTTGCACTTATTTCTCCACCCCAGACACGCGCAAGAAATGGAAATAGATGTCCATGATAAACTTGGTCGACTGCATCTGGACTTGGAAGTGTATTCCATAACTCTTTAAACTGCTTTATGAGGCTAACATCGTTGATGTCCTCATCATGAGCCATCTGATCTTCACCAGAGGTTGATTTCCATTTTTCTTCAATTATTTTCATGGCCGCTTCAAAATCTTTTTTTGCTTGTTCTTCATTAAAATCTTTAGTCATGAAATCATAAGTAGCAAGACGTACTATTTGATTATTAGTGAAAGCATTAAGTGGTCTATTGATCATTGTGATTAAACCATTTACTTGGGCAAGTTCAAGTAAGCTTTGATCCCCGTATTCCCCAAATTTTTCAAGGGCCCCAATTTCAATAAGGTTAAAAGGAAATTGAATGGTAGAGAAATGATTTTTTGGAGAAATTCGTTTGGCCACTTCTAAAATACGCGTCAGGCTAGTTACTTCACTATCTGTTATTGGCAAAACAAAATTATTTGAACTGATACCATATGATTTAATTCGTCCCAATTTAACTTCTTCTTCCATGTAACGAAACGCTTTTTCAATGCGACGGTAATACTCGTTTTGATTCGCACCATCTGTTTTAAAATAATATTCTGGATTATGAAGCAAGAAAGTATCTACTGAATTTCTTTTTAGTCTTTTAAGAGAATTGTCTAATTGGTTTTTTAAAAAATCAGGATGGATTGAATGTTTGAGGTCATCTCCAAGATCGACCAAATCTTCAACTGCCAAACCCCTTCCATTAAGTTCTTCAATAATCTCTAAATTTCTTCCTTGAATGTATCCGGCCTTAGTTACTATTATTGGATTGAAATCGGGATTTTCACTTAATACGGAACCTATCAATTCTTCTGATTCACCATTGGTGTAGTTAGCTGAAGTATCGATTAATGGGCAACCTAATTTAAGAGCTGTTATGAGTGCTGTTCTATGTTCTTCTGATCTAATGCTGATACGGTAACTTCCAAATCCAATTTGTCCCATAAAATCCTCTGACCAATATTATTTATCGTTAAGTGTATTACGAACAACAAACGGCAAGATATCTCTGATACGAGAAACCCCTTCGCCTTTAATTGTCGGCGACTCCTTTGTGCCTGGATCGTACACCTGATAAAGATAACATTGACGGGCCTGATCTTGAAGAAAATCCTCTTCACCGCGAACTAAAATTCCTTCAACTTCAAATGTATGATTATTAAAAACTGGAGAGCCGGAGTTTCCTTCAAATGAATCGATTGTGGCCTTAAAAAAATGGGGATTACTTATATCATTAATTTGAGCTGAACTTGTGACCATTAGCGGAAGTCCCATAGGATGACCTATCATGAAGACTTGATCATCTATTGTAATAGTTCCTGCTCTTCTTAATTTAAGTGGTTTTACGCCTATAACTTTTTTCTTTAAGCGAATCACTGCATAATCTTGAGTCCCATCTGCATCAAAAGCACTACTGACAATTTCACTGCATTCATAAATATTTTGATTTAAAACAGTATAACCCGATTTACTTTCATTAATTGTTTGAACATTAAATGCAATCAACTTGCTATCGCAATCTGAAGCATTCGTAAAGCAATGCCCCGCGCTGACCAATAAATCCTCACCGATTAGAAATCCCGTGCAAGAATTCACAGTGTGATGATTGGCAAATTTTTCATTACGACATAAGTTAATACCGTCAATGTCACTTAATAATTTGGCGTTTATTTGTGTAAAAAGAATTTTTTTTTCAACCACATCTTTTGAGATAATCAATGCTATGGATTTTGAAAGTTCATTAATTTTTGGACTGGATTTTTTATCGACGAAACGTCTTTCATCAATACCATAAATAGCATCAAGACCATCTGTAGACGGAATGAGTGCCGCATGACCCACTTGAAATAAAACGAGAATAAAAAAAAGAATCTTCACCATTCATTTTCCTAAAAAAAATGCCCGGTGCCGATCCTATCATTTTGAATAAAAAAACTAAGAAACTATGTAGTTTTTACGGCCTATTTTATTTGAAACTTTTAAGTTCTTTGATATTTGTAATGCGAGTGACATCTTCACCTCGGCAACCATCCATTTTACAGACCTTTGGACGATAACAATTTGATTTAGGATCCAATACGTAGTCTCTTTCGCCGCGAACTAGAATGCCTTCAACTAAACCTGTTTTTGTATCAAAAACTGCAGATCCGGAATTGCCGCCAAAAGTATCAAGATTTGTCTGAAAAAAATATTTATTTGAATTATTTCGAACGTAGGCATCATCCGAAATTTTGGTAGGTAGCCCTGAAGGATGCCCAATCACTACAAGCTCCGAACACTCTGAAACTTCCCCTGTTTTTCTATAACTCAGAGGAGATCGATCAGTCGGCCGGTCTAATTGAACCAAAGCAAAATCATTATCAGTACTGTCATCTAATGCTCTAGCGATAATCTTTGTACACTTATAAACGTCTTTTTTATTAATATTAAAAACTCTACGCTCAGAAGTTGTATTGGCATAATCGAACACCCAAGAGTATGAATCGCAATCAATCATCGATTCTATACAGTGACCAGCAGTTAATAATAGATCACTGCCAACTAAAAAACCTGAACAAGAAGCTGCTGTTTGTTGTTTGGCAAAAAGAGCATCAGAGCAAACTCCCTCGCCTTCCAGAGTTCCACTTTTAATAACGTAAGTGTCTCCCTGGGCTTCAAGTGAAGTTGAAGAAATCATCGCAGCAGTTGAGATTGCTAGTTTTTTAAAAAGATTATTCGGACTTGCATAAACGTCGAGACGATTATCATCACCATAAACAACTTTCTCCAAACAGCCTGCGTGAGAAGAAACTGCTAGAAATATCGAACTGGAAATTAGGATTTTTTTTATCATAAATTATCCTTTTTTGAATTTTGAGATATTTTTAAAAAGGTAGTGGTCAAGAATTGACCACTACCTTTACGGAGGAGAACTTGAAAAATCTTAAAAAAAAATCAAAGTACTTCTTAAAGAGCAAGCCCATCGAATGGATTTAAATACTGAGCATGAACTTGATCTTGCCCTTTTGAATCACCATTTGATTCAAAATATCCATAAAGAGCGCCTTCTGTAATTTTTTGTTGCTCATAGAAAGACTTAATAAAAGTGCTTACATTATCTTTAATCATTGCACTCATAGGAACAAAACTAAGCCCAAGTTCTGCAAGATTTAAAACAACACGTTTACGAACAATTTGAGTTGGACGATCGTAGTTGAAAGCAACTGCTGGTCTATTTTGGAATATACTTTCTTTGTCAAAAAGATTTACTACAACTTTTTCATTGTTAAATGTAACTTTTTGGAACGCAAAGTTCATACGGTCGCTTACTTCTGAGTAAATACTTTGTGCATTTTTTAAGTTAGTCGTCGCCGCTCTGAAGTTAAGATAAAAATTGTTCACGCCGTATTTAGTCCAGTTATTTTTAGCAGTGCTTGATTCCCAAAATGCATACCATTGAATGCGAGATTCGTAGATCGAAGACCAGATTAAATTTACTTCATCATGTGTTAATCCCAATTCTTCTTCTTTGAAGTTTTCTAAGTAATGAAGAAGCATATTTTGGTGAAACTGTCTTCTTTCAGTAATTAATTTTTCTACTTGAACGATTACATAACTAACAGTGTTCAACATTGGAATGCTAGACATTCTCCTACGAGCAAAATCTAATCCCCAAGTAACAGCTTTATAGGTAACGTTCTTTTTATAGAAATAACTAGAATCATTAACGTTGGCGATCATAGTAGGATCTAGCAACATAATGGCATCAGTCATCTTTCCTTGATATTGGTTAACAACATCTTGGAAAATTTCATGGGTAAAAATAAAATCGATGTTTAGAACTGCTAATTTTTTTAACGAATTAACTACAACTTCAACATTTTCATCAAACTGAGTTTGATAACCAGAAAGGTTTTGATCCATTCCATCTTCGATTACGCTTTTAATTTCAGAGTCGTATTGTCCACTTGCTAAATTTTGCGGACTCATTAAAGATTGCTCATCTAATAACTGAGACCTAATAAGTTTTACATAAGGAGCAACTGAAAACTTCACTGGTAAAGTTCTATCCCTTATTCCAACTAATTTTCCATCTGCTGATCTTACAACTTGAAAGCGTTTAAAAAATGCGTCTGCTGATTTGGCCTGAGCGGCTTGGGTATTAACTGTGAATAAGCACAGAAGACCCACTACTAATGAAAGTGATCTCATATTTTCCTCCTTGAAAAACAGTGTCAAAATTGATTATAGGGATCTTTGATTGAATTCAAAGGAATGTAAGAAAATATGATTTTTGATATTTAGATATATACTTATAAATTACCTAAGACTGCTTTCAACTTCATCCCAAAGGGCCGTGCGAAGTTTTAAAGATTTCACACCCGCAAGTCTCGCTTCTTCTAATTTTTTCCTGTCATTTCCACAGAGTATGGCGAGGCACTCTTCAGCGCGAGGACCATGTTCGCTGCCATCAAGTTCGATATGACGTACAAGATAATATTTTAAATTTGGAAATAGATCCTGATCTTTTTTATCAATATTTTTTTCTAAATCTGAAATAATGGAAGTAAACATGTCGGGAATTAATTTTTCTCGACCAAAGAAAAATGCAGCTGCGACTTCGTGGATGCCGCCAGAACTCGCTAGGCTTAAATGATATTGAACAAAATTTCTTTGTGCATTGGTAAGTTTTGTAAAATCTTGATCAGCAATAAAACTTTTCAGGTGAGAAGTCTTTGCACCAATTTCTTCCATCGCCTTTAGATAAAGTGTGAAATGATCTGTAGCCTCGTCATTTTGATCAAGATCACTTTCCTCACCTAAAACAATCTCATTAATTAATCTAACAATTTTGCTAGGATATGGACTTGGCTTCCATGGAAGTTCAACACAAGTTATTTCTCTTTGTAATCGCTTTAACAGGGACATGAAATCCCAAACAGCAAACACATGAGTTTCCATCATTATTTTTAAATCACTAACTGTTAAAATTTTATTGTACATGGAATGCTTTGAAACAGATTTATGAAGAGCAAGAAGCTCTGGATGATTTGTAATTGAATCCAAAATAGTACCCCTAAAAAGTTTTGTCTTATTATTTATTAGGAGATTATGTATGTAAAGTACTCTGGAGTTATAGTTCGAAATCGTCGTAGGTTTGTTCGAATACCTTATCCATCTCTTTAGAAAAAAAGCGGCGCGAAAAGTATTGCCCAGCTCTTATAGTCCGAATCATATCGTACTCTTCAAGCTTTCTTAAGGCTGAATAAACATCTTCAATTGCAAGGCTTAGGTTCTTTGCCATCTCTGTGTGAGACATCATTTGAGAGATCCCATGAGAGCGATGTAGATTTGGAAAGCACCATACCCTGCGGTAGATATAGACTAGAACTAAGATTTCTATACGGCTTAATTTGAAGTCGACAATGATTTTGTCAAAAAAAATATCTGGAATTTCTGAAGATGTCGGTTTGAGTTGGGGGCCTCCTCCACTTTTATTGTGAGAGCTATCCTCCATTTTTTTGGAGCGATGTTCGGCAAGAATAGATTGCAGATCGACCATGAAACTAACCTCTCCAAATAGTCTAGCACAAAACTAAATTGAATTCTACTAAGGTCAATACCGTACTGTTTTACTTTAGCAATCGTCCCATGAATAGAAGTGTCATTTGATTAAATTCTCTTTGTACAACGTGATCAAAGCCTAAACGTTGATAAAAACCAATATTTGCAGCATCCGGAGAAGTTATTAAATGAACTCCTGTGACTCCCATTTTTTTAAGCTCTTCGCAATAACCTTCAACTAATTGACTGCCAAGGCCCCTGCCCCTGCAGTCTGGATGGAAATTAATATGAAAATGAGCGCAATAAAATTTAAAGAGATCGCTAAAAAGACTAAAGCCTGGCACCTCAACTACGACTAAGGCAAAAGAAGAATCCGTACATCCGCTTAAGTACCCCAAAACTTTTTGGCCTTCGCGCATAATAATAAATTGATCTGGGTAAAGTGAAATATAGTCACCACACCATCTTTTGAAGAAGGCCTGTTTTCTCTCTGCTGAAGAAAACTCTTTCAATGAGGAAGAAGTATAAAAGATCGACTGAACCTGTTGAATAATATCTTCCAATTCAGTTTTATTTCCAACATTACTTATTTTAAAACTTTCAATCATTTAAAAAAATCTTTTTTAGTGTTTTAAAATATTGGTAATAAGAGCGCAATGGTGCATCAATTGAACTGAGTTCAGTTGAACTTACTGACACATTTTTCCAATGGTTCAAATCAATCAATAATTCTTTAGATCCAGGTTTTAAATTTAAAATGAATCTCCATTCTTTTTTTTCTTCTAAATTTTTTAAGTCTTTAAATAGTTCATTCTTTAATGCTGCTTGAACAGGTTGGGCCAGGATTTCTAAGAAATCCTGCTTGTTCATTCGCAAAACTTCTTCGTAAGAACGAAAAAACGATTTTAAATCTTTTAACTTTTTTTCAGGCATTGAAAAAAACATTGAAACTTTGTGAGCATCATTCTCATCTTGAAAGAAGACATATGCCAGGATTTCTTCTTTGGTTGAAACTGAAACTGGAAAAGTATACTTTATCCAAATTTTAAAATCGTCCGGAATCACTATTTTTTTTGATTTTACTAACAGTGAAAAGAAATTTAAAAATTCTCCAGGTCGAGATTTAAAAAGTTCTTCTTTAAAATGGTGAATCGAAAGTTCGGAAAGGTTAAAAAGATAAAGTTTAGATAAAAGTTTTTCTTCAATAAAAAATTTCTCAAATTTTAACTTAAAACGAATCAAGCGCAAAAAACGAACTGAATCGAGGAAAAAATCATCTGAAATATTTCTCAAGATCCCATTTCTTAAGTCATCCATTCCATTAAATGGATCAATAATTTTTTCAGATTCAGGTGAATTTAAATCCAACTCAATACCAATTGCATTAATTGTTAAATCTCTTCTTTTAAAAGAAATATCATAAGATAACTTTGGATCAAGCTTTGCTTGAAAATGATGATGAGTAAAATTACCGGGAAGATCAACTTCAGTTCTCGGCGAAGAAAATTCAAAGTTTTTATCCGCATAGCGAATTCTAGTAATTAAATAAGGCAATTCAGAAAAATTGAGTTTCTTCTCGCTAAAAAAGCGATGGATTTTTTTATAATAAATTGGCCAGGCATCTGTGGAAATATCTAAATTTCGGGTTGGTCTAATTTCAAAATCTAAATCAAAGCCAAAATTATTGGCAAAAAAATAATCCCTGGTAATCCCACCAACTAGACATAATGAAAAACCAAGAGCCTCAAGCTCTTCTAAAAATTGGCGAATTTCAGGAGATAAATGTTCAGTAATCATATTTTAAAAGTATCACGTTGTGAAAGAAGACGGTCTATCGTATTTTTTATACGAAGAAGATTTTCTGATTCTTTCTGATAAACAATATAAAGTTTTCCGCTTGGAACTTCAAACTCTCCGCCGAGAGTTGATACCTTATCTTTGAAAAAAGAACGATTTAATACATGATTGGGAACAACTGCAATACCTAAGCCTTCGTAGACGGCTTGAAGCATATGTCCGTGAGAGTTAACAGTAAAACATACATTCATTTTTTTGGGCGTCGATTTAAATTTAGAGCGACACCATTTAAAAAAGAGATGGTCATCTTTTTCAAATAATATAGTTGGCAACTCTTCAAGTTTAGCGAGTGAAAGCTTGGTTTTAAAATTAAAATCTTTATGGTCTTTTGGAAAAACTAACGTTGATTTTTCTTCAAGAAAAAATTCACGCTCTCCATGATTGGGAAGTTCATCTTCCGGAAGCACTAAAATATCCAGTAAATTGTTTTCAAAATCTGCGAGCAACTCTTCTTGATGCCCCATACGCACACTCAATCTTAGGTCTGGGTTCTCTTTGGCATACACTACGATTTCATGGGCCAGCCAACTCTTCCCTATTCCTGTAAGAGTTCCAATGCGAACTTTTCCTCGCATAGTATTTTTATCACTTTGAAGATCATCAAGAGTGTCTTTCATCTCAGAAATAAAATGTGATCCGAATTGATATAGTCTCTCACCTTCGGGAGTGAGCACTACATTTTTTCCAGAACGTTTAAATATTTTTAGATTAAGTTTACTTTCAAGATTTTTGATACTTTGGCTAATGGCAGACTGAGTAACGCCAAGATTCTCGGCAGCTTTAGAAAAACTTTTTGCACGGGTCACGGCCACTAAAGTTTGAAGTTGAGACGTTTCTATCATAAGCCCCTCTACTAGATGTATTAGGTTATACTATCATGATCGCTCAAAAATAAACAAAAAAAAGCCTCCCGTATGGGAGGCCTTTAAAGAACTATTCTGCTTGAGCAGCTAGCTTATCTTTTCTTTCTGCAATAACTTTTTCAGCTACGTTGTTTGGACATTCAGCATATTTTGCGAATTCCATAGTGTACGACGCTTTACCGGCCGACATCGAACGAAGAACTGTAGAATAACCAAACATTTCTGATAACGGGATCAGAGCATTGATTGTAACTTCTCCGGTATCGTTTGATTCTGATGCTTGAATGATCCCTCTTCTAGAAGAAAGGTCACCAATTACGCCCCCTTGATATTCATCTGGAGTTTCAACTTCTACTTTCATGATTGGTTCAAGAATAACTGGAGACGCAGCTTTAACCGCTTGTCTCATTGCCATTCTCGCAGCAATTCTGAAGGCAAGGTCAGATGAATCGACGTCATGGTAGCGACCGTCTTGAAGGTAGACTTCAACGTTGATTAAAGGGAAAGCTCCGAGTGGACCTTTATCCATAACGTCGTTGAATCCTTTTTCACATGAACCAATAAATTCGTTAGGGATCGATCCCCCTTTGATTTCGTTGTAAAATTTGAAAACTTGTTTTTCGTCTTCTTTGTTTTCTTCTAATAATGGCTTGATCACTCCAACAACTTGTCCGAATTGACCAGATCCACCAGTTTGCTTCTTGTGAAGGTAGTCAAACTTAGCTTCTTGGCGAATTGTTTCTCTATAGTTAACTTGAGGTGCACCAACTTGAACGTCACAGTTATATTCACGTTTCAATCTTTCTACGTAAATTTCTAAGTGAAGCTCTCCCATACCAGCGATTCTTGTTTCAGCAGATTCTTCATCTGTAAAAACATGGAAAGTTGGATCCTCTTTCATAAATCTTTGAAGACCTTTTGAAAGACGAGTTTGTTGATCTTTATCTTTAACTGAAATCGAAAGTTCGATTACAGCTGCAGCTATATGCATCCCTTCGCATGAAATATGGTCTAATTTATCGTCACCAACAAAAGTATCCCCTGAAGCACAGTCGATACCGATGATAGCGATGATGTCTCCTGGACCAACTGTTTCAATGTTTTCACGAGCGTTAGCGTTCATACGAACAAGTCGACCAACGCGCACTCTTTTCTTAGTACGTGTGTTGATGATCGTGTCACCTTTATTTAAAGTCCCTTGGTAAATACGAGTGTAAGTTAACTGGCCGAATTGCTCGTCAGTAATCTTAAACGCCATACAAACAAGTGGCTTAGTAGCATCTGGAATGAGTTCAATTTTTTCTTTTGTATCGTTATCAATAGCGATTGGTCTCTTACAAGTAAGTGGAGAAGGAAGGTATCTTGCAACAGCGTTAAGAAGAAGTTGAACACCTTTATTTTTAAAAGCTGAACCCATAAATACTGGAGTCAATTTTAGTGAGCGAACACCTTTTTTAACTGCTTCATGAATTTCTGCTTCAGATACGTCTAATCCATCAAGAATTTTTTCAACTAAAATATCGTCAAATTCAGAAGCTTTATCGAGAAGTTTTTCTCTGAAGTCTTCAACGTCTTGAACCATATCAGCTGGAACTTCTGCTTCTCTTACGTTTTCTCCGTTTTCTCCGTCGAAGTAGTAAGCTTTTTTTGTAATTAAATCGACAACTCCAATGAAGTTTTCTTCTGCACCAATTGGAAGCTGCATAAGAACGGCATTGTGATAAAGTTTTTCTTTAAGAGCAGCTACCCCTTTATGAGGGTTAGCACCCATACGGTCCATCTTGTTTAAGAAAGCTAGACGTGGAACCGAATATCTCTTCATCTGACGGTCAACCGTGATTGACTGAGACTGAACTCCTGAAACTGAACAAAGAACTAAGATAGCTCCGTCGAGAACGCGAAGTGAGCGTTCAACTTCAACAGTAAAGTCAACGTGACCAGGAGTATCGATAATATTAATACGACATTCTTTGTCGATGTCTTCAGCAAATGTAATTCCTTTTTCATCAATCCCTTTCCAGTAAACAGTTGTAGCTGCTGAAGTGATTGTGATCCCTTTTTCTTTTTCAAGTTCCATGTGGTCCATAGTAGCTCCGGCACCACCGCCGCGAACTTCTTCGATCTTGTGAATCTTGTCACAGTAAAAAAGAATACGCTCTGTAAGAGTCGTTTTTCCTGAGTCGATGTGAGCTGAGATCCCAATGTTTCTGGTTCTTCCCATTAGTTTCATAATTCATTCTCCAAAAATTTAACCAAAAATGGTTTATTTAAAAGGTATTTTAAAAAATTGTTTTTAAGCTCGGATAATAGGAAATTTAGAGAGATGAGTCAATGAAGAACACATTACCTACCCCAGAAAAATAAAGAAAAGTTTCGACCTAATTATGAACTCAAAGCATTACAAACAAATTGACAAGACCATCAAAACTCACTAAAAATTTTTTCTCGTGTAAGTTTTGGATAAAAAGTCCGGTATTAATAATTTTTCTAAAAAGGTAATACTTTCTATGAGCAACGATCTGACCAAACAGGATCTTTACGAAGGTGTCAAAACTCTTATCGAGACCGATGCAGTTCACGTCCATCTTCCTCAGCAAAAACTCTTCACACTCTTTAGCATAGGGTTTCAATACCTCTTATTTCAGTCCACTAGAAACCCTGGTGCCTATATAATTAGGGTAGAAGACGGTCACTTGGCAGAAAAGCTGGCTAAAAAAGCCAAAGATCCCTCTACCAGAAAATTTATGCAGTCCCTTTTGATCCCCAGAAAATTAAAGTATGAAAAATCAGTTTTCTATTTAGACTATTTCCACATGGGTTCATGGAATATGACTAGCGAAATCCCAAGAGATAAAATTCAGGCAGCTTTAGTTGTTAAAAATACTTCATCACGTCCTATGATGGAAATTGAAATGGAAGAAGTTGATGAAACTTCATTTCCAGACACAATAAAAAATGGGCAATACTTAAAAACTCTGATGGAGAGTGCTCCGCGCACAATAACCGTCGCCTTTGAAGAGACTTTTGAAGGTACGACTCAAGTCAGCTTTCCATTCATTAAAAAAGAAAAAGAACGCACTGTCTCAGGAGTAACTATCCACGACGATGTGGAATGGATTGAGGACTAGATTCTATAAAAATAAAGCATCGTTTGCCGATCGTCATCTAATTGCCATATTTCAGAGGGTTCTACGCCTTCGACTTCGAAACTATTTGAGACAAATAAATTGCCAGTTTTCATTTCAGATTTCACTTTGAGATATAATTTATTCATAATCGCCGGAGATAAAAAAGCATAAACAACATCATATTCATCTAGCTTTGTGTTCCAGATATTTTGTCGTAAAATATTTCCTTTAAAAGTTATAAATGAGGCAAGCGACGAAATACTCCAAAGCAGAGGCGCCGTTTCAACTCCTACAGAAGTTACTTTTGTCTCAGACATTGCTCTAACTACGCCGCCTAGGCCGGAACCTAAATCAACAAATGTTTTTGCCTTATTTTCTGCTAAAATTTTTTTAAGTGCATCGTGAGTTTTTTTATTTGTTAAATAGAGGGGAACGCGCTCTTTTAATGTGTGTGAGAAAGTTAAGGCCAGAAACAAAAATATAAAACCATAAATCCAGCTTGAAATATGAAAATAATGAAATCCCATAATCAAAAAGATAGGAAAAAGAATTGAAATATAGAGAAACCATTTTGGTAATTTAAATATTGTTTGAGTAATTACCGCTGATCCTGCCGCCTGGATAAAAGCAAACTCTATGATTGGCAAATTATAATGAAAGGCCTGAATAAATATTTTTATAAAAATCAAACTTATTATCTGAGCGAAAAGTGCACCTATTAAAGGAAATTTCTGAAGGCCTCTTGAAAAAGATAATGTTGATTTCATAAGAAATATTTTTGTTTTGATTCAGCTAAAAGTCTACTAATAGCTTTTTCTATCCTATAACCGAGTTTGCTACTCGTGATAAATTCTGAAATTTGTAAACCCTTGTTCTTATTTTAAAGCTTTATCTTTCAACGACGATAAGTAGGTAATTCTCTGGAGGATTATTTTATGATGTCAATTGTTGGCGGTGTCTTTATTCTTATATGCGTAGTTATGGGATACCTGTTGGAAGGCGGTAATATCGCAGCCTTAATTCAGCCTCTTGAATTACTTATCATTGGAGGAGCTGCACTCGGTACGCTAATTATGTGTGGTAGCCCTCATATGTTCAAAGAAATCGTTCAGCGAATGTTGCAAATATTAAAAGGATCAGGAGTCAGCAAACAATCTTATATTGAAATGCTTCAGTGTATGTTCGAGTTAATCAAGATGGCATCGGCCAACCCCATTTCGATTGAACCCCATGTTGAAAATCCAGAAACCTCGGAAATTTTCAAACGTTATCCGGCAGTTTTACACAATCATCACGCCATAGAATTTATCTGCGATACACTAAAAGTTCAGATAGCTTCTTCCCTTTCTCCATACGATTTAGAAGATTTAATGAATTCCGATTTAGATTCTGTTCACGAAGCAGACCATCACCTTGTTGCAACTCTTAACCGTACTGGGGATGCTTTTCCTGGTCTGGGTATCGTTGCTGCGGTTCTCGGGGTTGTTATTACCATGGGAAAACTGGATCAAGGTAAGGAAGTAATTGGTCACTCGGTTGGTGCGGCCCTCGTTGGTACATTATTAGGTATTTTAATTGCGTATGGATATATTCAACCTCTGGTTGCTAAAATTGAAACGATCATGGGTGAAGAGGCAAAATTTGTTAATACGGCAAAAATCTGTCTTCTCGCTTATGCTAAAGGTGTAAACGCAAAAGTTTGTGCTGAATTTGGTCGCCGTTCAATACCTCTTGAATTCAGACCAACTTTTAAAGAAGTCGATGAAGCTACGGCAAGCGCGGGTAAAAAATAATTAAATCTTAGTAATGAGGATTGTTCATAATGGCCGATGAAAAAGCGCCCATAATAATCAAGAGAATTAATAAAGGCGGCCACGGTGCTCACGGTGGTGCCTGGAAAGTTGCCTTTGCCGACTTCATGACTGCCATGATGTGCTTTTTCCTCGTTATGTGGCTAATGGGTGCTGACGAAGAAACTAAAAAAGCAATTGCCAACTACTTCACAACCGTCACTATTTTTAAAGGTGGGAGTGACTCTCTTGGGAAAAGTGGAAATACTCCAAATTCAAACAACTCAGTCTTAAGCGGGGGTGAAGGCCAGTTCGATGAAAAAGAGATCGCTGAACCTGCTCGTCCTAAACCAGTCTTTCTTCAAGAACATAAAGTTTTAAGCAAACTAGTTACGGAACTTTTTGATGGCAACGCTTTTAGTGAAGATTTCACAGCAGAGTATTTAAAATTTGCAATCCCCGGAAATATTATTTTTCAGTTTGGATCGACAGAAATTTCTTACGAAGGTAAAAAATATTTAGCGAAGCTTGCTGACGTATTTAAGAATTATGAAGGATCCGTATCCATTATTGGCCATACTGAAAAAGGTGAAGGTGAAACAGATCAGGCCAATTGGGAGCTAGCTTTTAAGAGGGCCATGTCTATCAGGAATTCCCTCATTAAAGACTTTAGAGTGCGCCCTGATCAACTGGTGCCCTCTGCTGAATCAAACACCGTGAGCTCTTCTGATGAGGAATCCAAGGGCATAAACGTCAATCGAAGGGTTGAATTTATTCTCCGTCATAAAAATCTTTAATTCCTGTCTAAAGTTTTCCCTCGCCTAGTCCGACAAGAATGCTCAAACACTCACCGCAAAGGAAGTTTATGAGCATGACCAAAGAAGGATTTCTAGAAACTTTAATCGCTCAATACAAAGATGAAATCGAAGAAGCCTTAGTTGAAAGTGAACATATTTATCGTTTAACCATTGACTATGAAATACTCGATCAAAAAGTCGCACAATTATTTCAGAGTGCTAAAATAGATGGTCTAGATGAAAAGATTGTCTGGGATCTTCTTCAAGCCCGCATCCCTTCTTATGTCAATTACATCAACTTCAAAGTGTCGGGAAAAAAAGCTTCATAGTAAAAGACTTGCCTTCCCCCATTTCAAATCTTTAAGAAATCAGAAAGTTGTTGAATTTTCAAGTGAATCTGACTTTAATTAGGTATGAATCAAAAAAAAGAAAATGAAAAAAGTGGTGCCTTCCTTGTAGGTCTTGGAATATTTTTAAGCCGGATTTCCGGTTTAGTACGAGTCCGAGTTTTTGCCCATTTCTTTGGAAATTCCGATGCCGGTGACGCTTTCAATGCCGCCTTAAAAATACCAAATTTTTTGCAAAACCTTTTTGGAGAAGGCGTTTTGTCTGCTTCATTTATTCCTGTCTATGCCAACTTAATTGCAACATCTCATAACGAAAAGCAAGATATTGAAAATCATATTGAGGCCAGTCGTGTAGCTTCTATAATTGGAAGCTTATTATTCATCACTATTTCAATACTCGTAATGATTGGAATATTACTTACTCCTTTCCTAATCGATATTGTTGCTCCAGGCTTTTCGGGTGAAAAAAGATTACTGACTATTAAAATAGTTCAAATTATTTTTCCAGGAACTGGTCTATTAGTTATGTCTGCTTGGTGTCTAGGAATTCTCAATAGCCATCGCAAATTTTTTCTCTCTTACGTCGCTCCAGTTATATGGAATGCATCCATGATAGGAACTTTGTTTCTATTTGGTTCAGGAAATACTCAATTTAATCTGGCCGAAACATTGGCCTGGGGTTTAGTTTTAGGAAGTTTTTTACAGTTCGCAGTTCAGGCTCCTTCAGCGCTAAAACTCATTGGTCATTTTAGACCTTCTCTCAATACAAAAATAGCCAATGTCAGAATCGTCATTAGAAATTTTTTTCCAGTCGTTATCTCAAGAGGTGTTATTCAATTGAGTGCCTATATTGACAGCATGCTGGCAAGTCTTCTTCCAATGGGTGCAGTATCTACGCTTGCATATGCCCAGACTCTTTATCTTTTACCAATCTCACTTTTTGGTATGAGCATTTCGGCATCTGAGTTACCTGCAATGTCTTCTATAAAAGGAACTGTAGAAGAGATTAATAGTTTTCTTCGAGTAAGACTTGAGGCCGGGCTTAAAAAAATTGCTTTTTTTATTATTCCCTCTGTTTGTGCTTTTATTTTTTTGGGCAATATTATGGTTGCGGCCATTCTTCAATCGGGAAAATTTAAACTCAATGATGTAAACTACGTTTGGATGGTTTTAATTGGATCAACGATTGGTCTTCTCGCTTCAACTATGGGGAGATTATATTCTTCGACCTTTTACTCACTTAAGGACACCAAGACTCCATTAAAATTTGCATTTATTCGCGTTTTTCTAACCACGGCACTAGGTTATTTATTTGCTTTTCCACTTCCTCGCCTTTTAAGTCTTGATGCTAGCTTTGGCACAGCAGGGCTAACAGCTTCAGCTGGGTTATCAGGATGGGTCGAATTTTATTTACTCAGACGCGCACTTAACAAACAGATCGGCGATACAAGTTTGAAAATATCTTATCAAATTTCTTTATGGACATGTGCGATAATCGCGTCAGTCGTTGGCTTGGGAGTAAAACACTTCATTCACATGCGACCAGTCTATTCAGCAGTATTAATTTTTTCTTTTTTTGGTGCAACTTATTTTATAGCTTCATATTTTCTAAAAGTTGAGGAATCAAAAAGAACCATTGATAAAGTTTTAGCAAAAATAAAAAGATTAAAAAAATAAACGGATAAAAGAATGAATCAGGCATTTAGCGACGTTGTAAAATTCTCTATAACTTTAATTTCGATCATCAACCCATTGGGAGCGATTCCTGTCTTTTTAGGTTTCACTAAAAATCATAAAAATCTAAATATTAAAAGTGTAACTAATACTTGCGCGACAGCTTGCACGATTACCATTCTTGTTAGTTTAATATTTGGGCAAATGCTTTTGAATTTTTTTGGAATTTCCGTTGCCTCGTTTACTATTGGCGGCGGCTTTCTTCTTTTTACAATGGCCTTTAGTATGATTTCCGGGCATCAATCAACAACCAAAATTAATACTGAAGAAATTCGCTCTTTTGATTTTGAAAGAGAGATTGGAATTATTCCCTTGGCCATTCCACTGCTCTCAGGCCCAGGTGCCATTTCCACTTCTATCATACATGCCAAACACTTTACGACATCGGCCCATTGGGTAATTGCCATCGTCATGGTTGTCTTGATTGGAGTTCTGATCAAAATTATATTAAGTTACGCTGAAAATATTGGTGAGCGTCTAGGTCAAATAGGTTTAAATGTCATGACTCGAATTATGGGTTTAATCCTTTTATCAATGTCTATTGAAATGATTGCTGCGGGTATTAAAGAAATTCTTCCTGCACTAAAGGGCGCTATTTAAAAACCACCTGATTGATGAGCTGAAAAAGCTTAATTTTCAAAAATTTTAGGAGTACAATCAGCCTATTCAAACTTATTTGAACCAGGGGTGTTTTTATATGGCAAACCAAAATGGCCAGTTTTTTACAGAAGGTGATGTAGTCGCAAAAGAAAACGCTGCATTCATGACTAAAGTTTATCAATGGATGTCGATAGGTGTTTTAATTACAGGATTCGTGGCATCTTACATCGGAACTAACGAAAGTTTAGTTCAAACAATAATGCAAAATCGTGCTCTTTTCTGGGTAGTTATTATAGCTCAGTTTGGTTTAGTGCTTTCGATCAGCGGTTTGATTAATCGCATGAGTGTACTTACTGCTACTGCATTATTTTTACTTTACTC
Organism: Bacteriovorax sp.; assembly: GCA_014377485.1. Lineage (GTDB taxonomy): Bacteria > Bdellovibrionota > Bacteriovoracia > Bacteriovoracales > Bacteriovoracaceae > Bacteriovorax. The sequence goes on along the minus strand of JACMPM010000132.1, from coordinate 117,072 downwards.
TGCACTAACGGGTGTAACTTTTTCGGTAATTTTTGCAATCTATACGACAGCTAGTATTCAATCCGCTTTTTTTACAACTGCGATTGGATTCGGCGGTCTTACTGCTTTTGGTTACTTCACTAAGAAAGACCTAGGCCCTGTAGGATCATTTTGCATGATGGGACTATTTGGGATGATTGGATTTTCAATACTCTCAATATTTTTCCCGGGAATGATGGGTGGAGCTGCTGGATTAGCTTATAGTTTGATCGGTTTATTAGTATTCGCAGGACTCACTGCTTATGATACTCAAAAAATTAAAATGATAGGACGTCAGACTTTTAATGAAGAAGATAAAGGTAGAGCGACTATTCTAGGGGCCCTTACTCTTTATTTAGATTTCATTAACCTATTTATGATGATTTTACGCTTAAGCGGCGATCGTCGCAGATAAGAAACAATAATTAATAGTATTGATCGTGGGGATGTACACATCCCCTTTTTTATGGAATTTTTTAGAGAATACCTTTTAAAACACTTTCTATTTTTTCAAAATATTTTTGCGCCTCTGATTTTTTCATCAAAGGTGAAAAAGAAAAGCGAAGAGACGAACGAGAATCATCAAAGCTATACCCCATACTCATGAGAATACGATTTTCTTTAATAATACCAGACGAGCAAGCTGACCCTGTTGAGAGATCTACGCCTTGAAGATCAAATTTAGCACTTAAGATTTCTGCTTTTTGACCGTGTAAAACCAAGAAAATAGTGTTGAGATTTCTCAGCGGCGAATGAAGTGCTACGACTTCACCTTTTGCGCCAATCAGATTAATTAATTTTGATTCAATCTCATTTTTAGCTTCAAGGAGTTCTGTCGCAGAAAATTGTTCATTAATATCTTCCAAAGCAAGTTTTAAAGAATAAATACCAATGGCATTTTCTGTTCCGGCCCTAAGTCCGAGTTGTTGATTGCCACCAACTAGCAAGGGAGAAAATTTCATGTCTTTTTTAAAAAACGAAAATCCGATTCCTTTAAGTGCACCAAACTTATGACCAGAAAAAGTATACCCGTCTAATTTTGAAGAAAGATAGTTCCAGTTAGCGATTTTTCCGACCAACTGAACTGCATCCACATGGACAAAAGAATTGGTTTCTTCTTTTATCCTCAAGGCCTGTGAAAGTGGCCAAACAATACCGGTTTCATTATTTATATAGGTAAAGTTTACGAATGTTTCGTGGCCTGCGCGTTCTTCATGATTAATTTTACCAATTAATTCTTCTGTGTTGAATATTCCATCGTGATTTACATTAAAATAGAAAACATTATGCCCAAACGCTTCCAAGTCTTCTTTTAATTGAACGACACAAGCGTGATCGACAGTTGAAAAGAAAAAACTGACAGCTTTTTTTTCCTTAAAATATTTTAGGGCCACACCTTTAAAAAAGGTATTAATTCCCTCGGTAGCTCCGGAGTGATAAAAAAGATGAAACTCTTTTGGGTCTAGAGAAAATGTCTGAAATAAATAATCAGTGGTCTCGTTGATATGTTTACGAGATTTTTTTCCAGTTTGATGAAGTGAAGCAGGATTTCCAAATAAAAAATCCCCGCTTCGAAGAAACTCTATGACTTTCTTCGAGAGCGGGGATGTTGCATTATAATCAAAATAGAAACGATTACTGATTGATCTCTCCGATTGGATTTCTAATCGAAGAAGTCATAATCCCAGACTGAGCATGAGCTTCAGAATTGTTTTGACCAATTCCAGCTTCAATTTCAGTTTCTTTTGACTTTCTAACAAGATCGCCAAGAGAAGTCGTTGCTAAGTATTCCTTCATAATAATACCGAGGTTCATGAAGTAGTTTTTCGAAAGATGGAATTCTAGTGAATTCGCAGCTTCCGCTTCTGATCCAATGATGTCTCTAGCTGGATTGATGTTTTCACCAACACAGTCTAGTACGTCTTTGATTGTTATTTGATCCATGTTTCTCGCAAGAACATAACCACCGCCTGGTCCACGAACCGACTTTACAGCTTGGCCATTTCTTAGCTTTCTGAAAAGTTGCTCAAGGTAGTGCAAACTGATGTTTTGTCTTGTTGAGATTTCTTGTAGTCTTACCGGATTACCATTTGAATGGCTGGTAAGGTCTAACATTGCTCTAACTGCGTAACGTCCTTTAGATGTAAGTCTCATTGGTCTTCCTCCATAAAAAATCCAATTGCTCGATAGCTGGTCTAGATAAAATTCTTAAGAAAATGTGTGCCGTCTACTTGAGAAAGCCAATCCTTGCTTTCTCTTCTTTAAACTAATTCCAAATTCCTTCAGAATCGTTTCTACCTAAATAGTATGACAAGTAAACGGAGTCGAAGTCAATCAACAAAATACTATCTTTACGATGTAAGGTGTTGAAATTAAGGTAATCTTAAGCGTCCTAATCGTGACTTTCCTCAATAAAACCGAGGAATTAGGTCATTTGATTCATCGCCTTTAAGGATCTAAAAATAAATATACAAAAGTGTTTTTGTCGGTATTTTTTGCCCACTAGAAATGGAATTTTAGGATATTTTATTGAGAGTAAAATTTCGGCTTTTCTGTTCATTAATTTCTATTTTCAATTGATAAAACTTAAACTCATCCCCAATAATTCTTTGGAGTTCATAGAGGTAGGGCATTCCCCACTCGATTAAAAAATAATCTTTCTCTTCTAAATACATGGGTATTTCTAAATGAATGAGCTCTTCTTTTTTTTCAATCCGATAAAGGTCTGCATGAACGATATTATCGATTTCGTTAATCAAAGAATAGGTAGGACTAGGAGCTCCCTCACGTTCAATAAATGCTCTGGTAAAGGTTGTCTTGCCAGCGCCTACAGGACCTTCGAGAATGATAACACAAGGTGGTTGAACCACTTCTTTTAACTCTGTTGCTATATTGGCAAGATCAGATTCTAAAACTTTTTTCCAAGTGCGAATTGAACTCATAGTGGGCCTTCTTTATTATTTTAGCGGGTGAGCGTCGAACGTCGCTTTCAAGCTTTTAACGGTATTTGCTAAACCATTAAAAAGAGAGTGGCAAATTATCCAGTGACCAATATTATACTCTTCAAAAATTTTACTTTCTAAAAGAGGGACGACACTTTCATCTGTCAAACCATGACCTGCGTGACAGGCAATTTTATGAGAGTGAAGAAATTCGCGAGCGTTTTTATATTGCTCGATAAATTTAGAAATATCATCGCCGTTAGAAAAAACTTTCGCAAATTCTCCAGTGTGAATTTCCACAGCATCAATGGGAAGTTCAGCTGCTCGCATAAGCGTTTCAGTTTTAGCTTCTAGAAAAAGAGAAATCTTAACATCTTTGATTGAAGATTTTAATTTTTTCACGGCTTCTTCAACGCGAATAAAATTATCATCGTCTAACAAATCCAGCCCACCTTCAGTCGTTTTTTCGGCGCGACTTTCAGGCACGATGCAAATCCACTCAGGGGTGGAAGCAATGGCAATTTCTACAATCTCAGGATTAACTCCCATTTCTAAATTGAGGGGCTTTCCAAATCTTTTTGTAACAAGCCTAACGGCTTCAACGTCATAGTCTTGGATATGTCTGCGGTCTTCTCTTAAATGGATTGTGATTTGATCAGCACCATTTAAAAGTGAAGCCTGAGCTGCATCGACTACACTTGGATATTCTTCTCCACGCGCTTGTCTTAGAGTTGCCACATGATCAATATTTATTCCTAAACGAGGAATTCCTGTATTCATAGATGCTCCTGGATCAAAAAATAATTATCCAATTTCTTTTGTTACAATATCAATTAACCGCTGACACTCTTCTTCGACGGTCTCGGCAATATTGCCTTCAACCATCACACGCAATAGCGGCTCGGTTCCAGAATAGCGTAAAAGTACACGCCCTTTTCCAAGTAGCCTCTCTTCAGCTTTTTTAATCGCATCTTGAATGCTTGCGACAGATTCAAGTGGTGGTTTATTTTTCACTATAACATTTTTAATAATTTGAGGGAAAAGTTCTATTTCTTCAACTAAATCTTTTAGAGGGAGATTAAAGTATTTCATCGACTCTATAACTTTTAATGCTCCCAGAGCGCCGTCACCTGTCGTCGAATGCTTTATAAAAATAATATGACCCGACGGTTCGCCCCCCAGAATACATCCATTAGATCTCATGTACTCGATGATATAGCGGTCTCCGACTTTTGTACGCACAAAGTTTAAACCTAAAGACTTTATATAAAGTTCAAGACCTAAATTGGACATGACTGTTCCAACAACAGTATCCCCTTTTTTTAGTTCTCCGCGAGATAAAAGAAGTTTGGCAAAAAGGCCTATTAGTTTGTCTCCGTCGACAATAGTTCCTTCTTCATCAATGACAGTTACTCTATCCCCGTCACCATCAATACAAACGCCAATATCAGCACGATATTTTAAAACTTCAGCTCTAGCTGCTTCGGGATGAAGGGAGCCACAATTTTTATTAATATTTTCACCATTGGGATTAATTCCTAGAGGAAATACTTCTGCTCCTAATTCATGAAACATCATAGGAGTTACTTTATAACCAGCTCCATTGGCGCAATCAAGTACAATTCTCATTCCATCTAAATCGTAATCATAGGCAAGAGCTGATTTAACATGAACGATATATCGTCCATAAACTTCTTTTAATCTCTCAGCATTTCCCAATTGCGAACCCGTTTTAAACGGCATTGATTCTGGATTGAGAACTAAACGTTCTAGCTCTAATTCAACTGAGTCAGGAAGTTTAAATCCCTTTCCGTCGAAAATTTTAATTCCATTATCTTGAAAATGATTATGAGAAGCAGAGATCATTACACCTGCATCTGCACGCATTGAATGCGTAACAAAGGCAATTCCCGGAGTGGGAAGTGGGCCGGTTAAAATAACCTCTCCACCTTGTGAACAAACCCCTGAAGCAAAAGCCATCTCTAGCATATAACAACTGAGCCTGGTGTCTTTTCCGACAATAATGAGTGGTTTGGTATTAGTAGGATTGGTTGATTGAAAGTAATGAGTCACAGCTCTGCCAAGTGCTGTAGCGATCTCAGCTGTCATAGGGTAGACATTTGCCTTTCCCCTGATGCCGTCTGTTCCAAATAATTTTCTTTCCGACATTTTAAAATCCTTTGGTCATTCTTTTATTTTTATCTATTATAAATTGTTTTTTATGATGTGTTTTGAATTCAATAATTGTGTCTTGTATTTAAGTTTTACTTTGGGGACCTCTTCGAATTTTAATCGTGGGTCAAGGTCACTTAAGGACACTGTTGTACTGCCTTCGTCTTTATTAAACAAGGCTAGATTTACGGGGGCGGTTTCAAGTCTTGACACAGATTTTAATATCTCGATCGGTCCGGAGATCATCAAATTTTGAGGTTCTATTAAGACTTCTTTTATTTTTCGATCTCTTGGAGCATCGCCAATATAAAGAACTTTAATGGGCATTTCCATTATGACATTGCGGTCTAGTTCGATTGATGTTTCTTTGGGCGAGATATCTAGAATTTCTACGCCGAATGGAACTGTCACATCACTAGCATAGAATTTAACTTTGAATGATTTTCCAGAAGACACAAAATAAGGATTCAAATCCACATTAAGTTTTTCTTTATTTGAAAAAATATTTTGAATGAAGGCCTTGGAGCCTTTAATTTTTAGAGTAACTTCCTTTTCACTAAGACTGGCAATCGTAAAGCCTTTGGGCACTATGTAATTAATCGGGAGCTTTCTCTCTATTTGAATAGGCTCACTATTTAAAACATAAAACCATAACGACACAGCAAAAAAGATGGCGATGATTTTCAGTGAATGTCGTTGTGCTGTCTCACGTTTCATTTATTTAACTTTAAAATTCTATTATTATTTTAACGGACCATATCTTTCGTTTTAATTGCTCTGAGTGTGCCGTCTAAACTTTCATTGCTCCAAATATGACGCAAATACTGGCCTAACTCTTTTTCAGTCTTACAAAGATAAAAAATTCCTTCAACACATAGATTTATCTTACCTGTTTCCTCAGAAACTGTAACAACTATTGCATCCGTCACTTCTGATAGACCTAAAGCTGCTCTATGGCGAGTTCCCAAATGCCGTTCAATATCAAAGTTTTTTGAAAGCGGCAGGAAGCATCCTGCTGCAGATATTTTTCCGTTTTGGATTATGATCGCTCCATCGTGTAGAGATGAACTGGATTCGAAAATAGAATAGATTATATCCGAGTGAATACGAGAATCCAAACGTGTTCCGGTATTAACGAAATTGAGAAGACCATGGGTTCTTTCAATAACAATCAAAGCTCCAATTTTTTCTCTCGAAAGAGCTCCAGAAGCTTCCACCACTTCATCTATTTCAAAATCATATTCGTCTTTAGCAAAGACCGTTATAAGATTTCGCCTAGTCCCTACAGAAGCAAGTGCACTTCTGAATTGATCCTGGAAAAGAACAATAACAATTATGAAAAAGGAATCAAAGAAATGGGCAAGAACCCAGTTGAGTGAATAAAGCTTAAAGGTAATACCAAGCCAGAAAAGACCAAAAAGCACTCCGAGTCCTACGATCATCTGAGCAGCTTTAGTTCCGCGGACAATTAATAATAATTGGTAAATTAGGATCGTCACGATAAATATATCGATCAAATCCTTAAAGTTAAGGTGTGATAAGAAGGTCGTTAAAAAGGTCACCAAGAGACTCCAATCGATTCTTCATTAGATTCTCTACTAAGCAGCAGCTGCAAACTCGTCGTCCTCTTTTTGAAATCTCAAGCGCTCTTCTTCAGAGAGATTAAGAGATTTTAAAATATCGGTACTCATCAAAAGTTTTTTCCTAAGGGCCTCACGGCTGATTCCCATTTCTTTGGCCGCTTTAGATTTATTCCCGTTGCTTCTTCTGATCTCAGAGTGGATCATTTCACGTTCAACTAAAGCTAGTCGATCCTTTAATGCTATGTTGTGATCACTTACAAATGGAAGGTCACCAAACATTCTTTTCTTCTCAGAAATATCTACAAGCGGCGAAGCTGAATCTTGAATATCGATATCAGTGATCACATGTGACTTCGGATTATAAAGAACTGCGCGTTCAACAGATTGCTTAAGCTCTTTAATATTTCCCGGCCAGTCATACTTCTTCAATTTCTCCATTAATTTTGGAGCAAAAGATTTAAGAAGTAGACCTTGTTTTTTACATTCAACTTTCAAAAAATAATCAACGAGCAGTTCAAAGTCATCCCCTCGTCTTCTAAGCGGCTCAATGAAAACTGTAGCTTTTGCCATGTACTCATAAAGATCGCGATCGAATTCACCGTTGGCAACTAATACACCAAGATCTCTGGTTGTCGTTGCGACTATTCTCACATCCATACTAAATTTAGTATCTGGAATATGGCGGTCTCTTAAAATAGTCAGAAACTTTCTTTGGTTCTTCATAGAAAGCGCCCAGATCTCATGCAAGTGAACTGTTCCCCCAAGGCAAGCAATCAATTTACATTCAGTTTCATCAGGGCCAAATAGAAATTTTTCAACTTGCTCTTGGTCCCTATCTTCACAATAAACCACTTCAAAAGGTTTCAATCCACGCTGACCTTCAACATGGAGAATTTTTGCATAAAGCGATTTACCTACACCTTTTTCTCCGTAAATTAAAACTGGTGCTTCAATATCTTTCAATTTCATAATTGTGCTTCGTAGAGAAGCAACATGAGGAACTCTACCAATTAAGGCGTTCTTTCTATCAAACGGTCCTGAAAATCTTCTGATAGTAGACTTTTCAGACATTGGAGTGAAATTATAAAAAACAGAAGAGAAAATGAGAGAGAGAACTTTCATTATCTTTTCATCTTCAATAGTAAAACGATCTTCATTGCGCTTATTTAAAACTTCAATTACACCAATTATTTTATCTTCGCGATTATGAATTGGATGACAAATAATCGAACGAGTTTCAAAACCCAACTTCTTGTCAAATGCTTCATTAAAACGCGTGCTATCATGAACGGTATCAATATTAAGGGCCACTCCGGTGGTGAAAACAGAACCTGCGATTCCTACACGGTAGTCAAACTTCAATTGTTCTTTTCTAATTCCGAGCGCACAAATGGCCTCAAGCTCATTTGTTTCCGGATTAATTAAAAAGAGTGAAGCCCTTTGAGCATTCAAAATTCGAATAACTTCTTCCAGCATTGATTCGATAAATCCTTCTTTATCTCCAAAATGGGTGATGTCTTTAAAAAGAGATAATAGGAGTGAGAAGACTTCAAAACCATCAGTTGCCTTGGTGTATCTTTCCTTGATCGCAGAATCGATCAAACAATCTTTTAAACGCTCTGAGGAGAAGCCCATAATATAGTGTTCAAGAAATTTTGAAATTGCTTTATCTTCATCTATCTCAATACCATAAATGATTTTTTGATCATCAAGAGTTTGCGAAAATGCACGCACAACTCTCCCCGTTAAATCAAGGTGATGTTTTTTAAATTGAAGTGAAATCAGAAGTTCTTTCCCAACCGAAATTCGCTCTGCCGTAGCAAAACCAAAACCAGTTAAACTGATATCGATCAATTTGGCATCATCGATATATTCATTGGCTCCACGACCTCTTTCAATTTGAACCAGAAACCTTAGATCATCGGCCTCTTCTACAGGTATTCTGAATGACTGATAGAATTTAAACTCAGAAAAACTTGCCAACATATGAAGACTCCTTACGAGTAGGGATAACTATTCTCATATGTCTTATCGAGTACATTAGTTAAAAACTTAAGCTATTATGCCAACTATAATTTGCAAGTACGTATTTTCAAGGATCTAGGGTCTAGTCGACCATTTCGATTTTGGTGGGTTTTACTTCGGCCGATTTTTGCTCTTCAACTTTTACAGTAGAGTCGACTGGCCCTTCTATTTTCACTTCTGTTTTCACTTCTGTTTTTTCAGGTGCTTTCTCTGCGCTCTTTATGCTCCTTTTTTCTTTGAGATCGTGAGCAACGGCATTGTGAATGGCCGACTTAAAAAGTTTCCAATATTGAGCTGATTTAGAAGGATCAGAAGTTGGAAGTTCCAATGTATAAGTGGGAATATCTCTTTCTTTACCGGCCCAATTACCTAGAGAGCCTGGAAAAAAAGGATAGTTTTCGATCTTATAATCAGATGCATCCTTGCTCATTTGTATTAAAAGTTCGTGAGCACGGGCACCGTCTACGAAGCCTGTGACTATAGTATTGGGTCCGTCGTAGTCCAGCATTGTCAATGGTGAATGGACCGAGATAATTTTATCAGGACCATAACGCTTAATTAGATTCATTTGAAAAACAACTTCAGGTTCACTATTAGCTTTCAGACCAGGGTTGCGTCTTTTATCTTTTCTTAAATTTGAAATCCATAATCTTCTGGCGTCACGGGCCCAATCTTTTGTAGGAAAGTTGCGATTTACGTCAACACCGTGGGCATTAACTCTCGAAGGATGCACTTTAAAAAAAGAATCTGGATTAACCAAGGGAGCGACAATTACAATTTTATTGGCAAAATCTTTTTTTGCAATATCAGGATCTTCATAGACCGTCTTAAGATAAGTCATAATATCAAAACAAAATTTAATCGGAGTAATTTCATCACCATGAACTCCACACATAATAATTGAAACATCCTTTTGTTTAAAAGAAGGTTTCTCTTCATCACTTGTATCGCCAAAGACTGTCCAGGTTAATGGATCTCCTTCCACCGAATTACGAACATGAATCCAATCGAATCTTTCACATTCACTTTTGTCCCAACCGTATTTTTTAAATTGCACGTCAAGTTTTTTACAAAAACTATTTAAAGCTGGAGTTAATTTTGGTATGTCAGCAGAATTCACAGTAAAGGAAAACAGAAGGACCAATGCCAGAGATAAGAAGATAATATTGGAATGACGGAATTTCATAATATGATATTATAGCTTTTAACAAACTAAGAATTCAAGCATAAGAATTCTTTCTCACGGTAATAAATTATGGGCCTCAAAAAAAGCAATAAAAGTATTATTATCTCAAGTGAATCTCCAGAGCTTTACACCACTAAGCGCTTGCTTCTAGAAGCCAATAAACTTAAATATAGTAATTATTGGCTGAATCCCTATAACTATTTAATCTCTACCAATTTACTTTCTTTGGCTAAAAAAGAGACCCCTAACCTCTATTTTCATAGAACAACGGGAATCCGATATGACGACTTTGATCTGTTAGTTTCACAATATCATAAGGATTCTGGATTTAAAGTCACAAACCCACTTCATTCTTTAGAGTCTTTTAGAAGTAAAGATAAGCAAAGCTTGTTTTTCGCAAAAAACAAACTCACCAGTATTGAGACTGTAAGTTACCGCGGAGAGCTGAATGATATAAATTGGGAAATCATCTCTTCCCTATCACCCTCTCAAAAATTTATCATAAAGATGGTTCGCGGCAATCAGGGAATCGGAGTGAATCTGGTAAACGGTCTTCAATCATTGAAGAGTTTTCTCGAAACTTTTAATGCTATGAAAGATCAAAAATTTATTATTCAACCTTTCATTGAGCAAAAAAAAGAATGGCGAGTTTTTATCATTAAAAATGAAATTATAGGAATCGTTGAGCGAAAACTTGGAGTCGAAGATTTCCGTGGAAACTCCCAACGCTCAACTGGTAAAATTATTAAAAAAATCTCTTCTGAAATTCAAAACGAAGTCCATCGCGGAGTCATTCTAAGTGGATTGGATTATTGTGGAATCGATATAATAGATGATGGGAAAGAATTTTATTTTTTAGAATTTAATCCAGTTCCAGGATTTGAACAATTAGAAAAGCTCTCGGGGTTAAATATTGCCCGAGAGCTCATTACTAAATTATAAAAGGTAATCAAATACGTTCGAGGGAATTTTAAAAGCGTAATACTCTAATCTTTTTAAGAAGCCGGTATTATAAAATTTAACATCATCAACTGTTTTACTTGAATCAAGCAAAATACTTCCTTTAATTCTTCCTTCAATATCTTCTGTCACAAGTTTAGCAAGCTCTGGATTATTATCACAAGAGATCGTCATTTCAGTATTTAAATTAGCTGAACGTGGATCGAAGTTAAAAGTTCCAATTACAACATCTTTTTTGTCAAAAACAAAAGACTTTGAGTGAATACCAAAACGAGCATGAGAAATTTCATCAGTCATTGTCGCATAACTGTCTGGCAATGTACCTTTATAAATATATGTCTCTAATCCTTTTGTGATCCAATCTTTGATTGTGCTGTCAAATGCAGAATAGACATAAACGGCATCAGTTGAATTTAAACTATTTGTTAAGAGAGTTACTTTTACTTTATTATCAAGTGCACTGAGAAGTGCTGCTTTTGATTCATCATTTGTTATAAAATAAGGTGAATCAAATAATACAGATTCTTTTGCATTTATTATTCTATTGGCTATATCATGCTTAATAATTCTTTCTGCGCGATTCTTTTTTCCAATAACTGGATACTCAGAATTAAAACTCATATTTTCACAAGTACCTACGTACTCAGCCACTAACTCAGTCTTTCCTTTTGATCTAACTTCTTCCAGCAAGAGATCGTTTGGAACAGATAAAAACTCAACTGCTTTTGCAATTTTTTGATTGTAATACTTCAAATCTGTACGGTATTTAAAGTCATCTCGACCACCTTTTTCTGTTCTATAAATTCCATCATTGGCTTCTGGCATTCTATCCCGTTGAACTTTTACAGAAAGATCGACATTCCAGACTTGGTCAAAAGTTTTTTGGATAGAAGAAACAATTGGCCCGGTAACTTTTAAATCCCGGTCAAGAAAATTAAAATCCTCACGCAAATCAAAATATTCATCTGCAATATTTCGTCCGCCGGTAATCGCTTCTTCTCCGTCAATCAACAAAACTTTTCTATGATTTCGATATGTGCCGCTAAAAACATTAAGTGTTGCTGTGGCGTTAAAATACTTTACTTCGATTCCATTTTTTTCCATTTCGAAGGCAAAGAATGGAGAGAATTGAGACTTAATCATTGCATAATCAAGTAGCATACGAACCTTCACACCCTCGCGAGCTTTTTTGATTAGCGCCTGAGAGAAAATTCGCCCTGACTTATCTAGGCTATAAATAAAATACTCAACATCTATTGTTTTTTGGGCCCGCTCTATCATCTGAAGCCGTTCTTCTAATGCAGCTAACCCGTGATTTAAAAGAATGATTTGATGACCAGATTGTATCGATACTTTGAATGGATCGAGTTGACTTGCATGAGAGTTAAGGGCACAAATTGAAAGTAAAAGGATCCATGACTTCATATAAACCTCTAAAAACAGGTGTTAATTACCTATTTTAAAGTTTTTCATGGCACGGCGCGATAGACTATGTAAAAACTACAGACCTGTGTTAAATACTGACAGTCAAAATTTTTCGTTCTCAGGGCAATTAATTGCGAACATAATAGTAAAAACAAAGGATTTTTATATTAAATTAAAAAAGAATTCTCTCAATTTAGTCAGTTTTCCAGTTGGGAGTTATGCCTGTAACTGCTCTATCCTCTACTCTGATATCACACGAGAAGCGATTATTATCGATCCAGGAAATGATCACGATCTTATTTTTAAAAAAATAAAAGAACTCGATATCAAAGTAAAAAAACTATTACACACTCACGCCCATTTTGATCATATCGGAAGATCTTCTGAAATTAGCGTTGCGACCGGAGCTACAATGCATCTTCATAAGGGAGATCAATTCCTCTACGACATGCTTCCGCAACAAGGACTTTTTTTCGGTCAAAAAGTTGGAACACCAAAACCGCTGGATGCTCACCTTCAAGATGGCGAAACATTTTCTTTCACTGATCCTGAGATCGATACATTTCTAACTACTCTCCACACCCCAGGACACACACCAGGCTCTTGCTGTTTTTATAGCGAGTATTTTGATACGCCACAACTATTTGCTGGCGACACTCTATTTCAACAATCAATTGGAAGAACAGATTTACCGGGGGGAGATGGGAGACTCATCATCAAGTCAATCAAAGATCGACTTTTAGTGTTACCGGATGAAACTCAAGTCATCGCAGGTCACGGACCTGCGACAGTTATTTATCAAGAAAAGAAACACAATCCATTTCTAAGTTAAGCCAAAGCCTCTGGTGACTTATTTGGAAGTTTGGTCAACATCAAAATTGGCATTAATAAAAATGCTGATCCAAAAACATAAGGTGCCCAAGCTCCGTATTTATAATAAGCAATCGCGGATAGTATCGGACCGACAACTCGTGCCAGTGCTCCCATAGATCTAAATATTCCTACACTTCTCCCTTGCTCGGCGCTTGGCGTATACATGGTCACCAAAGAAGTCAGGCACGGCATAATCATAGATGAGCCGACTGCTAGAAAAAATAATCCACTATAAAGCATTAAGCTTGAATAGGCGGCAGAAATAAGAAGCAGACCCGGAATAAGAGATATCATTCCAATCATGGACATTTTCTTTTCGCCAACGCTCGACGCTTTTCTTCGCACAATTCCACCCTGAACAAAAGCAATAATGAATCCAATATAAATGAAGATATAGGCATTTTGCATTGAGGTGTAGTTGAGTCTTTCGGCCGCTAAAAAGGTTAGAGTAAATTCCATTCCAGAGAATGCAGCAAGAAATAGAAAATAAGACATGTTAATAATATTTATCTCAGGATGAGGTAGGGGTTTAAAAAGTTTGAAAATATTTGCACTTCGCTCTGTCGTTACCTCTCCACGTTTTTCAGGAGGTAAACTTTCTTTAAACTTAGTCATAATCCAAACTGTATTAAAGAGTGAAAGACAAAGTGCAAAAGCCGCTGGCATAGAAAAAGGATTGATCCCGTATTGAACCAAGTTAGGATACATTTTAGTCAAATCAATTAATGACAACAATCCACCAAAGGCTGGCCCCACTACAAAACCTAAAGCAAAGGCCACTCCGATAATTGCCATACCTTTAGATCGATTCTCTTTTGTGGTTACATCTGCTACAACTGCAGTTGCAGTAGAAATATTTCCTCCCATTATACCGTCAATGATTCGAGAAATAATAAGAAGAGTAAACGATCCTGAAAATACCCATATAGCGTAACCAATGGCCATTCCGGCCATTGAACGAACGAGAACTGGCTTTCTCCCTATTCGATCCGACCATGCTCCCCAAAGAGGTGCAGCAATAAATTGGAGAGAAGAATAAATCGCTCCCAGCATCCCTCCGAAGAGAACTATGCTTGAAAACACAGAAGTTGAACTAGCTGTGTAATTTGAAATGTGTTGGATCGATCCAAAAATAGCCTTGAGAAAAACATTATTAGCATCGATGGTTAAATAGTATTTCGCCAGGGTTGGAAATAACGGGAAAATAATTGAAAAACCTACTAAGTCTAAAAAAATTGTCAAAGCTACAATTAATATTGAAGACTTAGCTTCTTTAGTTAGAGGTGTAGATTTTTGTTTTAATTCTTTAGCTGACATTAGTTCGAACTCCCGATAATTATCTTTTTCTAAGGTATAAAAATCTTCCGAGCGTATTTCCTCAGAAGCTAAACATTGATTTTCTACATACTTTGCAAAATCACGACACCATGATTCATCATCATTTAAACATGCTATAAAGTGAATATCCCCGCCATGTTCCCTGGCCGTCTCTTTTAGCTCCACGGCCAATTCATCTTGAGTCTCTAAACAGTCTGCTACAAAACTTGGTGAATAAACCGCCAGGTTAATTTGTCCGTGTTTGACCAAATCTACTACCGTATTTTCAGTATAAGGAGTAAGCCATTCCTCACTTCCAAAGCGCGACTGAAAAGTCATAATAATATTATTCGATTCAATATTTTTCACGCGTGATCGAATGAGAAAAAATGTTTCATAACAATGTCGGTAATAAACATCTCCCTTATCGTTAATGCGCCTTTTTTGGATACCATGAAAAGTTAAAAGAAGTTTATCGATCTTTGTACCTTTTTGGTCAAAGCTAGCTAAAAATTTTTCAATCTGCCGAACGCTATTGTCGATAAAAGCTTTAGATGTATGAAAGTTAGTAACTACGCTGATTTCTGGAATCTTTACTCTTTTTTTAATTTCGCTACCTAGAGCATCTAATCCTGAAGCAATAGTAGCTTCGGCATATTGAGGAAACATTGGAATAATCTTTAATTTAGTCGCAGGATTGGGATCCCTTTCCCAATCATCCCAAACATCACTCACTCTGGGAGTTGAAAGTAAAAAAGCATGGTTCACTTCAACTTTTCCAGAAGTTAAAAAACCTCGAACGCGATCGGTAAAAGCTTTAGTGATGGTGATCAGCGGAAAACTGTTTCCGTCCCAAATTCGAGAGTATAAAAAAGCAGAGCGCTTTGGCCTGAAAGGCAATACAAAAAGGTTTAGAATAATCTTCCAAAGCAAAGGATTAATATCCACTACTCTGGGATCGCCCAGAAATTCTCTTAAAAAAGCCCTTACGTCAGATACTTTCGGGCTTTTAGGAGAACCTAGCTGTACAAAGACTACTTTAGTTTTTCCTTCACTCACGGCTTTATTCCTCTAATTTAAAGTGATATAAGTAATATCAAACAGGGCACGATTTAACTACTTTTATAGGGGCGCAAGTTAGCTTATGGCCAAAAAAACACCTGAGAAAAACATTAGACAAGCAATGCCGGTTGCCAAAAATCTTGGAAGATCCGTTAAAGAATTGAAAAATTTTAAACTTGGCGAATCCCACACTGAATACCCGAGCACATATTCTCCTGAAACTTTAGAAGCGTTCGATAATAAGCATCCTCAAAATACTGCATGGACCACTTTTGTTTGCACCGAGTTTACCTCTCTTTGCCCAAAAACAGGACAACCTGATTTTGCTAAAATTTTCATCAATTATATCGCCGATAAAAAAATGGTTGAATCAAAGTCCCTTAAACTTTATCTTTTTAGTTTTAGAAATCATGGTGACTTCCATGAAGATTGTGTTCAAAAAATGTGCAATGATCTTTCCAATTTAATCCAACCTCATTATATCGAAGTCATCGGTGAATTTACTCCACGAGGGGGGATTGCCATTTTCCCTTTCGCTTCCAATGCAGGAAGTAATAAAAAATTCCAAGATCTAAAAGATAATCGATTTATGAATTATGCTCCTGGAAAATACTCTATGGAACTAGCTAGACTTTATTAATAAAAAAAATGGGGAGAATGTAATGGGAATCAATTTAGGCGAAGGTCTTTTAATTACTGGAATCGTTGTCCTATGTTTTGGTGGAAAAAAAATTCCCGAGTTAGGAAAAACTCTTGGTTCATCTATTCGCAACTTTAAAGATGGAATGAAAGAAGAAGTAAAAACAAACGATAAAGATAAAAATAAAGCTGAACCAAAATAATTAAATAGGAATATTTTATGGGAATTGGATTAACCGAAGGAATACTTATCGCGGCGATCGTCATTTTTTGTTTCGGTGGAAAGAAAATTCCCCAGTTAGGAAGGACCCTCGGCGAATCCATTAGAGGATTTAAAGAAGGTAAGAAATCTAACCAACAACAAGAAGAAGATAAAAATCGCGACAACAAAAAATCTTAAGAACTAAACTCACGAACCATTGTAAGGACCAGTGACTGATCCCTTGGAATCTGATCCTTAAGCCTAAAACAGGCCTTCACTAAATCGTCGTAAGAGACAACGACGCCTTTCTGTCTTAATAGTGTATCAACATACCTAACTGCTCGATCTACCAATTTATTATTACTGGCACGAACCCAGGTCATCAAATTTGATTCATATCGATCCATTCTTCCCATTACAAGAGTTGATAAATTATTAAGTACAATTTTTAAAATGAGATGAGTTGATAAAAAATTCAATTTGCCAAGAAGCAATTGGTGAGTATTTTCTTTCAATGAAAAATTGATGGCATTTTTTTTATCATCAAACATTATTGTAAAATTAGAATGAGCTGCACTTAAATATTTAGGTCGACTCAAAGTAAGCTGATTACTAAAATCAAACCCCATTAAGCGCTCAACACTAGTCTGGTCCGTCACTTCAGACCAATGAAAGCATCGAGGTGAACGGCCAAGCAGATCGTGCCATGCAGAATTATTGTCAGGTGAGTTTGGAAAAAGTAAGTATGACAACGATGGATTTTTTTCCAAATCATTTTGATTCTCAAAAGGATACAGGCTGAAAGTTGGAGAGCGTTCGGTTGTATCAGTTAAAATACTTATCCCTAATTTTCCATCTGTCTCGTAAAACAGATATTCACCATTTCGGTAGAGTTCCGATTCGCATTCAATAAATCTTTTTAAAAAACCAAGATCCATTTCGCGAACATATGTGGTGATGAGAGATAATTCTTTTTCAATTTCACTAAATTCTAAATCGTAAAACCACAAACACAATCCTGTGGCATACATCAAAATAGTAGTTGCCTGCATTCTAGTACTGCCAGTTAAGGCCATTGGTCCAACAGTTAAATTTATTTTTTTAATTTGTAAATTTTCAATCACGCGTTTAGATCGCTCAGCTGTTTGAATTAAAATATCATCAGGATTGCAGTAGAGAAAAAAAGGAGAACGGGAACTCACGGCCAGGGCCGCTTCCGTAGCTCCTATGACAAAAGGAGTTTCTCCACCCTCAGTGCAAGAAATTAGCATATCTCCTTCTTTAAAACCTAATTCTAGAAGTTGTCTTTCACCAAACTCAGGAAAATCTTCAAATTTTTCTACTGAGTGAATTAGCGCGACATCACCTCCGGCCATAAAACTAATAATTCTATCCCGAAGATTTAAGTCCTCTTTATATTGCTCTCTCCAAATAGTTTCCAATGCCAACGACAATCTTCCGGTGGCCCCGCAACCACAAAGAAAAACTCGACCTCCACCTTCGATGGTAGTTTTAATTTCATCTTTTAGAATTTTTAATTCATCTAACGAATCGCGAAGACGAATAAATACATCCAGGTCTATGTTTTGAATCGTTTCAATCGCACGGTTTAAATTATGTTTTGCATCTTCCGAAAGCAGTAGAGTTTTTGGATGGGGAGACTCGGTTGGTAGACTTCCTAAGCGGAATTGACGAGATATTGCTAAAAATTCTAAGGCCTTTACATTTGCCTGTTGTGCTTGATCCATATACTCCTTCCATGAGCGCTGATAAAATCTTTAAAGTTTTAAATCTTTTTTAATCTTTATAAGTATTTCATCAAGATCAAATGGTTTCAAGAGAAGGCCATGTCCTCCTAGTGATTTAATATATTCTTCTGATTGAGAAAGCTCGCCAGTTGAGAGATAGAAAATAGGAATTGTTTGATAAGTGGATTTGAGCACTTTTAAAAACTCCACACCAGACATTTCGCCCATATTGGAGTCCGAGATTATTAAACAAATATTCAAATTATTACCGTAGACCTTGATCCCCTCAAGCGCCGAAGAGGCCGTGGTGACTTCGAAGCCGTCCATTTCAAAGAACTCTCGGTACATTTCTAAAAGCTCTTTTTCGTCATCGACAATCAAAATTGGAATTTTTACATCGGCCAACAGAGTCTCCTGTAATTTTTGATACTTATATAATATGACTGATCAAAGATAGTCTAGTTTTAAATTTGAATCTATATGAAAAATTAGATAGTTAGAAAAAACACAGGAGGGTGACCCCTCCTGAACATGACACAAAATTTTGGCTTAGGTATGAATTAAGATATTGAAATTATTACTCAATGATCTCTAAAACGGACCTTTTTTTCAGCTTTGTAGAAGCTGCGTTCAGAATTGTTCTAAGTGAACGAGCTGTACGCCCTTGTTTTCCGATGATTTTACCTAAGTCTGTTTTATCAACCTTAAGCTCAATAACTGTAGTTTGCTCACCTACGATCTCATTGACTGAAACTGCTTCTGGCATATCAACCAATGCTTTACTGACGTAAGCAATAAGGTCTTTTAATTCACTCATGAGAGTCCTCCAAAAAACTTAAAACTAAAATTAGTTAAGAGCAATTTTTTGGTTTTTTAAAAGAGTTCTTACAGTATCAGAAATAGTCGCGCCTTTTGACATAAGGATTTTAAGGCGATCAACTTTTACATTTTTTAATGCAGTTGCTTCTTTCGGATTGTATTGACCTAGTTTTTCTAGGAAACCACCGTCTCTAGATTTACGTGAGTCAGTTACTACAATTGTATAAACAGGATCATTTCTTCTTCCACCGCGTGAGAGTCTAACAGTTAACATCTAAATCTCCTAAAATGTGTCACTTATGATTTAACTAAGTCTTAAAATAAAAAAACAGATTAAAGTAAATAAAACAAACGGCTTAATTAGTCAATGCAAAAGTTACGCTGATTTGCCCGCTTGCTCGATCTAAAAATAGCCTTTTCCCCAGGGACCTTTTGTTCCTTTTTTCTTTTGCTTGTCACCAGGCATTTGGGGCATCGCACCAGCTTCTTGGCGAAATCCTTTTTGGGGACCCATTCCTGGAAAGCTTGGCATGCCGCCACCTTTCATCATAGAAGAGAGACCGCCCATCATTTGCTCCATCTGCTTAAACTTGCCTATAAAGTCAGTTACGGCCTGCTCAGTGCTACCTGAACCGCGAGCAATACGTTTTAAGCGAGACTCTTTAATCACTTTATAATTTTGGCGTTCTTCTTTGGTCATTGATGAAATGATAACTTTCATTTTTTTCATTTCATTTTCAGCTGGACTTAAGTCTCCAAGCTGGCGAAGCATGCCTCCCATTCCTGGAATCATCTTCAAGATTGAAGTCATAGAGCCCATTGAGCTCATCATTTCCATTTGCTTTAAAAAATCGTCAACCGTGAATTTCCCTTTTTGGAAATTCTTCATCATCGATTCAGCATCGTCTTCATTTATATTTTCCTGAGCCTTTTCAACTAAAGAGAGCACATCCCCCATATCGAGAATTCTTTTGGCCAGACGGTCAGGATGAAAGAGTTCTAAGTCTTTCATCTTCTCCCCCATAGAAACATAACGGATTGGAACTCCAGTTACATGGCGAATAGAAAGAGCTGCTCCACCTTTAGCATCAGAGTCCATTTTAGAAAGAACAATTCCTGTTACACCAATGGCTTCGTGAAAAGTTTTTGAAACATTCACGGCTTCTTGACCAGTCATTGCGTCTGCCACCATCAAAACTTCTGGCTTAAAAGAATCGAGGGCAATTTTGACTTCTTTAAGTTGTCCCATTAGCTCTTCGTCAACATGCAAGCGTCCTGCAGTATCGATGATCACCACATTTTTATGGTGTTTTTGAGCATATTCAATGGCCTTTAAAACGATATCTTTTGGATGAAGATTTAAATCAGAATCATAACACTCAACATCGATTTGTTTTGCCAATGTTTCCAATTGAGCCTTGGCAGCCGGGCGAAATGTATCGGCAGGAACCAAAAGAACATCTTTTTTCTTTTTACTTTTTAAATGAAGAGCAAGTTTACCAGAGAATGTAGTTTTCCCTTGTCCGTTTAATCCGACAATTAAAATAGGAACAATCCCCGGTCGGTCGAGATTGAGTTCTTCATTGGCGTCTCCCATGATTTTGGCGAGCTCATCGTGCATGATTTTAACAAATTGCTCTCCGGGATTTACTCCCTTGATGACTTTTTCACCGATCGCTTTTTCTTTGACGGAGGCAATAAATTCTTTAACAACTTTAAAATTTACATCGGCTTCAAGTAAAGCTGTGCGAACTTCTTTTAGAGTTTCTTCAATATTTTCTTCAGAAATTTTTGATTTTCCTTGAACATATTTAAAGGCATTCGAGAATTTTTCACTAAGAGTATCAAACATAAAATTTTCCTTTTATGATCTCGCGACACTGATTCAAATCAAGTGCGGTATAATCAGCTATATCTTCATATTTATCTACCTGATCTGGGCTATTCCAGCAAGCCGCGACCACTTCAATACCATAAGCCTGGGCCCCATCAATATCAGTATAACTATCCCCGATATGGAGGATTTCTTTTTTATCAATACCTTCTGTAAGTTTTT
Source organism: Bacteriovorax sp. (assembly GCA_014377485.1). GTDB lineage: Bacteria > Bdellovibrionota > Bacteriovoracia > Bacteriovoracales > Bacteriovoracaceae > Bacteriovorax. The sequence continues at coordinate 96,045 of JACMPM010000132.1, read as the reverse complement.
GTAACCCCATTGGATTTGGCTTGGGCAAACCATCGTCGAAGCAAAAAATATCGGTAAAAAAATGAGCAATATCTAATCTACCTATTGTTTCGATTACGGATCTGCGAGGTCTAGACGTCCAGATATATAGTTCAAAGTCATGAGCTTTTAAATCAATTAAAAGCTCCCGCATCCCAACAAACAAAGTATATGGAGATATGTCTGTATTCACCAAAGTACCATCGTGATCGAAAATGATATGACCTGATGGTTTTATTTTTATTTGATTCATGCATTCACTCGTTGACTGAAAGTTTGAGAATCTGCTACACAGAGTCGATAATGACGACAAAACATAATGCCCCATTCTCAGTAGAACTTCAAAGCAAAATTGATACTTTGAAAGCTAGAAGAAAACCCGTGCAATTGGGCTCGATTCATTTCGAATCTCCACTTCTACTTGCTCCCATGTCAAGCATTGGAACGGCGCCCTTTCGGCTTTTAATGGAAGATCTAGGCGCAGGTGGGACAGTCAGTGAACTTATCTCTTGTCATGGCATTAACTATAAAAATATTCGAACCACTGATATGTTAAAAGTTGATCCCAGAGAAAAAAATATTGGGCTGCAACTTTTTGGAGAGAATCCTGAGGCCATGGCGATGGCCGCTAAAGTGGCAGAAGAATTTGGTCCAAAATTTATAGATATCAATATGGGTTGTCCTGTAAAAAAAGTAGTCGGGACCGGAGCGGGATCTTCTCTTTTAAAAGACACATCAACTCTGGGTCATTTTTTTGAAACTATTAAAAAATCTATTCAAGTACCACTAACTATAAAAATTAGAATTGGCTGGGATCAAGATTCAATCAACGCCATGGAAGTCATTCATATTGCACGCGAAGAAGGTGTGGAATTTGTAGCCATTCACGGACGCACTAGATCGCAGCAATACACTGGCCTTGCCAACTGGGAATTACTGGAACACTTAGGAGAAAAAGCTCCACTCGACATCATTGGAAATGGTGATCTTCACACCGTAAATTTTGTTCGTGAAAAAATGAATACTACTAAATGCTCTGCTTTAATGCTGGGACGTGGGCCCCTTCGCAATCCATTTATATTTTTAGAACCGTTTTTAAAAGAAGGCGAAGAATTATTTTTTACACCTGAAGATCATCTAGAAGTGATTCAAAAATTATTAGATTACTCCAGGAATTATGCTCACAGCGATCACACGCTTTTAATTTCAATTCGCAAACATATAATCTGGATGGCCGCTGGATATAATAACGTCAGTTATTTCCGCGATCTCATTTTTAAAACTCCTGATCTCTCAGAGACCATGAAAATTTCTGAAGAATTTTTTACAACCTTGAAAGACAAGCGTAAACGTCTTCAAGATCACGAATCGTTCATGACTTCGGGACATGGGTAATTGCCCAAAAAATGAGGCACCATTCACTTACTCATTAGAATACAAGATACCGATAGAACAGCCTATGACCTTCCAAAAATCCCTTCTTTAGTAAAACGCTCAGGATTCCGATAAGATTAGTGAGATCTTTATTAAGGATAAGTTTATGAAATTCATAAAATTTGTTTTCTTTCTTGCTGCTTGTTCATTAAGTATGAATTATGCAAGAGCGCAAACCGCACACTCTTATTCGTCCGGAGAAACGCCTTATAGTTCTGGTCGCAAAGATTTTTGTGCTGAAGATGCAAAAGAGAGATTTTCACATCTGAATGAAATAACAAAAAGTGATGTAGCAGAAATTGAAGAACTTAAAAAAAATATAAGAGAATTCGATGCCAAGAAAAAAATTATTGAAGACCTAAAAAATATTCGTAATGATTACTTAAATACAGTTGAATCAATTTCTTCAGATACTGTATCTAAAAATATTAAAATGGAAAGTGTAGCAAAATTTAAAAATTTATTGAGAAATGCAATGACATTAAATGCCATCTCTCTTCTCGTGAAAAACAATAACTTTTCAAAAAGTAATATCATATCGCCTTTAGAAATGCTTTGTGCTCCTAATTCGGCAAATTCAATGCTCGCTCTTTGTAAGACATATAATCCAAAAAACTTATTTCCGTTTGTTGCCTGGAGTAGAAGTACAGAGACTAATGCTATTGATAAAACGTTGCTAAACTTTTCAACTTCGATGAAACTTGCTTCTGCAGATGAAAGCATGAGTGTGGAAATTGGTAAGATTTATGAATCAATCCCACAAAATCTTGATCCGCAAGTTATTCTTGAAATGTCGGTAAAAGCTCCAACTCTTACAGAACTTGTATTAAACGCTAAATCTAAAACCGATGTGTCTAATTGCTTAAACAATAATAATAACAGCTGTGAAAATCTTATTTCAAATCCTGCTGATAGAGAAAATCTTAACGCAATATTGGGAAAAGAAGGAAGTCTTTTTCAAAGCAATATATCAAAAGAATATGCCCAAGTGAAAGGCCAAATTAATAATAAAAATTCTGAAGAATTAGCAAAAATACTTAGCAGTTATGACGATCCGGCAACTGCAAACGAAGAAAACAATAGAACTATTATAAATAATAAAACGAATAAAGTTTTAGCATACAGTGAAAATCTTTTTAAAAAAGAGCATCCGAATGCAGATGCATCCGTTACTCCAAATGCTTTTCCTGCTATTAATTTTAGTGATGAGGAATACAATAAGTTTAAAAGCACATGCCTGCTCGATTCTGCTTTAAAAGGAAAGGAGCTAAAATCTGCTATATTGGCCTGTAAGTCTCACGTCGAAACTCTGGTTGCAAAGCTTGAATACGAAAAAAATAAAATTTCAGAACAAACCGACAAACTTAAAGCAAAACTAAATCAGCTTTTAAATAACAATCCCAAATTAGAAAAAATTGAAAAATTAAAACAATATATTGCTCAAAGATATTTGCGCGACTGCCCCCAGGCTCGTGAATCTGACATTGCTTTATTAACCTCAAACGTTTTAACCATTAAATGTGATAACGCCGATAAAGGCCGTTTAGATATTGGAAATATGCAAGATTTAAGCAATTCATTTGCCAAAATTTTAGGAAGAATTCAGGTCGGAAATAATATTACTAAAACAAAGGGTGATAATGGTGCTTTTTCAAAACCCGAAATGGCTATTTATAACGATTATTGTAGAGACAACAACCCGGATGCTACTATCATTGAGACTTGTAAAGATATTAGAGTTGAACACGACAGACTCTCAGGGCTAAGAGATACAAAAGACTGGGATGAATTTAATCAAAAATACTGGGTTGAAAACAGTAAAACTAATAAAGTTGGATATGACGTTTACGAAAAGAAAAGTAATGCTCGAATTTTCGGAGAAGGATTAAGTCAAAGTATTAATAAAATTTATCCTATTTGGTTTGGAAACTTTCAACTTAATAGTCAGATTGATTCAATGACTAATCAGGCCCTATACATGAAGCAGATGAACTACATGAATAATCCGACCTCCCCGTGGATGCTTAATAATCCTTACTTCCAAGGAAACTATTTCGGAACAGCTGGAGCTTTCACTGGTTTTGGAGCAACAACAATGCCTACGACAAATGGATTTAACTTTTCAAAATAATTCGGATGCCTTTATTTTGTGGCGAACAGAAATTTTCACAAAATAAAGGTTTATCTCCTAAGTTTCCAGTCCACTAATGATTCTCATACATTACTTCACGACTCAAGTTCTTAAGAATTAGCCATAATTTATCAATGTTTAAACGGTAAAATATTCCTATTGGCTCCCAATAGGCAATCTCTTTTCAGTAGTCTTAAAACGTAGGCGATAAGTAAATTGATGAAAACTCTCTTATCACTATTTCTATTCACCATTCTACTGCTTCAAGGCTGTATCCAGGCCCCAAGCAATACGCGTAAGACAACTGTGTCTTCCGCGGCCACCGGTGGAACAACGACTACAGGCTCAGCAAATTATCCTACGTTTGCTGCAGATGAAAGTGTGTATTGGTTTAATACAAGCAAAATTACTGGAACTGTAACTATTAACAAGAATTCTCAGGATATTATTTATCTTCGCGGAAAAAATGTTCACGATTTTTTAAGTGCCAAAGACGCAAATGGAGTTGAATATTATCGTAAACAATATTGTATGGAAGGAACCTTTGGAGCTCCATACAAACTCTTCAGAGTTAGGGCCGTTCCAATTTATGTAACGACTTCAACCAGGGCAACTGAGAGACTTTTGAGAGTTGATATTCCTTCACAAAGCGACAGTGCTTCTCTCTGTCCATTTTCATTTTATGATCCGATATCGCAACTAATTACCAATCCTGGTGTTGGAACATTAGCTTACTCTCTTCCAACTCTCTGTGTTGTGAGTCCTGGAAATAATTGTATTGGAGCAGTAACTTCTTCGTCTTTATCATTATTTGCTTATGATACCGTGCAATTTGGATCGCCTTTTCTTATAAAGATAATTTCAACTTCTCTTAATTTAGCTAATACACAAATGAGAGTTGACCTAACTTCCAATTCAACAGATTCAAGTAGCAGTTGTACCAATAGTTCTTGTTCTGCCAAAGGTTTTGATTGTTGTATTTCCGGTCAGTGTATAAAAGACGGTAGTGAAAAAACTAATGCTTCTACCGATGCACAATATTCTCAGGCAAAAAATGATTTTGCAGTCAATCCATTAAGCTTTATTAATTATCCTAATATTTTTTATATCTGTTCTAATATTTCTCACACCCCTGTTACAACTACTCCGACGACTACAACTCCGGTGAGTGATGCACAGTCTCGAGTGGCAAAATACTTAAAAGACTATACTTGTATAACTGATATAGCAGCTGGAATTGGATACAATAATTGTAGAAATTTAAATGCAAGCAATGTGGCAACGGCAATCGACAAAACGGAAGCCGCCTATACTGCTATAAAGAAAAAATTGGCCATCGCTTGTGGATGTAGCGCTGCTGATAATCAAATGGCGATCAAATGTCCTGACTGGGGAATTCTTCCAGTTTATCCATCAGGTGCCTTGAAAACTAATGCTAATATTACTGACTTCACTTGCTATACACCTATCCCTCCCAATCCAATCGGACCGATAACCAATCTTAATTTAAGTGTTCCAAATAGAAGTGCTCCTCACCGCTTTTATTCAAGTACTGGTGTAAACTTTGACGACATTGCGGGTCTTCAAACAAAAACTCCAATTACAACTCAAGAGGGAGATGATTTTTATTATTTAGATGAATACAATAAAGTTGGTCCGGTTAATGGATCATTCAATATCAACTCTGTTATCGGAAAAATGACCATTGATTTAAGTCATGCATTGCCGGCTAAAGAAGTAACAGTCGAACTAGGAAAAACTTATATTCTCTCTGCCACGAGCGGATATTTCACTCCTTGCACTCAATGTGTGAAAGACAGTTGGTTTCAGACTTTTACTGCCTATCCAACTTCTCAGCGCGGAACTGGTCTTCAAGCTTCTGGATACACCACATCTCGCGATACTTATTCGGCCAATACAACTTTTGGTAACTATGAAGATACAAATTTTGGTCGCGCTTGTTATGTTCCAGTAACAATGCTTCCACTGTCACACCAAAGAAATTCAAGTCTTCAAACTCAAAGACAGAATCGTTTAAAAACTCAGGCAGCTTTTTATGTCAACGGCTACCAACGTGATTGGTATGGATTTAATAAAGGTGCCCTGATTGGATCATTTGATGGAGTCACTTGGTTTGCAGTAGGAACTGGGCGAAGAGCAACGGCCACCAGTACAAAATTATTTTTAGCATTGAATGCTTCATTTTTAGATTTAGCCGATAAAACTGATACCATCGTCAATATCATTCCCGATTTTTCTGCTAACACTGCTGCTGATTACGATTACGATCCAGATATTGCTCTTACTGATCCTAGACAAAACACTGCGGCGACCTGCCAGAAATTTCACCAATGTACTGTTGATGCAGATTGCGTTTCACAACTGGGTTGGGAATATACATGTGCCGATGTTTCACAATTTAAAACTAAATGGCCTCTCTATGACAGCGATGGAGCTGAAATCGCCAATCAAGAAAAAACAGGCTCTCTTTTTGAAATTTTACAAACGACTATCAGTACAACAAACGGTAAACGTTGTGTATACAGAGGAGCAGGTGCTCCATGTAAACGTGACTACTCTTCTTTAACTGAATTTACTAAAAAATCTTTAACTTGTGCACCAAATTTTTATTGTGCTTCTGTATCGACTAATAAATTTAACGATGAACTAGTCCGTTCTCCAAATGAGCTTGATGACATTCTTTTTGGAATGGATACTAATATTTTAGGTCGTCCGCTTAATTATGTTACGGCCGGAAAAACTCTGACCAATGAAATTATCAGCAATATTAAGTACAATGCATCCAACGCAATTGGGCTTAGTGTGAGTGATAGTGATGATATGGGGATCTGCCGTCCGGGTAAAAATCTATCAAGCAATGATTTAGTTGCTCATATGAATCCTGACGCAAGTAAAAGAACTGATTATATTTCTCAGATTGGATCGTGTAATTCAACTGCCACAAATGCAAATCGTTTTGTTACCTGCCCGGCCTTTGGTGATGATCTTAATTATGTTGATCCAACAGATATCAATACCGTTTTTCGCCAGCAAACTCAAAATTCTTGTGGTGGAGAATCAAAACACACTACAACTCTAGTTTCTGCTTTCAAAAATATTGAAGGTCTTTCGCTCCTTAATTTACAGAATATTACTCAACCTATTTTAGCCCAAGATGCTTGTTTTCGAAGAGCAGGATCAGTTTGCCATACTGATTTAGATTGTGGTCCTAATAAAATGCATGAAGATACTGTTGGATCGATTGATATTAAATTTTTTGGTGAAACAGATGCTGAGCAAAGTTACTGGCGAGAATCGCTTATCTGCGGCCAAGGAACTCCAGTTCCTGCAATCGGAGTAAAAGGTTATTTAGATTATAAATTAAGTGATAATCGATGTTGTCGTGAAATTGGAAAAGATTTTACGATGTACACACAAGGACCAAAAGCTATTGTTCCAGAGAATACGGGGACAAATGAAAATTTAAAAACTGCAAAATTTCCTTTTTACGACCCACTTAATAATAGCCAAGCCAATGACGTAAAAGGTCCTGCTGCTCAGTTCAGATACTCTCGTTACACAATTTCTAATAATGGTAAAAATGATATTACCAAAATTCCTGCAGTAACGGCCATAGCAGAGCCTACTACAAATCAGTGGCAAGTTGTGCATGAAACAGGCTCCCTCACATGTTGTGGCGGTGGTTGGATAAGAAAATTTGCTGATGGTACTCACGACTGGAAAGTAAAAAATAGATTGAGTCTTGATTCAAATAATTTTACATGTCTTAACTTCCGATCTCCGTTAGCTGATTCTAGTTATACTAATTTTACACCGGATAAAGTAGTCCCTGCTAGCTATCAAAGAGAGTTCGAATACTTTTGTAAATCACCAAGCGGTGCCGGTTGTCTCCAAATACCATTTCAAGCTTCTTCCGGCTTCAACATTCTTTCTCCTCTTCCTTATGAGCCAAAATTTAAAGTTTCAGCAGATGATAATTGGCTAGGTGGTCCTTCTGGAGCTTATTCACGTCAGCCTCCTGTTGGTTTCTCTCGAATTAACACTTCTCCTACTGTTGATCCTATTGATGGAACAACTCCTTGGACTCAGGAAATGAATAGTGATGTACCCTACACACCATTGCCATATTATTTTTCTCCTATTCCTTTTGATACAGATTTTAAAACGGGAAAAGCGTATAACTTTTTTACTAATAAAGCGGTAGACTTCGGAGTTGAGATGTATCTTCCAGCTTATGTTGGATGGGATGGATATCCGGCAGGATTTCCTGCACAAGCTGGATCGACCTCAGGCAATACAACTTTTATCAGAAATGTTTATATAAAATATTTTTACGATGCTCCGCTTACGCCTCAAGTTTTCGATATTACAGCAAATATTGCACCGGCCGCTGAATGCGCCGACGTAATAAACGGGTCAGGAGCAGCAACTCCGGCAGCTCCAATCAAGGGAATCACTACTGATAATACATGGTGTATTGTTAACAATGTCAAAACTCAAAATCGTCCAGTCATTAATGTAAAGGCAGATACTTCATTACCAGGTCCGGGAGAAAATAAATGGAAATATGCCGGAATAATTATCGACTTCAAACCAATTGAGATTGGCAAAGGACTTAAAGTCGCTGAACCGGGTAATGCTCTTTATTATTTAAGTAAACTTGCCCGCATGGAATTAATAGGTATTCCACAAATAACTTATGAACCTCTTTATTGTAATAATAACCAAGATAAATTAGTTCCTGGACTTTTTAAATCTAATATTAAAACAAGAGCGCAATTCACAGCTGCCTCTGTAACATATTCTGGTCTGGTCGATCCGGTGGAGCGATATGATGAAAATAGCACAGAATCATCATCGAATGGTTATGGAAATTTTGAGAAAAAATTTACTTACCAAGACAAGCTAGATCACTCAGCAGTATTTTCTGCCAAAGATTTTACTTGTTGCACTCCTCTTGGAAAAAATACTACCGCTGGAACAAAATGTTGTTCAGGATATGCTGTAGCTTCAGCAGATGGAAAATCGTCTATCTGTAAAATGCCAAGAGGCACAGACCTGAATGTTTATTTTAATAAATTTGTCTCTAGCGAAGGCGTTGGAGACGATCAACCAGGTGGTGGATTAACAATTAAAGGAACAGATACAGAATTAGACTTTAATGCCTACACTGGTGAACCAAAATATCGCGGCGGAACATACGATAAATTAGTTGCCCTTGGTGCTAGCTATTGCGACGGTGGGAAAGTGGCCACTGGTGGAGCTTTTGGAGCTTTCCCTCCAGAGCCTTTTTCGGGATCTTATGCGGTCGTTTCTGGTGCATCTGGAAATTTAGAGGATTCTTTCCCAATGAGCATCGTTGATTCGGTCCTCGACTTCCAAACTTCCGATCCAAATGTCGGAAAAGTACCTTTTGACAGCGGATTTAAATGGAATCACCACTACTACTGTAAGTAATAGATTTTCTAAGTGGATCTTTTTATGTTAAGTTACCGCTTATCATGAAAAGCAAATTTTCCCTTACAATCCTCCTTTTTTTATTGAGCTTTCAAGCTTCTGCGGGAATTATTCTTTATTGTTCTCATCCAGAATTGTGTCGGATGATAAATCAATTGAGCAATAGTCAAACTGAAAGTTTAGTTTCAATTTCTGGAGATCCACATGAATACGAACCCAGTACTATGGAAATCAAAAAATTAATCAGCGCCCCTGTATTAATCACCGGCCCAAGCGAGCTCAATCCTTGGATAAAGAAAATAAATTTTCAACGTTCAAAAATTTCAAATCTAAAAACAGTTTCAATTCTTTTTGATCAAAAAGACTATCATCTATACCCTGGGTCTAACGGCGAAGCCCTTTCCCATTTTTGGCTTTATCCAAAAGTGTATTGTTTATTGAAAAATAAACTGGAAGTTGATTTAAAAAAATTAGGATATGCATTAAAGAAAAATTCGCCTTGTGATTCATCCAAACCTGAAGAGCAATTGCGTTCTATTTTAACTAAAATAAAAAAACCTATCATCCTTACTCATGATGCTCTCCTGCCTTTATTTTTAAATATGACCAATAACCAAAGTCACACGATTGTGGCCATTAAAGGGTCAGGACATCACGAGGAAGCTAATCCAGAATCAATAAAAAAAATGTATAATGCACTGGACGCTCCACAAGTCATCTGGATTCAAGAGACGGGAATCAATATTCCTCAAAATATTATTAATAAAATCAGAGCAAATGATATCGTCATCAAAATAGATACTGCCAACTCAAAAGAGAATGAACCCTTTTCTGTGATTAGCGAATTGACTCAAAAGCTAACTCCCTTCGCAGAGAACCGACCATGACAGACCCAACACCAATCTTAAGAGCAGATAAATTAAGCTTCAGCTATAATAGTGAAGAACCTACTCTCAAAGATATTTCCTTTTCACTTTTTTCGGGAGAAAGTCTTGGTGTTTTAGGTCCCAATGGCGGTGGGAAGTCTACTTTAATGAAGATCATAGTTGGTCTTCTAAAAGCTGATTCAGGAAAACTTTTCTTTGAAAATAAACTCAGCAGTGATTACAAAGTTTACCCCTTTGCATTATTTTCTTATGTTCCACAAAATAGTGAACTCAATACTATTTTGCCGGTAAAAGTAAATGAGTATATGGATTTTGCGAGATCTCTATACAAGGAACATAACTCAGCAACTGATATTGACGAACTGCTTGATCTCGTTGGAATTCTTCATAAAAAAAATTCTCTTATTTCAAAACTCTCCGGTGGCGAAAAGCAACGAGTGCTTCTAGCTCGGGCCTTGATCAACAGACCTAAACTACTTTTACTGGATGAACCAACAAAAGGTTTGGACAGCAATGGCCAAGATCAACTTTTGGCGATCATCGAAAAAATTAAAACGAGAGATAAAACCGCTGTAATGATAGTCGATCATAATATCAATCAAATCATTAGGAACTGTCATAAGATTCTTTGCCTTAACCGCACTTATCATTGGCATGATCATAGAGACCTTCTCACTAAAAATATTTTAGAAGATGTTTACCACTGCGAGTTTGAACATCTCTTGATTCATGAAAATGATTTAAAAAACAATACTGAACAAAACGGTACAGATCACCATTTGTTTTGCGATCATGATCATTCAAAAGAAATCGATCCTCATTCGCTACTGCGGAGAAAGAAATGAATTTCATCCATTCTTTGCAGGACTTTATACACTATGATTTTTTACTTTATGCTCTATTGGGGACATTGTTTCTTTCTATCACTTGTGGCCTGATCTCTCCCCTTTTGATCGCCAGAAAAAATGCTTTTATGGGTTCAGCAATTTCTCACTCTACACTTTTAGGTTTGGCGATTGCCGTAAGTATATTTTCAAGTGATAGTCCTCTCTCTATATTTGCAACAACTTTAGTCATCACTATATTCTGTACTCTTTTTTTAGCATTTTCAACTTATCGTCAAAAGCTTCCTACAGATTCGCTAATAGGTATTTTTTATACTGCAACAATGGCCATGGGAATTCTCATTCACTCAGCCTTTGCCAAAAATAAAACAGACCTCTTGAGTTTTTTATTTGGAAATATTCTACTTTTAACAAAAGAGGATCTCATATTATCCATAGGACTTCTTGCTATCACCGCTCCATTGATAATTATTCCTTTTAAGAAATGGCTTTTTCTAACTTATGACGAAGAAGGAGCTATCACTTCCGGAGTGAATGCTAAATTTTATCATTATCTCTTTTTTATTTTGCTCTCACTTTTAATAGTCACTAGTATTAAACTGGCCGGGACTATTCTGATAGAAACACTTCTGTTAGTTCCAGGTTTTTTTGCCTTAAAATTTGCATCAAACGTTAGACAAACATTTATTATAAGTGTCCTTTTCTCTACTTTCTTCGCCATTCTGGGAATTCTGATCGCCAATACTTATGGTCTCCCCTCCGGAGCTACACTCGCAGTAGTTCTCTTTTTGGCCCTAATGCTATCACTTTTATTAAAAACGATTTATACTTGGATAAGAAAATAAATCGAGGTCCAAATGCATAATCAAAACACTCCAAAAACTGCGCACGAAAGTGCAGTTGAAATGCGATACCTAGTTATGCCCAATCACACTAATCCCCAGAATTCTATCTTTGGAGGCGTGGTAATGTCGTGGATCGACATGGCGGCCGCAATGGTTGCTGAAAGACATTCTAATCGTCCAGTAGTCACAGTTCACGTTGATGATATTAGTTTTAAAGCTCCAATTAAAATCGGAGATCATGTCTTAATAAAAGCCAGCCTCAATTTTGTAGGTAAATCCTCCATGCTTGTTGGAGTAAAAGTTTTTGCAGAAAATCCTTTTACCGGAATCACTCGTCATACCACAACAGCCTATCTCGCCTTCGTTGCTTTAGATGATATTGGCAAACCAATTCAAATTCGCGGAGTCATTCCAGAAACTGATGAAGAAATTAGAAGATTTGCAGAAGGTAACGCCCGCATGGATGAGATGAAAAAGAAGAACGCTAAAAAGATCTAAAAGATGACTGAATTTAAAACCTCTAAACTTTCAAGATTTATCTCTATTGGCAAAGGATTAACTAAAGCTTCGGCGACACTCGCTTATGACGCTGCCAAAAACAAAGCGCAAAACTACTTAGGTAATCATCAAAAAGAATTTAAGGATCTAAAAGATTTCAGTCTAAAAATAAAAGCTTCAAAAGAAATTATTCAAACGATGGGAGAATTAAAGGGGGCCCTGATGAAACTAGGCCAAATGATCTCCATCTCAGAAGATTTGTTTTTGCCAAAAGAAATTAGTGATCTGTTTAAAGATTTACAAAAAAATTCTCCTCCAATGTCGATGAAAGATGTAGAAAAAGTTTTACAACAAAATTTTCAAAAAAATTCAAAAGATTTATTTTTAGAATTTGATGATATCCCACTGGCCTCTGCTTCAATCGGCCAGGTTCATAAGGCCCGTTTAAAAAGCGGAGAAATTGTAGCTGTTAAAATTCAGTACCCGAGTATTGTTGAGGCCATCAAGCATGATTTTCAAAACCTCCATCAAATCGACAGACTAATGCATGTCCTCTTTCCGAATAAACCAAATCTTGATTCTCTGATAGAGGAATTAAAGACCTCATTGGCAGAAGAGTGCGATTACCTGCATGAACAGCAAGAATTGATATATTTTAAAAAAGAGTACGAAGAACTATTTCCCGCCATTTATATACCTAAAGTGTTTCCTGAATACTCAACATCTATGGTTTTGACCATGGAGTTTGTTGAGGGCGATACTTTCGAAGAAACTTCAAATTATACTCAGAAAGAAAGAAACTTTTTAGGTCAAATTCTCTACGATTCTTTTTTGCATTCTTTATGGAACCTGAAGCGACTTCATACCGATCCACAAAACGGCAATTATCTTTTCAAACGAGACCAAATCATAATGTTCGACTTTGGATCAACTCGAGCATTTGACCATGAATTTATCTGTGATTATTGTGACCTAATGATTGCGTTAGAAGAAAATAAACTTGAAAGCTACAGTGAACTTTGTAAAAAGCTAGAAATATTTAAAGCTGACGAAAGTCTTGAGTTCATGCAGCAACATTTTTTGCTTATCCAAACAATTTATCTGCCATATGTTCAGCCTGGAAAATTTGCAGTCGTTCCAATAAGTCCCTTTCTTCTTTTTAAAGAAATGATAGGAAAAATCGAGTTTATTGGTCGCAAGTCACCCCGAAGTGAATTTTTTCTTTTAGACCGCTCCACTTTTGGGCTTTATATCAAACTAAAAGCATGGAAATCAGAGATAGATTGGCTTAATGGCAAAAATAAATTTAGAAATTCTATCGAAAATGAGGTTAAATTAAGAGATTAATTTTTTGGAATTACTCTTATGAAGTTTTACTTTTTTATCATTATTTTTTCTGTCATTTGCATGGCACATAACCTCAGCGCACTTGAGTATTCTAAATTCGAGTTTGAAGGGTGTCCAGAAAATGCTTTTTGTAAAAAAGAAACCGGAGTAAACCGAAAAAAATGGATTGTGCAATTAAGAAATTTTTCAGCCGGAAAAATTAGTGAGCAAAAACTCAACGCATTCGTTCAATCAGAATTCGGTTTGCCAGTTAGCGGCTGGGGCCAGGAAGAAGCTAGCCTTCGTCCCAATATTTTAATGTGGGACTCTCCCTGCAAACAACACAGAACATCGACCAATAAATATTATATTGCAGAAATTTTTAGAAAAAACTTTAGCCTAAACGAACTTAAAGAACTGCCTAATATCTTTTTTTCTAGGGCTGTTCTCAACGATAATCAAAACCTCCCATACTCCATGATCGTGCCTAGAGGAGATGCCCCACTTTTTGTTAAAGATGGAAGTCTTTATTATCTACGTGAAGAAGAAGGTATTTTTTATGGGCTTCTAATTGACCGTGATGGCCGATTTAGAGTCACTAAGAATGAAACAAGCACTGAGCCTCCCAAAGAATCTGTTTGCACCAAAGATCAAATAGCGCTTTTTAATCGCGAGTCTCCTGGGCCAAATTTCTATCAGGGAACTTATTGCAAAGATATTTGGGATAAAACGACCCGAAGTTACAAAACGATGCTTTTGGGTTGGAGTTGTAATTGAAATTATGTCTTTTTAATGTCGAAAATTTTTTTCTACTTGGTGGACCCAATGGCGATGGGTTTAAAAAACCTGTTGATAAAATTGAATGGATAGCTCGAACGATTAAAGACATAAATGCAGACATCACTATGATGTGCGAAGTTGGCGGCATTGAAAGTTTAGATCTCTTCAATACAAAATACTTAAATTCCGAATACACGCCTTTCCTGCTTAAGGGTAATTCAGACCGCGGAATTGAGATGGGTTATTTAGTCAAAAAAGAATTTGCATTAAATACTTTGCATATCAGCCATGCAAATGAATCAATCGAATTTAATTATCATTTTGAGATAATGGAAAATAAAAAACTTCTCCCGGGAGCCCAATACCCAACGCATAAATTTTCGCGTGATATTTCTGAGCTGCGAATTTTGAAAGACGATAAAGTTGTGATGATACTTCTTTTGGTTCACCTTAAGTCAAAATGGGATCGCGACGGAATAGACTTTAATGGAAAAGAAAGACGTAAAGCGGAACTTAAAGCTTTGGTGAAAACCTATAATCGTTTGCGTGCTGAATTTAATTTTCAAGTTCCAGTAATCGTTTCAGGAGATCTCAATGGCATTGCTCAAAAGGGATTACAAGAACCTGAATTTGACGATCTCTACACATTTACCGACCTAGAAGACGTCCTCGAAGTCATTGATGAGCCTCATGAGAGACGGTTATCATTTTTTTACTTTGGCAAAGAAAACAACCGGGAAGCCTATCAGCTCGACTATATTCTGCTCCCTCGAGAGCTGCATCCGCTTGTTAAAAAAGAAGATTCAGGTATTTATCTTTTCCGCGATACCAACGGCGTCCCTTTGTCGTACCCCAAAGAAAACTATCAGCGTTATGCCCTCCCCTCTGACCATTATCCCATTGTCGCAAGCCTCGATTTTTTATAATTAGCATTTGTACTGTCATATGAAATACGTTACATTTTGCGCTTACAAAATTGGAATTTTAGTAGTGTTTTTTTGAGCTATTAGCTTCAAGAATTGAGGTAAATGTAATGAGCAAAAATATCGTAAATATACCCTGGTCAAAAGAAGAGGCGGATGATGTCTATCATATCAGTCGTTGGGGCGATGGATATTTCGATATCAATGATGAAGGTCATCTTTGCGTTCTTCCTAATCAAGATGAAAATGGACCTCGTATCGATATAGCTGAAGTGCTAGAAGAAATGAAGGCCCAGAATATTCCATTTCCGATTGTTGTTCGCTTTCACGATATTCTTCGTTCTCAAGTAAAAGTTATTAATGAAACTTTTAGAGAAGTTATTAAAGAAGCAAATTATAACGGTCAATATAAAGGCGTTTACCCAATTAAAGTCAATCAGATGCGTGAAGTTGTCGAAGAAATTGTCGATGCTGGAGCTCCATATGATTACGGTCTAGAGGCCGGTTCAAAACCAGAACTTCTTTCAGTTCTCGCATTCAACGATAATTTAAATGCTCTTACAGTACTCAACGGATACAAAGATGAAGATTATCTTCGCCTGGCCCTTCTTGGAAATAAGCTGGGGAGAAAAGTTATCGTCGTTATTGAAAAGTTTTCAGAACTTCATAAACTCCTCAAGCTCTCTCGAGAAATGAATGTTGAACCAATGATTGGTTTGCGCGCAAAAATGGCAGTTAAAGGATCTGGAAAATGGTCTGATTCAGGCGGAGAAAAAGCAAAGTTCGGTTTAACCATTGCAGAAATGCTGACGGCAGTTCAAATACTAAAAGATGAAGGTTCGATTAACTCACTTAAACTTTTCCATTTTCATATTGGTTCACAGGTAACTGACATCCGTACAATTAAAGAAGTTATGCGCGAAGGCGGAAGAATTTTTGCTAAACTCTCCCAGCTTGGCGCTCCACTCGAATATTTCGATGTTGGTGGTGGTTTAGGAGTTGATTACGATGGCTCTCAGTCTACCAACGATTCTTCTGTAAATTACAAACTTCAAGATTACGCTTCAGACATTGTTTATATTTTGAAAGAAATTTGTGATGCTGAAAAAGTACCACATCCGAATATTGTTTCTGAATCAGGACGGGCGATTACCGCAAGACATTCTTGTGTGATCACAAACGTTATCGATAAAATCGAAACATCTTTCACTGATTATGAAACCAATAAAATTCCGGGTGAGCACACTCTCGTCTCTAATATGCGAGAACTTTTTGACACATTAGATGTTGAAAATGCTCAGGAAATTTACAACGATGCTCTGGATACAAAAAAAGAATGTTTAAATGCATTTCGCTTGGGAATTCTTAAACTTGAAGAGCGCGCAAGCCTTGAAACTCTTTTTTGGAAAATTACCAAGAAGATTACTTCTCTCTTGCCTGAGATGGAATTTATTCCTGAAAATCTTTATGATATTGAACAAGGGATTGCGCCACAGTATCTTTGCAATTTTTCAATTTTTCAATCAGCTCCAGATCTATGGGCCATTGGACAACTTTTACCAATCGTTCCTATTACAAAACTAAATATCAAGCCTCATAATAATGGAACACTGGTAGATATCACATGTGATTCTGATGGAAAGATTACTAAGTTTATTGATATCAATGAAACTAAAAATCTTCTTCCACTTCACGAACTGACTCCTAATGAAGATTATTATATTGGTCTTTTTATGACAGGTGCCTATCAAGACGTTATGGGAGATCTTCATAATATGTTTGGCCGCTTAAATGAAGTTCACGTTTTCTGTGACGACGAGGATCCAACTGATTTTTATATTGAAGAGGTTATTAAAGGTTCTTCATGCGAAAACGTATTATCAGCAATGCAGTACAACCCAGAGGCCATGGCCTATACCATGAAGAAAAATATTGATCGCCAGATAGCTTCAGGAAAAATTAACCCACGCGAAGGTGTGAAATTAGTAGATTTCTATGAAGAATGTTTGAAGTCATATACATACCTAAAAAATTAATTGAAATAGACGAGGTAAAAATGAAACGCGGACCCGTATCAGAATTCATGCTCACGCACTATAAACACTTCAATGCCGCTTCAGTGATTGATGCTGCTAACGGTTGGGTAGCTCACCAAACCAATGGCGGTAAAATGTTCGTAACTTTAGCTGGGGCAATGTCTACAGCTGAACTTGGTAAATCTCTTGCTGAGATGATTCGCCAGGATAAGATTCATGCAATTTGTTGTACTGGAGCAAACCTAGAAGAAGATATCTTCAATTTAGTAGCTCACAATGATTATCAGCGCATCCCTGACTGGAGAGGCCTTACTGCAGAAGAAGAAATGAAGCTTAAGGAACGCGGAATGAATCGCGTGACTGATACATGTATTCCAGAACACGAGGCAATGAGAAAGATTGAATCCCTTATCACTCTCGAATGGCAAAAAGCAGATAAAAATGGCGAGAGTCATCCTCCGCACTTTTATTTCTGGCAACTTCTAAAAAATGCTGAGTTTAAAAAAGAATATCAAATCAATCCACTAGATTCATGGATGATCGCTGCCATGGAAAAAAATCTTCCAATCTATACTCCTGGTTGGGAAGATTCAACTCTCGGAAATATGTACGCTGCGGCCAATATTGTTGGTAAAATTAAAAATGTTCACACTATCAATTCAGGTATCCAAACCATGATTCGCCTGGCGTCTTGGTACACTGAAACTTCGGCCAATTCTTCAATTGGATTCTTCCAAATTGGCGGTGGAATTGCTGGCGATTTCCCTATTTGTGTAGTTCCTATGCTTGAGCAGGACCTGGAAAGAAACACTCCTCTGTGGGGTTATTTCTGCCAAATCTCAGACTCTACAACTAGCTATGGCGGATACTCTGGAGCTGTTCCCAATGAAAAAATCACTTGGGGAAAACTGGACATAAATACTCCGAAGTTCATTATTGAATCAGATGCAACTATCGTTGCTCCTCTGGTATTTGCTTATGTTTTAAACTGGTAAAAAGATTTTCAGTACTTAAATTCCTGATGATAAAACTCAAACTTTATCATCAGGGAATATTTCACCACTCTCACGTTCATTTTTCCTCTCTCTCCACATCTATTAATTATTTCATTTTTCTCTCCGATAGATATCTCTATAGAGAGACTTTTTTGCGCTCTCATGGAGTCAAAATGAATCAGAAAAAAAATATCCCTCTCGTACTTGCCAGTGTAACTTGCTCCCTTCTCCTATCTTCGTGTGCAGGACCTGAGAGCTATCAACAAAAGATGGCAAGATATGAACCTAAGGCCATTAGCAAAAACCAGGTTCCAGAAATTATAACTGCTGATTTTAAATTTATAAATAATCAAAAATCTGATGCAAAAAACACAGCTCGTTTCCCTGCATCAGCACCCGAAAATCCGAATCGGGACCAGGACTCTAAAGAAACCAATCCGACTAATAAAAAACTTTATTTTTTAACTTTATTGAGCGAGTACGAATCACTTAAAAATTACTCTCAAGAGTTCGCAGGCCCTAGTGTTTCTATTTGTCCAAACTTTCACACCAGCCTGCTACGACACAATGATAAATTTGCGAATAGTCCTAAGAGTTCTCCAGTCGGTAAAAAATTCTCTTACGATTCCAAAAAATATACTGATGATATGTATGTAGCAGGCAGACCTGAACTACTTCTTCCTCTTTCTAAGGACGGAGTCACTCCAAAAGTTATTGATGTGATTAAAAGTACAAGTGAACCGATGAGCGATTTTGCCATTAATGAGCTGGTTCATAAAGCACTCGATATTCACCTTGCAAAGACTTATTCTGAAATCAGAGAACTTTGTGAATACGGGGTCAGTGATAATTATTATATTTATGAAAATCTAATAACACATATTAAAAATAACAAGTTTGAAGCAGATAATAAGAATATGAATACGCTTCTAAAGACTACAATATTTTCAAATATTGCACTGATGAATTCAATTGATAAGCAGAGTGTATCAGCTCCAGGTAGATCAATTGCTTCAATAGCTAAAGATCAAAAGACTCCAACTTATGCGACTGAAGTCATGGCGAGATTAAATGTCGCGTGGGCGAATCAATATTTTGAATATATCAAAGCATCACACTGATTTTTTTAATGGAATGTATATAAACGGTTGCGAGAAGAGAGAACCGATAAATAGTTCTCTCTACTTTCCATATCTCCAAAGATTGCTGAGTAGGCATGACCCAAACGAAATTTCTCTGAAACGACTAAAGTCCTGGCATCGACATACAAAATCTCACCTGTAGTTGTTGAAACTGCGAGACCTTGTTTAAAGGGAACTATAGAAGTAATTACACCCTCAGAAATTTTAACTTTATTGAGAATATTAAGGTTTTTATCAGTTAGAATTAACTCACCATTTGGTGTCCCAAAAAGGAGTTGTTCGCCTTTTTCAGTTGGGTTGACATACGGAGCCCGAGAGACCGTAAAATCTGATCTTCTTAATATTTTTCCAGTATTAGGATCAATTAAATTTAAAGGGCCGCCAACAGCACCAATATAAACTTTATCATTTAAAATAAAAGCTGAATTATCAACGTCTACAAATTTAGAAGCAGTAGATAATTTTGATTCAAATAATAAAACACCTTCATCTACTGACAAAGCAACCAGTGTTCCGTCTGCCAGACCTACTAGTACGCGGTCTTTATAGACAACTGGTACAGAGGCTCTTTGCAGAGTTGTCAGGTACGAAATTGAACGCTTATATCCCCAAAGAATTTTTCCTGTTTCAACATCCAGGCAAAACACCTGGTGGTTTCTAAGCTGAAAAAATATTCTCCCTTCGTGAACGACACCTTTGGTTTCAACAGAAGCACCAAGATCGACACTGTATTTAATTTTTCCAGTTGTATAGTGACGAGATATCACTCGACCTTGAACTGTTCCATAAATTACCTGATCTTTATAAGAGATGGGAGCTGCATGATAAGTCGATCCATCAAACTCGCTCCAAACTGGTTTTCCATTTTCCAATTCGAACGCTTGCATTGAGCCTGAGTTATGCCCAATATAAACAATACCTTCGTGAATCAGTGGAGACTGGAGAGCGATGGGAAGATTTCCCGATTCATATGATGGGTCTAGGTCTTTTATCCACACTGGAGAAAATTTTGTGACCTTTGGAATTTCTGCCTTTGGCATATAAGGCTTTAATTGTGAACAAGCCGAAATTAAAAAGACAAAAAGCAAAAGACCCAAAATTTTATTCATTTTTCTACCAAATTAAAGTAACTAACGAGAGATTTATAAACCCTAGATCTAGCTAGTGTTTTACTTAAAGCTTAGATAAATAAAGTTTTGCAATTTTTACAAATTCTGTTTCATCTTTTACTTTTTCCACCACATAAGTAAAGCTCGCTTTCGCTTTTACTTTATCACCGCTTTTTAAATAAAGACGGCCTAAGTCCAAATAATTTTTCCCTTCGAAAATCTTAAGAGATTGAGTGTTCATTTTTTCTAATGTCTCAATTGCTTTTGCGTCCTGGCCTAGATCTTCATAAACAACTGCCAAACGACTTAATATAAAATAATCAGCGTATTCGTTTTTAGAAACTTGTTGACCAATCTTCAAGACTTCCAACGCTTCATTTAGATGTTGTTGTCCCATGAGTGAATCACTTGCTTTAAGAACTACTGGAACAAGTCCTGAATAGTTTCCGATTTCTTTTTGAAGTTCTTTAATTCCTAGAACCAATGTTTGAGGATCTGATTTTTCAGTAAAATTTTTGAGTGTCGATAATTCGAAATTATAAATTTTAGAATTAAATTCTGCTTTAGACTTATCCGCAAAGCTCGAATAAAGCCCGAAACCAATGACGGCCACTACGATCGCTACAAGGATTGCAATCAGTGCATTCTTGTTTTTTGAAATAACCGTACCCACATCGCCATCGTCAATAATTTGATCAAGACTGCGGTTTGGAGAAGTTGTTGTGTTAGTCATGGTGAAACTCTGGTTAAAAGGTTTAAAAAATAAAATAAAACCTATTCTAAAAAGGCTTTGTTAAGTTGTCAAAAATAGAGAGCTTAGTTACAATAAAAAAAAGCTTTATAAAACCACTGAAGGTTTATTAACAAGACGCATGGTTTTAGGGCGTAATTTTCTAAGGAAGGAATCTTAATGTTCAAAAATGTTAAAACTCTTATTTCAGTTTTTTCCCTACTCTTTTTGATGTTTCGGGCTTCCGAATCTCTTGCATTCGATAAAATGAACCGCTTGGGAGTGGGAATGAGCAATCAGCTCCATAATGACTTCCCTGCCCTTTCATTCAAAATCCAAAAAAATAGATCTTTTGCCTTTGGTGGCCTTGCTGGCCTCTCTACTGACCCTAACAGTGGTGGTTATGGCGTGGGAATGAAAGTTTACCGCAATATCTTCGATGAGCCTCAGCTTAATTTCTATATGGCCGGAATGGGAGCTATTTTAAGTAATAAAATAAACAATTCGAGCTATTCAGGATTTCAATTTGATTTGAGTCTGGGAAGTGAATTTCATTTTACCGGATTGAATTCCATTGGCTTTAGTTTTGAGTTTGGTGTGTCTGCTTACAAGAAAAAAGAATTTGTTTTTCAAACTTTAGGCAATAATTTTATTGTCTCGGCAGTTCATTTTTACCTATGAAAAAAACGTTATTTAGAAATCTATTATTCCTAGCTGCTTTCACTCTCAGTGTTAGTTACCATAGTCTTGCCTACACTCAAGAAGCGAGCAATGATATTTTTGCTGCTGACGATGATGATTTGAATGTGGGTGGAGATATCTTTACTGATTTTAGTGAAGATGTGGAAAACGCAAAATTAGTTGAAGATGAACGCTTCTATCGTTACGGTCGCTTTTTTTCTTTTAATGCTTCTTTAGGCCTCACTACTTTTGATGGAAATCGTGGGATTGCCTATGAAAACTCTCCCCCATCATTTGGTTTAAGTTTTACTTTTTTTAAAGATTTTCAAACTGCTCTGGCCTTAGGAGTTGAGTTTTCTAAACATTCTATGTTTTTAAAAGATCCAGTTAAAGCTTTCCCCAATTCAACCGCCCCTGGTTTAGTTGATATCAGCATGCTTAGAGTTTTTCTGGGTTATCGCTATTATATAGAGACTGCTAATCTCGGAACCGCCATCACCTACTCCAATCCTTACTTGGTCGGCCGTATAGAGTATTGGTACCAAACCAATAAATTTGTCGATCAATCTGAATTACCTAAAGACGCTGGCGGTGGCTTAGGTTTTGGAGCTGGATTTGGCCTGGAGTTTCCAATTGAAATAAAAGAATCTTATATTGGTTTGGAATTTTTAGTCCATGTAGTCAATTTCCCAGATAAGAATACCCAAAAATATGCACCTGTTACAGCTGGCGGTTATGGATTTGATAATTTGGGCGGGAATGCTTATAGCACCATGGTTAGTTACGTTTTTAACTGGTAAATAAGAAGAAAAGGTTCAAGAGACTTATGTAAATAGAAGTCTCCTGAACCTTGTCGTTTTATGTAATTTCTTTCATGCGCTTACCGAGACGCTTCGATAAATCTTCACCCGTTCTAAAAATAAGGTGAATCGGCGTATTGCTCAAATCAAATTCTTTCCGAAGACCATTCTTTAAAAAGCTTGTGTAGTTATCCGGAATACCTTTTGAGAGGTTGGTAAATAGTAAAAATGTAGGAGGATTCGATTTTAACATCGAAGCATATTTTACTTTAAAACGTTTTCCACCAGCTTTTTTGATTGCTACTGGATGACTTTCAATCAATTGATAAACATAACGATTGAGCACTCCCGTTCCAATGCTGCGATTTCGAATCAATACTGTTTTCTTGATAACTTCTTTCAGGTTCCCGATGTGTTTAGCGTATTTCGCTGAAATTGGAATCAGGTCGCAGTAATAAAGCCAAGGAACAGTATCTCTTAAATCTTTAATCCATTCTTTTTTTGCTTTTTCATCAGGAAGGGATTCTTTTAAAAGATCAATTTTATTTAAACAAACAATAACTGATTTACCTTTCTCTAGTGCGATATCCAAAAGACGGCGGTCTTGATGGCTGATACCAATAGTAGCGTCGATCATGAAAATAACCACGTCACTCTCAGTAATACAACGAAGCGAGCGGTAAACAGATTGTTGCTCTATAAAGCCATCTACAGACTTTTGACGGCGAATTCCCGCTGTATCTACAATATGCAGCGATCTCCATTGTGAGCCATCGTTTTCGTCTGACTTTATATCTACTAATTTTGCGCTCTCAAGCTCTGTTAAAAAATCTTCTGAAGTATCATCATCTTTTAAAAAATCAACTTCATCTGCAAGATCATCACTAAATATATTTTCGTAAACTTCATTATCATATTTCTCAAGTTCATCGTCAGAGAGAACTTTATCGAGATCAATTTCCTTTTCTTCTTCAGCGGCGACTTCATCGGCATAAAGAGGAGTTTCATCACTTGGATATGATTCCTCATCATAGACAGGGACTCCGCGAGTTCCTTCTTCTTCAAGGTTATAACTATAAGTAAGTGAGTTATAAACTTCAGGATTGTTTGCTCTGAATTCTTCATACTGTTGGAACAAAAGAGTATCATTTTTAGCGAATATAACTTCTTCATCCAAAGCGTAGGCATTTTTTCCAAAGAACAAATCGAAAAATCCTTCAATTGGATCAACAGTTGTCCCAGGGATATCACTTACTAGTGCGCGCTGCGATCCAAGAAGTAAATTAAGCAATGTCGACTTACCAGCGTTAGGCGCTCCAATTAAAGAGAGACGACCTACAACTTTTTCCCGTGGAGTAACCCCTTTTTGAAGTGCAGACATCTCTTGAGTTTGCTGATTTTCGAATTTTATAATTTCTTTATGTAGATCCGTTTTTAAATCGAGAAGTCCCAGACCATGCTCAGCTGAAATTTTATACAGTTCTTCTTCCCCTATCCCAAGTTGGTAGAATTCTAATTCTTCACCTTCTTGTTTTTCAGTATCGTACTTGTTGACTAAAACCCAGAATGGTTTTTTTTCTTTTCTAATATAGTCTGCAATCATCTGGTCGTAAGGAAGCACGCCTTCACGTGAATCTACTACAAATAATATAAGATCACTTTCACGAATAGCCGTTTTCGCTTGATCAGTCATAATGTTAAAAAACTTATTCATGATTTGATCGCGTTGCTTTGGCACATTTTCATCTATTTTAGTTGGATAGAATCCACCTGTATCAACAAAAATAGCTTCACCTTTTTTCTGGTGGGCAACTTCTTCAAATGAAGCAATTCCGTAGTGGCGATCGCGTGTGACACCCGGTTTATCGTGAGTAATGGCCTTATGAGCTTTTCTCATCAAGCGGTTAAATATTGTACTTTTCCCGACGTTTGGTCTTCCGATGAGGGATATGACCATTGAACGACGATAAGTGTTTTGTGGTGTTAAATTACTATTTTCCATAAATTCTAATCCTTTCCTTTTATTTTTTTCGCCAAACGCGAGCTGAGTCTTTTGCTCTAGGAAGGCCGATTTCCTCTAAAACAAAATTATTCTTAAACCATTTAGGTGAAACCTTAACGTGAAGGTTTAAATGAACCGGACCACCTGTCATGACTTCAATTTTTTTACGTGAACGAATACCAATTTCTTTAATCATCGATCCGCTCGATCCAATAACGATAGCGCGTTGGCTTGGGCGATTAACTAAGATCGAAGCTGAAATATGTGATTCAAAAGTTTCTGGATCTAGTTTACCTTTTACTTCTTTATATTCGTCGATCACAACAGCAACTTCGTAAGGAACCTCGTCCTTTAGTAATTCAAATGCTTGTTCGCGAATGTATTCAGTAACAAAAAATCTTTGGTTTTTATTCGACACATCACCATTTGGATAGAGATGTGGACCAGGTTGTGCACGGTCACAAATGGCTCCAGTCAATTCATGAATATTTGTCCCTTCAATGTTCGAGATCAAAAAGAATTTTTCTAAACAAGGTAGAAGTGCCTGTGCTTGTGTCATCACTTCTTTTAGCGGAAGATTTTCAGAGTTTTCAACTTTATCAGATTTAGTAAACACTACCCAAGTAGGTCCTAATTCCTGATCAATATTTTCTTTGAACTCTGAAAATTGCTCCAGGATTTCGCGGCTGATATCAATCAATAATAAATTGAGGTCAGCTCCTTCTGTTCCCTGGCGAGCTTGTTCGTTTAAGCGTTTATTGAATTCTTGATTTGATTTATGCAACCCTGGAGTGTCCACCATTACAACTTCTGTACGGTCTACTGTTAGAACGCAATGAAATTTATTTCTAGTCGTTTGTGGTTTGTTTGTAACAACTGTTAAGTCTGTGCCCAAAAGCACATTGATGAGTGAACTTTTTCCAACGTTCGGTGCCCCTAAAACGGCTACCATGATGGCCTTGTTGTGCGGATGCTGATCTTCTAGTAACATTCTCGTCTCCTTGCTGTTTAAAATACCTAAAGTTGATATCTTTTTTCATCTAGCACGACTCGTGCTAATTCTTTTTCCAATTTTTTCTTCGATGGGCCATGTGCCTCTGCCAGCATTCGGTCTCCGATCCATAGTGAAACGGTAAAACCATTTTTATCTTCAGCAAATTTATAAGTAGGTAATGTTTGAAAAAGCGATACAGATAATTCTTGAAGTTGAGTTTTGCTATCAAAAAGTTCTAAATTATCCATGGCAAAAAACTGTTTTCTTGTTTCAGCTTCATAAGTATTAATAATAACCAACAACGTTTTTTCTAAAACTTCTGTGATCTCACCGCTATCAATATAAATGGCTGCAAATAGAGCTTCTAAACCATCGGCCAATATCGATGCTTTTAATTGTCCATGATTCCTATGTTCACCTTTTCCTAGAAGAAGATTTTCTCCCAATGAAATAGCGATAGCCAGTTTAGAAAGTGAAAGTTCGTTTACAAGTGCACCACGAAGTTTTGAGAGTTCACCTTCGTTTGATTCTGGATAACGATTATAGAGAATTTTTGCCACGAGAAAATTGACTAATGAGTCTCCCAAAAATTCCAATCGTTCATTGGATTTAATCGAAGAATTATTTAAATGCTTATGCTCGTAACAGAATGTCGACTGAGTAAGAGCATTAATCAAAGTTTCGGAATTTTTAAAATTATATTGAATGAGAATTTGAAGCTTTTTAACAGATTCAATTGTTGCAAGTTTATTAAAATCAAAATTTTGGAGTGGATTTTTTTGTGACGCCGCTGAGTAAAGTGCACCAAGCCATAAGTGAATACTATTAAAAATAGCATCCCCATTTGCCTGATATGGTGAATTAAAGGTCGTCTCTTGCACTGGGCGGCTCACTAATATTAAAATGTTATAACAGGTCAGTTTCTAGCACTCCTCGTAAAGCTAATCAAGACAGACTTTTTAGGTTGTACATTTTTACCAAGTAAGATACTATCGCCCACCTAACGCTTTGAAATTAGTCTTCTCCACAACACACACATTGGAAGATCTTATCTTATAAGGATAAAGGCCTACCTAAAAAAGAGGGAATAAAAGAAACTATGGACACAAACACACAAATCCCCCCAGTAGCTGTCATCGCAGAAATTCGAAACTCAGTTCCAACCCCTGAATTGTTTGCCCTTGAGCAAGAGTTTTACTCAAACCTCCGCGCCCAAGGAAAAAGCCAAAACACGTTGAAGAACTACAAAACAGATTTAGATTGCTTCAATTATTATTTAAATAGTGAATATGCATCTACAGAAGTGAAAAATTTCGACCAGGCACTTGTTTCTAATTACGGTCAATACCTAGAGAAAAAATATTCGTCGGACAACTCTCGCCGTCGTCGTGTTCAAGCTCTAAGAATCTTTTTTGATTTCCTTTTAAATAAGGGATTAGTAACTGGAAACCCGGTAAGAAAACTTCCAACTTCACCTAAGTTTTTAGATATTCCACGTCCGACTCCTTTTATCGACGTAAAAACTCTATGGACTTATTTAGTTGAAGAGTCTCACTCTCAAGATAAAATCCAGGAACTTCTAAGCAAAAGAAACCAAATTTTATTCCTTCTAATTTTTGGTGCAGGATTAAAAGTTTCAGATCTTTCAGAACTTTCAATCAATGATATAACCATTTCTACTAATGGTGATGGACCACGCGTTCTTATTCACCACCCAAAAAGAGATGCCTATACTGTAGAGCTTCCAAAGATTTTTGAAAAAGTTTACGCGAATTATTTAGTTATTTTAGAAGAAATGAAAAATAAATCTCAAATCACTTTTGATAATCTTCTTTTCTACGCCAACCCATACAGAATTATTTCTGGAGGTTTATCGGCAAGAGGAATTGAAATTATTTTCGAAGATTACCGCAATAAACTAATCATAACTTTGACTCCAAAATCTCTTCGTCAAGCGTGTATCTTTAAATGGATTCAACAACAAAAAAGTACTACGTTGATTAAAGAATGGCTTGGTCTGGCACCATCGTACGATTTGAAATTGTACCTCGAGCACGCTCCAAACTTTCTTTATAACGAAGATATTTTAGAAGAAATTTTTAATAATTATAGAAAGCATTAGAAAGAAAGAATGCATCGGCAAAACTCTTTATAAGACGTAAAAATGCAGCTTCGGCTGCATTTTTTTTGCCAATTAATCAACAGTAGTTTCACCACTTACTCTTCTTGGACGAATTTCTTCTGGCCGGTCATAAACGGGATAACCCAAATCATGATCAAGATGCCAGCGATCAAATAGCAATTCTTCTTTTTCCACTCGATAAAATAGTAGTTCTTTATCAATATTATCTAATCGATAAGCGAGCTCTCTTTGCAATCTTATTTGATCATTTTTCTGCGAAAGAATTTGATCGAGGGCCTTTGTTTTTTGTTTTTCAATCTCTGCAATTTTTTGATCAAATTCCGCGGCCACTTGAATTTTTCGTTCTTCAAAATTCCATACGTCTTGATTGATACCGTTGAGTTGCCCCATAAAATCTTTTTTCTTATTTAGTAAACTTGCCCGGTAAACGGATGCTTCACGCACTCTCATTCCGAGTTTATCCGACTGCATAACAAGAGCCGTTCCTCTTCTAAAATATTCTTCTTTAGGAAAGCATGGGAATAAATCTTTAACGAACATAACAAAATAATTTTCTTCGATACTTCTGACATACCCCTGGCAAAATTCACTATTTTTACTATTTTGAATTTTAAATTCGACCAAATCACCTGCACGAAAATATTTAACATTCTTATTTTCACTGGAAATTTTTACGATCGAAGCGGTCGCATCACGGTCTGTAACTCGACCTGAAAATTTAGAGTAATCAAATTGTGGGTCGTAGAAAGAATCGGCGCCTATTTTCAAAGTTTCTTTGGGAAGTTTTAAAGAGGTTGCCGCCTGCAAAGAGATTGCAGGTAATAGCCATAGCGTGAAGGTCAATTTTAGAGCAAAGCTCCATTTCAAAGATTTCATACTTATTAGTATAACTTAGAAAGAGGTCAAACTTAATAGTAGGAAAAACTTGATGAAAAAGAGCTGAACTTGTACCTTGATAGTGTTTTAAAATAAAATGCGACTTATAGATAAAGGAGTGCCAAATGGAATTTTTTCTAGACACTGGGGTTGTTTCCGAAATTAAAGAAGCAGTTCAGTTGGGTATTATTGACGGTGTTACGACTAATCCTTCTCTCATCGCTAAAACTGGTCGCAAGCAAGAAGACGTCATCAGAGAAATATGTGAAATCATAGATGGACCAATTTCTGCTGAAGTTATCGCTACAGATTTTGAAGGGATGATTAAAGAAGGAGAAGCGCTTTCCAAAATCCACAAAAATGTTGTTATTAAACTTCCACTTACCGAAGCTGGAATCGCTGCTTGTAAACACTTCAGCGACAAAAAAATTAAAACTAACGTCACTCTATGCTTTTCGGTAAACCAAGCTCTTTTGGCAGCTAAGGCCGGAGCTACTTATGTCTCTCCTTTTATTGGTCGCCTGGATGATATCGGACAAAGTGGAAATGAGCTATTAGGTGAAATTCGCTCTTTATATGACATCTATGGATTCCAAACTAAAATTTTAGCAGC
This sequence comes from Bacteriovorax sp., assembly GCA_014377485.1. Lineage (GTDB taxonomy): Bacteria > Bdellovibrionota > Bacteriovoracia > Bacteriovoracales > Bacteriovoracaceae > Bacteriovorax. The sequence goes on along the minus strand of JACMPM010000132.1, from coordinate 66,759 downwards.
TTCAATTCGCCACCCAGCTCATGTTAGAGAAGCAGCATTATTAGGGGCGGATGTAGGAACAATGCCACTAAGTGTGGTCAAAGCTCTTTATAAACATCCTCTAACCGACAAAGGTTTAGAAGCATTTCTTGCTGACCATAAAAAAGCTAACACTAAGTAAATAAAAGATTTGGGGATGGCCTTTGGCTTCCCCCAAAACTCTTCTCAATTCGCCCTAAGATTTCTATAAATCGATCCGATAATAGAGCTATGAAAGTACTCTACAGCATCGCTTTATTCACTCTCTTTCTTACTTCTTGTAAACAACAGGTTTCAGGAAATCAAAGCACTAGCCTAACTCCTAATTTTCAGGCCGGCTCTTGCAATATTGGAAAGTGGAGCTCTGGTAACCTTCCCCTCAACTTAAAAGTCTCTCCAGAGATTGCTGCGGACTTCTCAGGCCCTGATGTGGTCGGAAGCTCAACCAATCCAATCGAACAAATGGCGAAAGTTTGGAATGATGCCGTTTCTCCAAGTACGACTCTTTTCAAATTGCCTTTAACAACTGCCTCTGGATCTGGAAGTGCTACTTTAAGTGGTTTCCGTGACAATGAATTAGGAATTTATAAATCTCATACTTGGTTTACCAATGTGAGCTCAAGCGCTCTGGCCATTACTCAGTTCTATGGAATTGTGAGATCGGATGCAAGCCTCGGAACTTATATTGATCTTACTCATGCCGATATTATTTTAAATTATAATAATTTTGGTTCTGATTTTAGTTATACTGGAACTTCATTTCTTGATTATGATGTGCCAACTATTCTTCTGCATGAGATGGGACATTTTCTTGGTCTTTGTCATGAAAGTAATTACAACTCGATCATGGCCCCTTATTATTATTCAACTCAACGAACGCTTAAAACTTTTGATACCAATAAAATAAAAGCACTCTATATAGATAATCAAAATTATGGCGTGAGCGCTTTTACTGCACCCACTAATGCTCTTTCAGCACCTGTGGGGAGTGAAGTGAAAGGTGTAGTGGAACTCAATGCCAACGGTATTTGCAAACATTATATAAATGGAAAATTAGTCTACCAACATATTCAGCAATAGCTGTTTTGATCCTTAAAAATAAAAAAGCCTCCGAAACGGAGGCTTTATTATTTTTAATTTTATAATTTTCTTTGAACTTATTTATTAAGTGAGTTCTTAATAGCTGTAAATCCAGCAAAGTCAGTTGCTGCAATTTCTGCAAGCATCTTTCTATTAATAGTTACATTGTTCTTCTTCATAGCACCCATGAATTTTGAATATGAAGTTTCAAGAACTCTAGCAGCAGCAGCAATTCTGACTACCCATAGTTTTCTCATATCACGTTTAAGTAAACGTCTTCCAACGTAAGCATAATGAAGAGCACGTTTAACCGTCTCAGCTGTGTGCTTATATTTTGTACGTCTATCGAAGCTAAAACCTTTAGCCATTTTCAAAACTTTGTTTCTTCTTCTTCTTGCTTTAAATCCTCTTCTTACGCGTGCCATGAAATACTCCTGATTTTAACGAACACTTGGGGGCTATTTGCACTTGTGCCCAAATCTCTGTCGATTTTATAACTAACTACCATCTTTCTAGAAAACTAGAAAGCGTATGGTAACATTCTTCTTACTTTTTCGTGCTCAGATTGGTGAACTAGTGCTGGTCCGCCTGCTCTGTTTTTTACTTTTGTACTTTTGTGTTCAAGTTTGTGTCTCAAACCACATTTGTTTCTTTTAACTTTACCTGTACCAGTAACGCTATATCTCTTAGCTGCTGATTTTCTTGTTTTCATTTTAGGCATGAGATGTCTCCAGTAATCTTTAAATTTAATTATCTAGTTATTTATCTAGCTATATTGTTTTATTAAAAAAACGTAATTTTCTGTTTTAGAGCTGGTATAATTATCAAGAATCATGGGCTTTGTAAAAGAAATTCCATAATATTGTCGAGATATTTAACGATTAGTCAAAAGATTAAGCTTTTTTTGCTTCTTTTACTTCTACTTTAGGCTCAGCTTTGTGATCTTCTTTATGATCATCTTCCTTCTTAGCAGGTCCTTTTACTGGCTTTTTAGTCGAAGCTAAGATTGCGATAATTCTATTACCCATCATTTTAGGATCTGATTCGACGATTGCGCCCATGGCTTCAATTTGTTTAATAACTTCCTTGAACTTTACCATTCCGGCGTCTCTATAAGACATCTCGCGTCCGCGAAACTGCATAGAAATTTTAATCTTATCGCCTTCATCTAGGAATTTGGCACAATGATTGAGTTTAGTTTGAAGATCGTTAGCTTCAATATTTGGACGAAGTTGAATTTCTTTCAACTGAATGACAATTTGTTTTTTCTTGGCTTCTTGAGCTTTCTTTTGAAGCTCATACTTGTACTTACCGAAGTCGATTAATTTAACAACTGGTGGTTGGGCCGTAGGGCTTACTTCTACAAGATCGAGACCTGCTTCATCAGCAATTTTTCTTGCTTCGTTCATTGAGACAACACCGTAAGCATGCCCGTCATCGCCAAGTAAACGACATTCAGGAATTCTGATTTGTTCGTTAACTCTAGGACCGCTTTGTTTGTTTGATGAATTGAACTGAGAAGATCTGTTGAACTGACCAGGTGGATTCGAGTTTTCTTTGATAATTTACCCCATATGTATGGACCTTAAAAGTGGGCCCAATTTCTATTAAATTCTAGAACTGTTTTTGAATATAATCTTTTTGCCTAAAAAAATGAAGCTCTATTTTGTCATGGTCAAAGACAATGTGAAAAATGGCCGAAAGCTCGTCTGCTTGCTTCCTAAAAGAGGCTTCCAGAGTCCATTTAAGCCCCCAAGAAGTCTTAAAGAGCTGATCAAAGTCCAGGCAAAAGAGATCGAGACCCGTAAGCTTGTGCACCAAAACTTCGCCGCAATCGAGATCCGCCAGTACCAAAGCATTTTGCTCAAGGGGAATTGGGAGACCTATTACCTCTAGCATCATTTTTGGGGCTTCGCTCTCAACACTCATTTCAAAATAGACTTTTCCGCCGACAATTTGAAAGCCGGATTCAAGAGAGAGGAAACTTTTAAGTTCAGCTAAGTAGGCTTGCCAGTTATTAATATCAAGAATCGGTTGAGTTTTTAAAAAACGCTTCCGACCTTGATTCATTTTGATTAATTGAATATTCATCTTAATTTAGCAGGTTGATACTGAGCTGCCCCTGCAGGTCGGATTCAACTTTTGCCAAAACTTCGGCCAATTTGTCATGATCCCCAACCGTATAGAAGCCGGCCTTTGATTCGACGATCTTGGCATGAATGAAATATTCTAAACTCGATTTGGAAAGTGGGACAGAATAACTCTCAGCATACTTAATAATTCGACGGAGTTTTTTTTCGCTTTCAAAAACATCTTTGTAGCGCTTTAGGAATGTTTCCATCTTAAAGCCTTCTTTGTAATCGTTTGCTGAAAGATCTTTTAGCGTCAGACCGCAGATATAATAGGCTTCGAGAAGATAATTGCAGGCGCGGGAGAAAATCCCCACTTTAGCGAGAATTAAATAAAGTTCTTTATGAGTAAGATCAACACATTCTTCTAAAGTTGTGACTTCTCTTCCGATAGCATCCGAAACTATATCAAGAGTAAGATTTAGTATTTCTTTAACTGTTGGAAGATAAAACTCGTGAGTTAATTGTTTTCTTTGATTGATGAAAAACTTTTTTAAGTCTTCAACGTTGGTAATATGACCACTGAATAGATTAACCCAGCCCATGTGCACGATCCAAGGAACAAGGAAATGATGTAGAATAGTATTTTTAAAGTAGAGAATTTCTTTTCTTGAATCATCTTTAATCGAATAGAAAACGTGTTGCGAAGACGTATTGCCGATCACTTCAACTTTTTTATTTCCAATTAAAATATCAATAGAGCGCTCTAGAGATTTTTCCAGATTTTCTAATTTAATAGAGTCCGTAATTGGCACGTGAAATTTTTCACAATAAGTAATTATATGGCGAGCTTTTGTTAAAATCTCTTCCCATTTAAGAGCTCCCGTCGACTCATCTAAAAGAATCATTGCCAAAAGCGACGTAGGAGTCACTCGCATATTTTTTCCAACCTCTAAAAAGCATTCAAATGCTAATTTTTGAGTTTGAATTTTTAATTTAACTGGATCAGTGGGAGCATCCGGAGCGATAACAGGATTCCCAAGATTGATATGAACATTCCCAAATTGGTAAGAGAGAAGTTTAACCAGTCCTAATAATTGACCTGCACTTTCTTTGACTTTTTTCCCGCCGTCTAGTTCGCGGGCCAGAGATTTTTGTTCAGGAACATACTCGTGAACTATACTGACCGGAACAAATTGCAGTGGTCTTCTTTTATCTTTCGGAATTGCAGCATGAGCTTCAATCAGCATCTGGTAGAGACCGTAGCGCGGAGGAAGAAGTTTTCCAGTACGTGAGCGTCCGCCTTCAAAGAAAAATTCAATAGGATTTCCTTTGACCAGCATGTAATGAAGATAAGCTTCAAGAGTCAACTTATATAGAATATCATTGGCAAAAGTACGTCTAATAAAAAAACAACCTGACTTTCGGAATAATGGTCCAATTGGAAAAATATTGAGGTTATTTCCGCCGGCCACAAATAAGGGTGATTGGTATTTTTTATAATAAACATAATTGATTGCCACATAATCAGCATGAGACTGATGATTGGGAACGAGAACTAAGTTATTTCTTTTAGAAAGCTCTGCTAAATTATGTCCGTTATCGTTAAAATTTATTCCATCATACAATTGAGATAAAGATGCATCTAAAAATTTCTCAAAAGTCTTAAGAAATGGGATTGAGAGTTCTGCTCTGATTTCTTTTAAGTTTTTGAGAACTTTGTCCTTCTCTTCGGGCTTGCCTTTTATTCGAGAATTAAGTTTATGATAACTCAGAACAATTTCTTCCATCTCTTTAAAATTATCAAAAAGATTCATGCCACTAAATAAGTCAGAAATTCCGGAGAACTTATTCATAAAACCGGTTGATTCGATTTTTTCAGATTTTGAAGATGTCTTGGTCATTAGCGAACTCCATGAGGTTTAGATTCGCTCATACCACTTGCGGTCATCTGGATAAAAAGTGCTGATTCACTCATGGCCGCTAAATTATCCACCCCTAAGTAAGTCATTCCTGAGCGAAGTCCACCCATTAATTCTTCCACTACATTGGCCACACTTCCCTTACATGGAATTTGTGTTGATTCGCCTTCTGCCGCCATTCCTTGTGGCATTTCGCCTCTCCAGGAAACTTGAGCTGATTTAGAGGCCATTCCGCGGTATTGTTTCATTCCGCCTTTTAACTCTCCTGGTGTTTCTAGAGTTCCAGAAACCAATGAACCAACCATGACTGAACTTGCTCCAGCGGCAAGTGCCTTCACTATATCGCCAGAATTTTTTAAACCACCGTCGGCAATGACGGGAATATTATGTTTTTTTGCGACACTTACTGCAAGGGCGATGGCCGTTAATTGCGGAAGTCCATGGCCTGTGATTATTCTAGTCGTACACATTGAGCCTGGTCCAATTCCTACTTTGACAGCGTCTGCTCCGCGCTCGATCATGCGCTTAACTCCATCAGCAGTTGCAACGTTGCCGGCAATTACATCAACGTGTGGGTATTTCTTTTTTAATAAATCTAGAGTTTCAAGCATCATGATTGAGTCGCCATGTGCAATATCTAAAGTAATGATTTGCACACCGGCGTTCACTAAAAATTCGGCGCGCTTCATTCCCTCTTCCTTCACACCAATTGAAGCAGCAATAGGAGTATTTAACTTGTGAGCACTAAGATAGGCCTGGATTTTTTTTACCTGGGCAACCTGTTCTTCTTCAGTCATGAAACGGTGAAGTGAACCGATACCACCTAATTTTGCCATGGCACAGGCCATTTCCGATTCAGTGATTGTATCCATATTGGCAGTGATCACTGGAAGATCGATAAGGTAATTTTTTGTAATATGTGTTTTTAGAATGGGATGCTTGCGAGAAGAAATTTCAGAGTAGCGAGGCACCAATAAAACATCATCAAAAGTAAGACCAAGTCCGCGATTTAATATCTCAGGTGCAGTAAACATCAAGTCCATGAGTTCTCCATAAATAAAATGTGACATAGAAAGATAATCCAATAGCTGTGTGGCCGCAAGCTTAACGCAGTACAAGCATTTAGTATGGACTGGGAGTTAATGGGTTGAAAATTTGGTAAAGAATATCGGAAGAATGATATAAAGAATCATGTCGCGCACCAGATAAAATAAAAAGAAGTAAATAAAGGCTTTTGGACCCTTTTCCCAGAGCGTTTCAATTCCCAAATATTGCACTTTCTTTGACATGGCCACCATGAACTTACTCTTCCCGTAATGTTTTACGAAAAAGCTGATCGAGCCATCGACTTTGCGGTCAAAGGCTAAAAAAGATTCCTTTAGGGCGACTGGGACAATATTCATAAGCCATACACTAGCAAAAATAATCCCTGAAAAAAAGAATCAATCTACACTTTTATGACAATTCAATGTTCATAAGACGTTATAACTAATTATATGATTGATAGCCTAACTGTAATTAACTTAAAAGCAGAAGCCTCGGTTCGACCTTCTAACGGCGAAGTGTTTGTTTTGAAGACTTGCCAGAGGACTTTGATTCTAGGGTTTGGACAATTGCCGTTTTATCATCTTGAAGACCAAAATGATATCCGCGATATGTTTAATGGCGATCAAGCCTATATATTCTTGTTAGAAACCATCTGTGGTTTAAAAAGCGAAGTTCTGGCCGAATACGAAGTTGTTGGGCAGTTTAAAGAAGCTTACCAGGAATATGCAAAACTTCCATTCAGAAACACATGTACCTTAACACTTCTTGAAAAACTTTTTCAAGATTCTAAAAAAATACGCACTGATCACTTAACCGAAATCGGACAACTCAGTTATGCAGGCATCGCCCGCAAACTAGTGCATTCTCGCACGAACGAAGGTGATGTTTTAGTCGTGGGTTCTGGGGCGTTATCTCTAGATTTAATTAAGCTTTTAAAGAAAAAACACAGAGTCTTTTTGACTGCTAGAAATACTGAGCGTGTTAGTGAACTTTGTCTTGAGCATTCTTTAGAAATGATTCCTTGGCTTAGTTACGATACATATAAAAAATTTGATTCGGTCGTCAATACTATTGGAAGCGATGAAATTCTCTTTAATGAGAACTTCTTCCATGAATACTCCTCCCATGCAAATGCCAGTGACTCAAAGCTCTTTATTGATCTAGGCTCTCCTTCTGTGATAAAAACACATTTATCAGAAAGTGACGGCGTTCTTCGTCTGGAAGATATTTTCAGACAAAGTGCAAAGATGAATATTGAGAAGATGGAAAAAATCAGATGCGCCAAAGACTCAATCGTGAGACTTTGTGAAAATCGCAGACAGAGTTTTTCTATGAGTCACCCATTTGGATGGGAGGAGTTACAGCTTGCCTAAAAAACACTATAAAATTGGAACTCGCGGAAGTTTATTAGCACTCACTCAGTGCAATCAAGCTCGCGTACTTTTAGAAGCTCTTACTGGGGATACCTTTGAACTTGAAGTCATCAAGACTCAAGGAGACATGATAACCAACGTACCCTTATGGCAACTAGAAGGCGCCAATTTTTTTACCAAAGAATTAGATGAAGCACTACTTTCTGGCCGCGTGGATTTAGTGGTTCACTCTTATAAAGACCTAGGTTCAAAAAGGCCTGATGGAATAACTCTGGCCGCTGTTACTAAGAGATCATTTGCTCACGATATTCTGCTTATTAAAAATCAAACAATATCAGAATTAAAAAATAAAAAAGAATTTATTGTTGGAACCAGCTCACCTAGACGAATGATCAATTTGGAACTTGGGCTTGCACCTTTTCTGCCTCTCGGTGCCCATTTAAAAGTTGTTCCGAAAGTTTTGCGAGGAAATGTTAATACACGCATTCAAAAACTTCAAGACGGTGAATACGATGCAATCGTATTGGCCATGCCAGGGATTGAGAGACTTGCTCTTACAGAATCTTCAAGAGTTGAATTAGAGAAATTATTAACTGGAATGAATTTCATGATTCTTCCACAATCTGTTTTTCCTTCTTCCGCATCTCAAGGAGCGCTGGCAATTGAATGTGCAATCTCTCGCCCTGATAATGGTGAACTTTTAAATAAACTTCAGAGAATGCAAGATGCGGACACTAATGAAGAAGTCTCACGCGAGAGAATAGCTTTTAACGAGTATGGTGGTGGATGCCATCTCGCCGTTGGAATTAACGTCCGAAAAAAAGACAATTTATTTGTGCATATTCATCGTGGAGTTTTAGAAGGAATTCCAGTTTATGTTTCAAAACTTGAAGGACGGGACCTTCCCCACTTTTTTGTGAAGCCAAAAGTTTTTAATGGTCTACCAATGGACGACTTATTAGTTAAAAAATTTAGTATAGAAGTTGATTTAACTAAGCATGACCATCTCTATGTAACCTCTAAGTATTGCCTCACTTCCGTTGTAGCGACTCCTAAATCACTTTGGGCTGCAGGAACAAAGAGCATGAAGGATCTGGCCGCTCGGGGATTTTGGGTTAATGCCTGTGCGGATTCTCTAGGTGATGCTGAAATTAAAAACTTTCGTGAATCTAAGGCCATTGCGTTGATGGTTGATACCAATGCCTCGATGAGTATTTTATCGAATACCGAAGCGACATCGACTTTGGGAAATATTGTCCCTTGTTATAAGAGAGTGATCGCGCCGGATATCAGTAAGTCTTTTGAAGAAAAAATTCTCTCTACAGATGTTTTTTACTGGACGAGTTTTTTTCAATACAAAACTTATGTGGAAAGATTCCCAGAAATAATAGACCGGGTTCACGTCTGTGGACTTGGGAAAACCTATCAACAGTTTAAAGAACAAAATATCAATATTCATCCAATGAGTTCAATGGTTGAATTTAAAAATTGGGTAAATTTATGACCGATACTTCAGACAAATTAGATAATAAACAAGACAAACTTTTCGCTCTTTCAAAAAAGCTAGTTCCTGGTGGAGTTCACTCGCCAGTTAGAAGTTTTAAAGGACTGCACACTACACCTCGTTTTTTTGAGCGTGCTGAAGGCGCTTATATTTACGATGTAGATGGGAAGCAGTATGTAGATTTTTGCATGAGCTTTGGACCGCTTATTTTAGGTCATAGAGATCCAAAAGTTGAAGAAGCGCTTCATGAAGGATTGACTCGCGGTTGGAGTTACGGTGCTTGTGAGCCTTACTCTTTGGCATTAGTACAATTTCTCATTTCAAAATTGCCTCATGTAGAACAAATGCGTTTTGTGAACTCTGGGACAGAAGCTGTAATGACAGCACTGCGATTAGCTCGTGGAGTGACTGGTCGAAATAAAATTATAAAGTTTAACGGTTGTTATCACGGACACGTGGATTCAATGTTAATTAAAGCTGGTTCAGGATTGGCCGGAACTGCTGAAGCTTCTTCTGCAGGTGTACCGGAAGGTGTTGCTCAGGATACCTTGATTCTTGAGCTTGGTGATATCGAAGGAATTAAAAAATGTTTTCTTGATCATAAGGATCAAATTGCGGCCATTATTATAGAACCTCTACCTGCCAACAATGGTCTGCTGATTCAGCCAATTGAATTTTTAAAATTTTTAAGAGAAGTGTGCGATAAAAACAAGGCCTTATTAATTTTTGATGAAGTTATTTCTGGTTTTAGAGTGGCATTTGGTGGAATGGCAGAACTTACAGGGATCAAGCCTGATATCGTTACACTCGGAAAAATTATTGGTGGTGGATTACCGGTTGGGGCCATTGGTGCTTCAAAATTCATCATGGAGCATTTAGCTCCGATTGGAAAAGTCTACCAAGCAGGTACATTGAGTGCAAATCCACTGGCAATGGTGGGCGGTCTTGCAACGCTAAAAGAAATGACTCCTGAAAATTATAAAATCTTAGAGCTACAAACAGAAAAAGTAGTCTATCTTCTGACAAGTTGGATGCAGCATTTTAATAACGGTCAGTTTTCAATGTTTAAAATCATTCACTTTTCTTCATTGTTTTGGATTGTTCCAAGTCTTGAAGTAAAAAAGCTATCTGATATACCTGCCAATTTAACGGAAAACTTTAATAAGTTATTTGAAGTTTTATTAGATCGCGGAATTTATCTTGCGCCAAATGCTTATGAAGTTGGATTTGTGAGTTTAGCTCATACTGATGAAGTCATTCGCGACATGGAACACAGGCTGGAGCACCGAATACAATAATGAAAATTAAAAATCCCTTTGATCATTCATCGAAAGTATTATTTTCGCTCTCACTTGTGTGGGCAGGTGTATTACTAATGATTGGAGTTTGGTGGATTTATCTCATTTTTAATTTTGAAAATATTTTAGCCCACACTGACCGCATCCGAATAACTAAAATGATTGTTTGGGAAGGTGGAAGTTTTTTAACTCTATTGCTGCTACTTTCGATCAGTCTATTGCTGCTTTATTTAAAAGATCAGAAAAAAACAAAATCGCTCCAGGATTTTTTTGCTTCACTTACTCATGAATTAAAAACTCCTCTTGCCAGCATTCGACTTCAAGGTGAAGTTATTAATGAAATTCTGGCTTCAAAAAATGATACATCTTTAAATAAATTGAGTTCGCGCCTGATTGAAGACACCGGAAAGCTTGAAACCCAGATGGATAAAATTCTTCAGCTCTCTCGAATTGAACGCGGTGGAGAGCTTAATCTCACTTCATTAAAGATAATTCCTTATATTAAGAATCTTTCAAGAAAATGGGCAAGTAGTTTATCAATCGATATAGAGTCCTCAGATATGGAAGCAAGCATTGTGGCCGATGAGTTTGCGTTAGAGTTGATTATCAAAAATCTTTTTGAGAACACCCGCATCCATACCAAGTCAAAAAATGTAAAAATTAAAATTCATCAAACAAATAAAAATGTCGTACTTACCTACCAAGACCAAGGTGAGTTTACTGGCGATAAAAACAAACTAGGCACTCTTTTTTATAAGCATAATTCTTCAAAGGGCTCTGGCATTGGTCTTTATCTAACCAATAAACTACTAGAAAAAATGCGAGGCGAACTTCGTATTGGCGGGGATAAAAATCTGATTTTTTCTCTTACTTTTCAAAAAAGCGAGGACCTTAATGCTTAATATTTTAATTGTGGAAGATGAAGCAAACCTAGGAAGCACTCTCGAAGAATACTTGAAAGGATTGGGGCATCTTTGCGTTTGGGCAAAAACAGGTGCTGAAGCTCGTGAGTTTTTTGCAAATACAAAACCAAATTTGATTTTAATGGATATTGGCCTGCCAGATACAAGTGGACTTATTTTAGCCAAGGCCTTTAGAGCTCTACGCAAGGATTTTGTCCTTTTATTTTTATCGGCACTCAATGACCCTGAAATAAAAGTTGAGGCCTTAGAGATTGGAGCAGAAGATTATATAACTAAACCTTTTGCACTAAAAGAGCTGATTCTTCGCTTAGACCGCATTTTAAAAACTCAAAACAATTTAGAGACGTTGCCGGAAGAAATTAACCATGGTGGACTAAAAATTTGGTTCAGAAGATATGAAGTTCAAGATGCAGAAGGATTAATCATTTCACTTTCTCAAAAAGAATGTGCCATTTTAGAACTACTTTATAAAAAACAAAATACTGCTGTTGATCGCGAGGAAATAATTGAACAAATCTGGGGTGATGATAAATTCCCATCAAATAGAACTGTAGATAACTATATCGTAAAACTGCGTAAATGGTGTGAGAGCGATCCGAAAAAAGGTATTGAGATTCAAAGTATTCGAAGTATTGGCTATAAATTAATTATTAATATGTGAGTTTTTCTAAGGATTGTGAAAATGGGACTTTTTAACGACAGATCAAAAAATGTAAATGGAAAAACTGAAGTTCCTGTTTGGTTTATGAGACAGGCCGGGCGATATCACTCTCACTATCAAACCATTAAAAAAGATTCTGACTTTATGACTATGTGTAAAGATCCTAAATTAGCTTGTGAAATTACAATGGGACCAATTCGCGATTTTAGTTTCGATGCTGCCATATTATTTTCTGATTTATTGTTTCCTCTTGAGCAATTGGGACTTGGTCTTTCTTATAAATCAGGTCCACCTACTCTAGATTTTAGACTAGAGTCGTTGAGTGATTTAAAAAAATGTAAAATCACTACACCATCTAGTGATTTTTATAAATTTCAAAAGGACGCCAGTCATCTTATAAGAGCAGAATTACCCAAATCTAAAACGCTTTTAGGATTTGTCGGTGCTCCCTGGACTTTATATACTTATGCAGTTGAAGGATCTCATTCAGGAAATTTAACGAGTTCAAAACTTGGATTTTACGACGGGCGCTTTCAAGGTTTTTTAGATCTTTTGATTCCTGAACTTTTAATTGAGATGAATCTTCAAGCTGAAGGAGGCTGTGATGCTATCTGTTTATTTGATACGGCAGTTGGCGAAGTCACACTCCCCGACTTCAAAGAATTTATTTTGCCCGCAATTAAAAGAATAACTTCTGAATTTAAGAAAAATCATCCTACCAAGAAAATTGTTTATTATTCAAAACTCACGCATTTGAATTATCTTCAGGCCATTGAAGATAAAAATATCGATGTCCTTGGGATTGACTGGAGAATGTCGCTTAAAGATGCTCTTAAGACGCTAGGATCGGACTATATGATCCAAGGGAATATCGATCCAAGCTACCTTCATTATGACTGGAACATTTTAGAAAAAAAACTGAAACAGTTTTGGGAAAATATCGGGGATGCTGGACTGCCACTTGATAAATGGATTTGTGGATTAGGCCATGGAGTCCTTCAGCATACACCAGAATCTAATGTGAAAAAAACAGTACAGTATATCCATGATCATTTTCATTACTAAGTCATCCAATTTAAAAACCCACATAAATGTGGGTTTTTAGGAAACTTTGTGTCTTTTTTTATTCTTTCTAAGCACCAATAATATTTATTCCAGAATCAACGTAAAGCACTTGCCCGGTTACACCATGCGAGAGTTTTGAAGCAAGGTATACTGCTGTTCCACCAACATCATCAGGAGTAACATTTTTTCGAAGAGGTGCTTTCTCTTCAATTACTTTTAAAAAATCTTTTAAGCCTGGAACTCCAGAAGCGGCTAAAGTTCTTATTGGCCCGGCCGAAATACAATTTACACGAATATTTGATGGACCCATATCATCAGCAAGATAGCGTGCTGAAGCCTCAAGCGCGGCCTTAGCTACACCCATGACGTTATAGCCTTTAAGGACTTTTACCGATCCATGATAGGTCATAGCGATAACTGAAGCATCGTCATTTAAATTATCTTTTAGTGTATTGCAAAGACCAATAAGAGAAAAAGCAGAAATATCACAGGCCATTTTAAATCCTTCGCGAGAAGTTTCTACGAAACGCCCTTTTAAATCGGCTTTGTCAGCGAATGCCAAAGAGTGTACAAGGATATCAAATTTTCCCCATTTTTCTTCAATAGTTTTTTTAAGAGCGGCATAATGAGCGTCGTTCGTAACATCCATTTCGCAAGTAAAGTCAGCACTAATTTCTGCGGCAAGTGGATCAACTCTTTTTTGTAAATTTTCGTTTAAGTATGTGAGGGCCACTGAGGCACCTTGTTCTTTGAATGCTTTTGAAATTCCCCAAGCAATCGACATATCGTTAGCAACACCTAAAATAAGTGCTTTTTTTCCTGCCAGAAGTCCTGTTTGCAGACCCATAAATACTCCTTAAAGAGATGATGAAAAAGTATTAAAACTGTAATAGAGAGCTTCGTTTATGTCTATATCTAATAGGTCATTATGATGGATCAAATAGATAACCGACCGAGCGCACACTTTTAAAGTATTTCGGATTCTTAGCATCGACTTCGAAGTATTTTCTAAAACGTACAATGAAATTATCCAATGTTCTGGTGGTGACTCCGCGGTCATATCCCAAGGCTTTTTCCAATATTTCTTCACGAGTTAGGGGAAAATTAGGGTTGGCGATAAAGATTTTTAATATTTTAATTTCTTGAAGAGTCAGGTCAAAAGTCCCTTCACTTGATTGTCCTTTTAGGTTTTTAAAATCGATAATATTTTTTCCGAATGTAAAACTCTCTAGCTCCTGGACCTCTGCTTTATCCATTTTTAAATCTTCAGTCTGAGACCACTCTGATCTAGTTAGAAGGCGATCAACTCGCAGGAGAAATTCATCGAGGTCAAAAGGCTTCGAGAGATAATCATCAACCCCCAGACTTAAACAGCGTATTTTTTCTTTGACCTGATCTTTTGCCGAAATAACCAAGATAGGAATTTTCAAATCGCGTTTTCTAATTTCAGTGATCACTCCTATTCCGTCTATTTCAGGCATCATCAAATCGACTATCACTAAATCAGGAGAAAATTCTTTCCACCAGTTTAATCCTTCAAGTCCATTTACTCCTACGACAACTTCATGCCCAAGCATTTTAAGATTTAGCTTTATGGCCTCTGCGATATGTTTTTCATCGTCGATGACTAATATTTTTTTTCCGATATGTTTGGTGACAATCATTTCTGCTCCATGTTTTTTAGAGACACTCTAAAGACACTTCCCGCTCCAACTCCGAGGCTGTATGCGTGAATTTCTCCTCTGTGAAGCTTAGCTATACTATGAACTATATAAAGTCCAAGTCCGCTTCCTTTGGTACTTTTTCCAACTTGATAAAATTTCTTAAATATTTTCTTAACCTGGCTTTTATCAAGGCCCATTCCATTGTCTTTGAAATCTAGAAAAATTGTATTGTCTTGAATAGACAAATTGATCTCAACTTTCTTTTCTTTTGATTTATTATAAATAAGGGCATTGGTGATGAGATTCATCATCAGCATTTCGAAAAGAGCTGTATCAATAGGAAGAATGAGAGATTTCACCTCCGAATGAAAAGTTACTTTTCCTTCTTCAAATAAGTGCGGAGTATTTTTTAAAAACTCTTCGATCAGAATAACTAAATCTTGTTCAATAAAATCTGCTTTAAAATTTCTATCTTCAAGTCGCCCTAAATTTAATATTCGATTTACATTATCAGAAAGCCTCACAGTATCCCGTCTCATATACTCAAGGTATTTTAACTGCTCTTCGCGGGGGAGTTCATGACGGGTAAATGTTTCCAAAAATAATTGCAAAGAAGCAATCGGTGTTTTCAACTCGTGAGTGAAGCCGTTGATAAAATTTTGTTGAAGCCGGTAAAGCTGAATCATTTTTTGATAATAGATAAAAATGATCAGGAGTCCTGCCAAAATAACGGCTACGAGAAGTGAGAGAATCAAAACCAGAATCCAGGTCTCTGTCTGCATCATACTTTGAGAATTAAGGTGATATTTCAGTACCAAATCTTCCAAAGCGGCATTCACTCGCAAATACGAGCGGATATAAATAATTAGAGAAGATCCTAACGCTAAAAGTGAGAAAATAAAGATGAATAAGGGATGGTAAAACCAACGGGATTTAATCATAATAGGAGTGTTCAAAAATCTCTCTTATTTGTAAAGACAATATGGGAATCAACTTGGAATTCAAGGGCAAAATACATGAAGATCAACCGCTTAATTGACCATACTCTGCTTAAACCCGAGGCTTCCCGTGAGCAGATTCTTAAGCTCTGCGAAGAGGCCCGAAATCATCACTTTTTTTCGGTATGTATCAACCCATTTAACGTCCAATATGCCGTTAGCTACCTTCAGGGTTGTGACGTCAGAGTTTGCACCGTTATCGGCTTTCCACTAGGAGCTAACACAACGGAAGCAAAAGTCTTCGAAACTAAACAGGCCATTAAAGAAGGTGCACACGAAATCGACATGGTTATTAATATTGGAGCTATAAAAAATAAAGATTGGGACTATGTTAAGCAGGATATAAAAGCGGTGGTTAATGCTGCTGAATCTAGAATCGTTAAAGTTATTTTGGAAACTTGTTTATTAAATGACGTAGAAAAAATAAAGGCCTGCGAAATGGCCGCACAAGCGGGTGCCCGCTTTGTAAAAACTTCTACTGGTTTTTCTACCAGTGGAGCGATTCTAGAAGACGTCCAATTGATGAAAAGAAATATTTTACCTACAATGGAAGTCAAAGCTTCCGGTGGTATTAAAGATTTGGCTTCCGCAAAAGCTTTTATAGCTGCTGGTGCGACAAGACTTGGCACTAGTTCTGGAATTGCAATAGTAAATGGATTCGAGGCTGAAAAAGGAAGTTATTAGTGATAATTAAAAAAGCTGCATTGTCTGATGTTTCAAAAATTTTGCCATTATTCCACGCTTATCGACAATTTTATCGACACGAAATTGATCCGAAAGCAGAAGACTATTTAAAAGAACGATTAAGTAAAAATGAATCAGTGATTTTTTATGCCGAAGATGAGACTGGCATTTTGGGTTTTACTCAGCTCTATCCTAGTTTTTCGAGTCGTAATCTTGGGTCGACCTGGATTTTGAACGATCTTTTTGTAAAACCAGATGCAAGAAGAAAAAAAGCGGCCTGGAAGTTAATTGATGAGAGCGTAAAGCATGCTAAAGAAACGAATGCCGTGATGATTTGCCTGTCAACTCAGATCGCCAATACTAATTCACAGGAACTATATAAAAAATATGGCTTTAAAAAAGATAATGACTTTTTTCATTTTAATTTAAGAGTGAAATAAATTATCAATCCATATTTTCAAAAAAATTATAAGGCATTCCGCCCAAGCGGTGCAGACTCTCAAAAACCTTTGGGGCAATGCCTTTGAAGCGCAACTCCCCATCTTCACGCGAAGCTATGGTTTGTGTAAGTATTATTTGTCCTTCCATTCCACAAACTTCGATGATTTCAATTATTACTCGCTGACCTTCGTTGTCACGACCGAGTTGTACAATAAAATTAATGGCAGAAGACATTTGTTTTCGAACGACCAATAAAGGTATTTCAAAACCGGCAAGTAGAAAAAGAGTTTCCATTCGAGAGAGACACTCTCCACCAGAATTAGCGTGGACTGAAGTCATGCTTCCTTCGTGTCCTGTATTCATTGCCTGAAGTAAATCAAAGAGCTCCGCCCCTCTTGTTTCACCAATTATTATGCGGTCAGGTCTCATACGTAAAGTATTCTTAACCAGATCTCTAGTTGAGAGATTACTTTTAGATTGTAAAGACTTTGCCCCTGATTCAAGTCTAACGACATTTGGAAGATTGATTGATAACTCGAGGGTGTCTTCAATAGTAATTAGCCTCTCGGTTTTATTAATTTCATTAATTAAAAGATTTAAAAAAGTAGTCTTCCCTACTCCGGTTCCACCTGAAACAACTACATTGAGTTTAGCCGCCATTAAGGCCTTAAAAAATTCAATCCATTTAGGAGTTAAGCCGAACGCCGACGGGTTGTTATCAAAGCTAGAAATTGATTTTAAATATTTTCTAATCGAAATAGCAGGACTTCCCTGAACAAAAGGTTCGTTGATTATATTAATACGTGAGCCATCCGGCAGGTTCCCATCCATTATCGGGTTGTCGTGATCACAAATTTTTTGATTGAGATCGGCGACTTCTTTGATAAAAGTAGAAATATCCTGGGCCGGAAGATTGGCATTTAACTGAATAAACTGCCCGCCTCGCTCAACAAAAACATGTTTAGGACCATTGATTAAAATTTCAGTTATTCCCGATTTTTTACTGAGGTCATTAATTAAATTCCAAATTGCATTTGTCATACTCTTCCCTAGTCCTAAGATTGGATGGTCACATCATTAAAAAATATTTCTTGATCGTTAATAGAAGCTCCATAGACCATGCAATTATCAATCATTACTTTTTGTTCTTCTGCTGATAAAAGCACAAAGAGAGATTCATAGCGTGTACCCGATTCTAGCAGCGCAGTCATCCTCTCTGATCCAAAAAAATGATCATATTGAATTAATTGCAACATCAACCAGTCAATTCGAATGGATTTTGCTTTGGACCATTTCATAAATTCAAATTGCTCATCTTTGATAATGAGAGGCACTTTACCATCGCTTGATTTTTTAACATGGATCAAAGTCATTTTGGCATAAAAGCCTAAAAGGAAAGCACGGGAAAATCCTAGTGGAGTAAAATGGCGTAGCTTGTTTTCGATATTAATAATATCAGTCACAAGTGCTAGATTGGCGGTCTCAGGAAAAATACCCGTCATCGCGTATTCAATATAAACAGCTGCAAGGCGGTTTCTAATCCCACCCCATCCAGAAATAGAAAGAATTTTTCCTAGAAAACCATCAGAATCAATATCGCGAAAAATTCTTCTCACCAGTACATTCAGTTCCTTATTCTCATTTATATAGAGTTCAAGGTTAGTATTATTTTGTGTACTATTTTGGATATTGGAAACCAATAACCTAGTAAAATGTTCGGGAAGTGAGACAAAGGGAAAATTGATCATAATTTCCTTAAAAAGATATGCTTCTAAATGATCCTCATTCTAGCTTATACTATAAATTGATTGTGTGAAATCGAGGAATACGAGAGATATGAAAATTCCTATTTTTGAAGAAATTCTTTTAAGTGAAATGACCGCTGAAAAACTAAGAGTCATTGTTTCTGATTCACGAATCGGAAAAGTCCCTTGTTATTTAAACCTAACTAGTCTTAAAAAAGATGAAATGGAACGCTTGATACTAAATCTAGAACAAATCATACTTGAGCATAATCTCCATCCGCTTTTTCCCTATCCACTTTATATTGTTTCTGCAATCCCGGTAAAGAGCATTTTTCCCTATGTGAGAACGGTTAAAGACCTGCCTGAACACTATTTTAAAAAGATTAAGCGCCCTAATAATAAAGAACTGCAACTTCTTAATAAGCTTTCGCTAAAAGTGGATAAAATAAAAAATCTAGAACTTTATAAAATTATCAATGAATTTAAAGATTCTTCTGAAACTCAAAGAAAACTGTATAATGAAACCAAAGAACTCTACTTTTTTGAGACTTTGCATTCCCGCCTCTTTGAAAGGTCCAAGAAGTAATATATGAGTAAAAAACTAAGAAATATCAACCTTCCCAAAGAAATACTTCAAGGCCTAAAAGGCTTTGAAGATGTTTTTGAGGATTATGTTGAAAGTGAAGAATACAAAGAACTTGAACGTAAAGAATACGAAAATTCTAAAGTTGGAGAGCAGTACGAGCTTCAGCATTTCCTTGAGCAGGAAAACGCACGATTGACTAGTTTAGAAATTTTTTTAACCAAGAAGATTTCGTTGAAAACTAATTTTTCACAAACAGAAAAATTGATTTTACTTCAAATAGAAAGAAAACGAGTGTTAAAGGAGAAACTCTTCAATGAGTTTAAAAAATTGGACTCGCCTCTTCAGAAGAACCTTGCCCAATTTTTTAATTCGCATTTTAGTTAGTGTTTCATAATTGTGAGAATAATCGGTCCACCGATATGTTTAAAATCTTCCAACTCCATCTTATCAAACTCATAGCCTTCAAGTTGAGATTTCAATAACTCTTGAATATAATTATTAAAATCAAAAACAGTATTGAGACCAAAGGTTTCAGCAAAGTTTTGAATTTTTTTGTACATTTCAGGTGTCAGAATGAATTTCCCCTCTGAGCTGATAATTTTTCTCGCGAAGTTTTTAAATTCATCGATAGTAAGACCTAATTTGGAAATATTTTTTTCATCGTAAGTGCCAAGGAAAAAATTGGCAAAGCTGCTAAGAAGCAGCGATTCAAAGTCGATAGCATCTACAGTGTAGTTCAAGTAAAAGCTGTCCTGAAGTCGCCCCTCTTTTTTCATTCCCTCAAAGGTCTCAAAAAATTTGTGTGCAAAGGGCAGTATTTCACGAAGTGTGCGGCTTTTATATGTCCACATTTCATATTCTTCAACTTCAATTATGGACTGAGCACTATCTTTTTTTGCAGGCTGAAACTTAACCGGTTCATCAAAAGTATTATCAAGAAAATCTGACCAATAATCCCCGAGGAATTTTTCATGATCTCCTTCAAATTGATTGACCTGAAGCGCTTTTTTTAATTCTTTTAAATTAAATTTTATGAGTGAATTTCCAATTTTATAAAGATCAGTAAAATCAAAAAGAGTAAAGACTCCCTCTTCTGGCACTGATTTTAAATACTCACCCATCACTTTATCCGACTTTAAATAATTAAAGCCTAAGAGCACTAAATTTTTGGTTTGGGCCCCGGTGCGAGTCATTGCAACAGAACCTTTCTTCAAGGCCCCTTTAAATTCCAGCCGAGCATTAATTAAACGAATGAAATTGAACTGTAAATAGTCAGATCTTTTTTGATCAGTAACTTTTAAAAGTTCATCAATAACTTTTTTAAAATGATCTTTAAAAGCTACCAAAGAAGAATTATGGAGGTTTTGATTTTTTGAGACTTCATCCAGGCTTCCAGTCGCTGCTCTTTTCTTTGCAATAAAATTGTGAAGAAAATCAATATTGATAAATGGGTTTTCTACTTCAAGTGAATCCATATAATCAACAAAACCAAAGTCTCTCATTCGCTCACGTCGCAAATGATATTCCTCTTCTTGCAACGTTAAGAATGAGTCAGATACCATTTTGAATAAAAAGGTATAAGCGAACTCAACCCCCACTTCAAAATAGAGATGGCGAATAAGTGCTCGCACCTCATCAACAAACTGAAAATTTTCATCAAACTCCAGCAGCAATAAATTATCGTCGGTTAAAAAATAATTATCGTGATCAGGATACTCAGGTTCTTCTGCATCAAACGTCCAGATATTGAATTTACTTTTTAAGAACAAAAGAAACTGCTCACTTTCCACGAAATCTTTTTTGACTTCATCAGAATCAACCATCGCATAGGCTTGAATCCAATATGTGAAATGTTCAATATCAATTTCATCTTTATTCCAAAGATCGATATCCATGAATACTGCACGTTGTTCTTTTGAAAATTTTGGAAGGTATTCCGCAACTTTATCAAATGGCAGTTTTCTTAGGGCCAGGTAAATTGGTTGAACAGGAAGAACACTTAAGTCTGAACTTTCTTCTACATATTTTTCAATTTGATCGAGATTGGTATAAGCATCTGATTCTTTCATGAGCAAAGTAATAGGATCAGTGCCTTTTATCGTTCTAGGACCTGTCTTGCTTGATTCGTCTGACATCTAAAATCTCCTCGTATTGAGTAGTTTTAATAGCATCATGAAGACGTCTTTAATAGACTATTTTGCTTAGCGAAGATTTGGACGCTTCCACATACCAATGAAAAGGAAAACAGTTAGACCTAGGAAGAATGCGATATGAATTCCTTCAATATGCTCTAATTCCATTGCAATCAGAGATTTTTTTGGAAAGTGAAGCACCGCTTTAACGGGAATATATGATGTAGGGTAAACTTTTACGCCATTAATAATTTGGGGCCCAGGTGGAGCCGTTGGGGCCTCTACAGCACCATGATGATCGCCTTCTGCTTTATCGGCCGGAGTAGTAATTGTATCGACTTTAACAGAAGCTGTTATTGTTGTTAGTGTGTCTACTTCGTTATCCATTGCTATATCCTTTTAAAAAATCTAATTAGTTCGATATTAATTTTTTCACTCTAAAAATCAAGGTAAAACTTATTTTAAAACTGCTTTTAAACGGTCCAATTCACGTTTTTCTTCCAAAGGAATATCCGTCCCTTTCGATCCACTAAAACCGAAAGTAATATTGTCCTCATATTCCTGGTAGCATTTTTTGGCGAAAGGGCTCTTTCTATAAATCGTAATACAGTCTTTCAAATATAAATCACTGAGAGAAAAGAAGTAAGTGTTCGAGAGTCGGTGTTCAACTATCGCCATCCAATAAAGAATTTCCGGGCTCGATGGACTAGATGGGTTATCAGTAATGTATTTTGAAAGAACTCCTGAGGCTATTAAAAGAGTGATGTCATTCTCACCATTCAAAAGTTTTTCCTTATGGGCCTCAAGAGGGGCCAGGTATTTCGCTATAAAAGGATGAATTGATTTAACTTTATGTGGATCAAAATTTTTCCACTTATTGAGAGAAGAATTCCATTGTGAGATGGTCGTTTTTAATTGTGGACTGAAATTTTTATTGTCTTTGTATTTTTTTAAGAAGTCCCGCGCCTTGTCCGGATTAAAAGTAATTTTAGTAAAGATACTCAAAACTCTTCTCAATGATGAGTACACTTCATGATCTTTATTTGTGTCTGTAGGAAGATTTGTTTCAAGATGATTTTTGATCGCTTTTTCAAAATAAAAAGTCGCTTCAGTAAAACGTCTCACTAAAAATAAATAATTGGCAAATGCAAAGTCTGATTCAAAGCGACTTCTTTTTTCGCTATTAATGGCTTCACCGAAAGCATTCTTGGAAGCTGATTCCGATAAAATTGAGTGGCAAGAAACGCAGAGTGCAGTGATCGCCTTTAAGCGACTTTGAGCAAAAATATAATTTTGAGATTTTATAGAAGAAATTGTCTCGTCTAAATGCGAATTGATAGTTTCAAGACTTGGTCTAAAACCAGGTTTTTGAAAATATTCTACGTGACGAGCGCTTTTAAAAGCATTGGAGATATCTGTTAAATTATTGATTAGCTCTTTTTGCGACCAGGAAGATTTAAGAGAATCGAGTGCATTTTTATCGCCGTAAACATATGGGATAATTTTGACAAACGAATCATAGACATTATTCATAACGGCTTTTGCCTGAGCCTTGTCTTCTGGTTTATCCAAGGGCTTATCTGGTTCAACAGCTTTGAGCACAGTGAATGTGAATAGACTTAGACACAATAAAATTCCAAAGGTCTTCTTCACTAATCTTCCTCTTGGTAATCGATAAGCTTTTGAAGTTTTTTCACTTTGGTTTTAATTTCTGGTGGAAATTCTTTATCTTTTCCCAGGTAATTTATTTCGAGATCATCCATATAAGATTCGTAGCAGTCTTTTGCGATTGGGTCTTTTGGGTATTTTTCCATACAGCCCAATAGATAGAAATCTCCCAGTGAGAAAAATAAATCATCATTTACTCTTTTATCAAGAGTCGCAAGCCAATAAAGAATTTTAGCCCCCAATTTAGTTTCTGGATGAGCGTTGTAGTAGTCCATCAAGATTGATGAAAGATTTAAATCAAAAACTTCTGAGGAATTGGTCAATGAGAAAATCGGTCCTTCTTCATCATCGGCGATAAAAGTTTTCATGAATTTCTCCATGTCTTCTTCCTTAACAGTCGCAGGATCGTATTGATCCCATAAACTTTTCCCAGAAAGAGTCTTGACCCATTCTCCTACTTCTTTAGCTACCTTTTCATTAAGCTTCTTTTCTTTCAGATAAATTTCAAAATGTGCCTTTGCCTCTGGAAAACTTTTTTTAATTTTTATAAAATAAATCAACTGTCTCTCTAAGGCCTTATAGATAAACTCATCGTCATCTGTTTTCCATGAAGACCTGATAAATTTGTCGTATAGCTTTACTGCAGTTTCAAAATCCCGGGTGATAAAGTACAACTCCGCTTTTTCATAATCGTTGATCTTTAATTTATTAATATCTTTATCAGCAAAAATTTTATCTTTTTCATGATTAATAGTTCCGGGTGATTGAGTATGACAAGAAACGCATAGATTTAAAGCTGCATTGAATTTAGCTCTTGCGAGAGGCTTGCGGTCATTCTTAAATAGAGCGACAGTTTGCTCAAGTTGCTCTGTCATCACTACTTGATTCAAAGCGAGTCCTTGAGTACTGACAACGGGATGCACTTTTAAATTTTTAAAAAGATTAGTGAGTTCTTCAAGTTTTTGTTGAATAATCAGTTTATTAGAATCACGGACAAATTCTTGCTCAGAAGCAATATACAATCCCAAATCTCGCACGATACCGCTAATGGTACTCATCTTCTTGCGCACTGGAGATACCTTGCCACTTTTTGCTTTGAGGTTAGTTTTCTTTTTAGTGGCAGCAAATGAATTACTGCTCAAAAGTAGAGCACAAAAGAAAAAGGTCAGTGTCATTTTCATTTTAAAATTCCTGCTTTCTTAAATATTTTACGTACTCTAATTAAAAGGCTTTTGTTGAACTTCTTCAACAACTCTTTAATGTTGACTATATAGCTCGGCAATAAGTAATGGTTTCACTCAATTTTGCCATGACAAAAAAAGTATAAGTTTTACTAATCGAGAGTTTTAAATTTTACGATAATTTACCGTTAGCTCTACCGCTTTCAACCGCAATTATGTCGCTTACTAAATCTTTAATGGTCCACGTGGAACTTGTTGCTGTCCAGCCAGTTAATTGTTTCACCTCTTAAATAAAATTATTTAATTAAGAATTGAATAAACGCGGTACTAGAGCAGAGAATTTTTATCGAAAAAAAACATTATACGAGGTAGGTGCGCAGCGCTATAACTAATTACTATAAGTAAAATTTGAATTATATATTATTTTTTATGCATATCCATTCTTACAATTTTAATCCCTCTAGTAGGTAATTAACTAGAAGTAAGCCAGGCAATCTATAAATTAACCTCTCCACCGATTCATACCTATAAAGGAAATAAAATGAATGAGCGTTATAAATATTTTAAAAGTAATTGGAATTCAACCTTAACTGACAGGTATTTTGTAATTGAGTTTATTTCTTCAATTTTTATTTTAGTATGCACAATGATGATATTTTCCAAGTTCACTGCTTTCGTTGAAATGCGAAAAGGAATTCAGTTCAACGATCCACTTCTTGATACTTTTAAGGCAATAAATCTAACAAAGTCCATTTTTGCAATGATTTATGGAGGGATTTTTTTGGCACTGGCCTCACTTCTGTCTTCACCTTATAAATTAATGATTTTATTTGAAGCATACGCACTAATGGTTTTGGTTAGAATTTTAACTTTATTTATTTTGCCACTCGCTCCTCCTGTTGGAATGATTTTTTTACAAGATCCGTTTGTCGAATTTTTTGGAACAAGTAAGACCATAGACAACAATCTTTTTTTCTCTGGTCACACTGCGACTATTTTTCTTTTGTTCCTGTCTGTTCCTAAAAAATTAAAGTGGACATTTTTAATTATAACTTTTTTTGTTGCAACAAGCGTTCTTCTTCAGAAGGTACATTATACTGTTGATGTTATAATTGCTCCTTGCATATCTTTTATTAGTTACTATTTAATCTTAAAACTATTCAGATACCGTTATAAAATCGAAAATTATGAGCTGGAATTTAAGTCCTTTTAAATATATATTTATTTCTATGAATTCAAATGAATTACAAGTAACCGACACACTTGTTGGATCTGGAAAAGTGACTTCCAAAGGCGCCTTACTCATCGTTGAGTACGAAGGCTTCCTGGAAGATGGAACAAAATTTGATTCATCACTTGATCGCGGCAAGCACTTTCAATGCGTGATTGGTACTGGACGTGTGATTAAAGGCTGGGATCAAGGTCTAATCGGAATGAAGGAAGGTGGAAAACGCACACTTTTTGTCCCTGCCCACTTAGCCTACGGAGAAAGACAAATTGGAAATTTTATTAAACCCAATTCAAATTTAATTTTTAATATTGAGTTACTCGAAGTGCGTACTCGAGATTAAAACCATACGATAACCATTGGAACAACTACGATTGATAATCGGAAAAAAGCTTCAAGTCATTTCATTGTAAAATATTAATTTAAATATATTTTTATTTCTGTTTCAGCGCATCTCGACGAGCAGGACCTTCGCTGATTAAATCTATTAACCAAACTTTTTCCAAGGAGTCTCGATAATGAACAATATTAATTTCAAAAAAAAGATATCCGGTAACATTGATCAGGCAGTTGAAAAAATCACTGAAGCGCTAAAGAAAGAAGGCTTTGGCATTTTAACAAGAATAGATCTGCATAAAAAAATAAAAGAAAAACTGGGAAAAGATATGCCTCCAGTAATTATACTTGGTGCTTGTAATCCTGAACTTGCTTTTGAGTCCTATAATGCCAACAGTGACGTCGCTAGCTTATTACCATGCAATGCTGTTTTAAGAGAGATATCTCCAGATCAAATTTCGATTGAACTTGCGAAACCATCGTTTTTGATGGAAATGATAAATGACCCCAAATTAATAGAATTAGCTGAAGACGCTGATAAAAAAATACTTCGAGCGCTTGAATCATTATAACTGAATCAGTCGGCTCTTTAGAAAATGCTAATAAATCGTTTATATATTTCAAAACTATTTTTCTTAGCTTCATCTAAAAGCCTGAAGTCAGAGAGATTTAAGTGCTCCTCAAATTTCTCAAAATTATACTCCGATAAAAAACTCTCACTTAAAGGGCGATAACTTAAATGCCATGGCTCAGGTGCAATTCCTCCATGATCGTGAGAATACGGTCTGTAAAAACCAAAGTCCTGCATATTTTCATTTAGCCATAAGGTCGATTGATAAAAAGGTCCCTTGCTTTCATATTCACCTGGGACAAGCTGGACTTTATAATCTGCTGAGACGGCATTTTGGTCATAGATATCTAAATCACTTCCCCAGTGATGTCGGCTTCCACCAGGTATGGCCGACCAGCGGAGAATTAAAAATAGTATTTCTTCATTTGTTTTATTTGTTAGATCTACAGGAATAGAATTTGAATCCAATACTGCTCTGATGCCTTGAGATTTTTCATTCCAAATTAATTTTTGAGTCTCGTATGAGCGAAACGTACTGGTAATGGCCAGGTCAAATCCTTCTTTTTTTGCAGCATTGAAAAGCTTGATTAGATCGTCATTCATTTCACGATGAACGAGATGTCTAGTATCTAAAAAAAGTACAAGTTGATCAGTCGTTTTTCCAGTGAGAAACGCTAAGTCGATCAAAACTGACTCGTACGAAGCATAACCAGGGTACAACCACGAACCACATCGACTCCTTTAATTTTTAATTTTTCTTCCAATTGATCATTTTCAGTACCTGGATTAAAAATGAATCTTTTAGTATTTAAACCCAAGAGAAAATCCTGGAATTTATCGGCAATAGGTTTACTGACATAAAGAGTAACAGTATCGAAATTATTGTCCACAGATTTTGGATCATCTATTCTCGGATTAAATTTGATAGTCTCATGCTTATAATCTTCAAGAAGTTTAGCAGCAAGATAAGAATAACGATCAGGATTATCTGAATATCCAAAAACTAAAACTTTCATGATGAACAACTCACGCTTAGGTTTTTATATTTTATGGGTGCAGGTCTTGACCATTCTTCAAATTCTGTCCATTCTTCATAAGGATGAGAAAGAACTTCAAAGATCTGGAAAAGTACTACTGGATTGCTATCATAATTTTCAATCGCAATCTGTGCCAGGTAATTTCTCAAAATAAATTTTGGATTGGTCGCCAGCATTTTTATTTGTCGATCAGTACTTGCTGTCTTTTCAAGTGAAAGCCTTTCTTCATACTGAATTAAAAAAGCAGTCAGTTCCGGAGAACTGGGAAATGTTAATGTCTTGGTTGTCTGATAATGAGAAAGTTCTCTAAAAAATTGAGTATAATCCAACTTGGTGCTTACTAGCATATTTAAAGTTTTTTTCAAAAATTCTTCATCAGAAGCTTCGTTTTTGTATAGACCTAATTTCTCTTTCAAAAGTCGTCGGTATTCCACGTGAAAAATTAGAGGATAACTATCAAGAGTGCGTTTTAAATCTTCTTCTTTAATAAAACTTTGAAGCGCTATCCCTAGCTGCTCTAAATTCCACAAACCGATTGGAGGTTGATTGCCAAAACTATATCGCCCCTCGTGATCCGAGTGATTGCAAATATGATCAAGATCAAAATTATCGATAAAGCCAAATGGACCATAATCAATTGTCAGACCTAAGATCGACATATTATCTGTATTTAAAACACCATGAGCAAATCCCACAGACTGCCAGGCCGCAAAGAGCTTTGCCGTTTTCTTAACTACGCTCTGAAAAAAAAGAACATAGCGATTTGGGTGATCAGCAAACTCTTTAAAATAATTATCGATAGTGAAGTCGACAAGAATTTTTAATTCAGCCTCTTGCTTTGTGTTTGCGAAATATTGAAAATGACCAAAACGCAAAAAACTCTCTGAGACACGAAGTACGATGGCAGCTTTTTCAACAACTTCCCGATAAACATCATCACTTCCGTGAATAATAGCAAGAGCTTCAGTGGTTGGTATATTGAGAGCTTTTAAATGTGCACTTGCCAAGTACTCGCGAATGCTTGAACGAACAACGGCCTTACCATCTCCCATGCGAGAAAAGGGCGTAAGTCCTGCTCCTTTTAATTGCAATTCAAAATGTTCCCCTTTCGAGTTTACAACTTCGCCCAACATTATGGCCCGTCCATCGCCTAAGCGTGGAACATAATATCCAAACTGGTGACCAGAATAATAAGTTGAAGAAAAGATGAGACCTTCAAAATCTAAATCCCCGTTTAAGAAACGAGTAAAAGAAGATTTTTCCAGTTCTCGGGGATCTAGTTCCAAACGATTTAATAAATCAAGATTGGTATGCAAGAGTACCGGATTTTTAAGCGGTGTACTTGCTACTTGGACAAATAAGTGTGGGCATACTTTTTTTAAGCGATTCGAAAAATTAAGGTCTGCGAGTTTTAAAAGAGGCTTTGTATTCATTTTTATCTTTTACGCTATTTTTCGAAACGTGCAATTTTACTTCTTCTTCCATTTCTTCAACAGTGTCTATGGCCTGTAGTTTTTTGAAATGGTTTCTCTCTTCTTCGGTTTTAGCAAACATCACCATTTCGGGCAACGCTTTTTTCACTTCGTCTCTTGTCATTCTTTGATAATAGTACTCAACGCAGATTAGACACATAGGGCTCTCCCTTTAAGATTTTTTACCGAGTGAAATTACATCTACTAAAGTGCACTGACCAAAAGTCGAGGCACTTTTTGGTAGGATCCTAAATACTATTTTATCACGAGAAATTAATTTTTTTACTCATTTAAGTGTTGAATTTAGATAGCATTCTTGTCGGTTATTCTGTGAATTACTTTAGCAGATAGTGAACTCGTGTCTTAAATAGCTATAATCAAGCAAGACCGGCCAAACCCTTAGTTTGTCCAAATATAAATTTCTCGATGTCTTTCTTTCTAGCTTTTGATTTTGTGGTTGCCCGTGTGTTGATGTTGTACGTTTGTTGAAACCAAAATCAAAAAATTTCGGAATGTAAAAGTTCCGTCAAGATGGGGATCTCCATGTTTTTAATTCTTATGAAAGGCAAAAAACAATTGCTTATTGCAGTGTTTTTGCTTCTGTTAGGGGCTTGTAAGCAAAGTGAGTTCTACGACAAAGCAGCATTGCTAGATTCAGGAAAAACACCAACTAGTGATGGAACGGGAACGACGACTCCACCGAGTAATGGGAATGGTGGAACTGTTACTCCTCCGGTTGTTATTACTCCTCCAGTCGTTGTTACTCCTCCAGTTATTGTTACTCCTCCAGTTATTGTTACTCCTCCGGTTATTGTTACTCCTCCGGTCGTTGTTACTCCTCCAGTTATTGTTACTCCTCCGGTGGTTATCACTCCTCCAGTTATTGTAACTCCACCAGTGGTAATTACTCCGCCAGTTATTATTCCGCCAGTTATTGTTCCTGGAATACTTTTAAATGATCGCAAAGAATTATTTACTCAAGATTCATTTAAAGACGGCGATGTTGATATTTTATGGATGATTGATAATTCTGGTTCGATGGCCAATAAGCAAAAAAGACTTAGTGATAGTTTAGGAATTTTTATCGATAAATTTTTAGATAAAAATATTAACTTCAAAATGGCAATCACTACTACAGATGGAACTAGCTCTTACAACGGAAAAATGGTTGGGGACGCTAATAAATTAACTTCAACTTATTTGAAGTCTGTAGGAAAGGCCCAATTTATGAATTACTTCCAATCAATTGTAAAAGTTGGAACAAGTGGTTCTGGAATTGAACAAGGTTTAAAAACATCTTCAACTTTTTTCGATCGTTACGCTTCTAGCTTTTTGAGAACTGATGCCAACCTGGCAATTGTAGAAATAAGTGACGAGGAAGATCAGTCAGATAAGACCGTAAGTATATACCTTGATAAATTTTACGCTCTTAAAGCAAGTAAAGGGATGGTTAAGGTTTATAGCGTTGTTACAAAAGTGCTTCCTGATGATCATTCACTGTCTGATTCAATAGGGAATCGTTATATGCAAACATCAACCATTACTGGTGGTATATCGAGTGAAATTAAGAATGATTTCTCTGCAACTTTACTGGAGATTGGAACAAGTATTATTACTCTTGTTGACAGTTTTTCTTTAGCAGAAGCTCCATACAATAATGCAGTAAAAGTATTTGTTAATAGAGCAGAAGTTACGACTGGATGGACTTACGATATCACTTCTCATTCAGTTAAATTTTTGCCATCTGCAGTTCCTGCAGAAGGATCAAGCATAGAAATTGATTATCAAGTTAAAGCAAAAGTCTTAGGAGCTATTTAATGAAAGGTTTGAATTTAAAAGATCTAGCAATAAACACAATGTTACTATCAACAATGACCGTGGGAATCCCCACGGTCTCTGTCGCAGCAGAGAAAGATCTCTACGACTTTCTTTGGCTTGATCCCGATAAAAAAGTATATGTACTTCAGAATAAAGTTCACAAAAAAGAGCACACAGTCTACGCCAATCTTGGCGTAGGCCTGGGCCTTTCTTCTACCTTCCAGGACACTTCCCTCTTCCATGGTAATATTGGTTATTACCTCAACGAAGAATGGGCAGTGGAAGCACTTTATACTAGCTATAGTAATAAAGACAATGAAGCCTTTGAAAACTTAAAAAGACTTAACGGTTCTATTCCTTTTATTAGAAAAACTAAAAGTAATTTTGGACTGATTGCTAAATGGTCTCCCTTCTATGGAAAGATAAATACCTTTAATAAGATTTTTTATTTTGATTGGTCTTTTGGACTTGGTTTAGGAAAATTAAATACAGAGAGTAATGCTTCAACGGTTGGGAATCCTGCAATGGCCAATAACTATAGTTCAGAGTCTTATACTTCTGTAATTGGAAAAACTGAGCTAACTCTTCATGCCACTAAAAATATTCATTTCAGTCTTGGACTTATTATGAATAACTACAAGGCTCCAGGACCAACAATTAGTAACCAGGCCGGTAAGGAAAAGGTTAGAAATAACCTGGATTCAATGTTCAGTGTTGGATTTTCATTTTAATCAATAATTTAAGTTTTTTAGTGTTGAGGTTTTCGATGAAGTATTTTGCGACAACAATTATATTAGCAACGCTTATGGTGAGCAATTATGCTCATGCGACAGCTAAGGCCGCTTTTGAAATTTCACAAAATGATAAGAGCCGTGAAAAAAACAAGAAAATTGCCCACGAATTAATCGATGGCGGTTTCTATTTCAGCGCCATTCCCTATATCAATACATATCTCGAAGATCACTCTGATATAGATTCTCAACTAGAAAGCGATATCGAAACACTAGTTATTAAAACGGGAACAATGGCCGTTTTAAACCTTGAAGAAAAAAAATTAGAGAAATTCTCTATTCCTTCTATTTCACTCATTTTAGGAACTCGTCTTTTTAACAAAGAACAATACGAAAAAGCCTATGAAATTCTTTCACGTATTCCCGAGACCCATAAGTTCGCAATCGAAGCAGATCTAATGAAAGGCACAATTAAGAATCTTCAAAGAAAACATATCGAAGCTCTAAGTTTATATGGACAATGTACACAAAAAGCAACTCAACAGGAAAGCAATGCAATTGGCGAAAAACTTAAACGTTACTACTCATATTTAAAAGAGACTTGTATCATCAGAACAGCAAGAGTAAAAATCGAAGACCATAAATATGAAGAAGCACTTGAGCTCTATGAACAAATTGATAAACGTTCATACAAATGGCCATACATCCTAATGGATAAAGCTTGGGCACATTATTATTTAAAAGATTATAACCGTGCAATTGGATTAACTGTAACTTACAAATCTCCCCTTCTTGAGAGTTACTTCTTTCCTGAATCTGAAGTTTTGATGGCCCTTTCTTATTACAACCTTTGCCTTTGGGATGATTCACTTAAAGTTGTTGACCATTTTTATGATTACTACCAACCAAAAGCGGATGCACTTAAAGATATTTTAGGAAAAAATAAAAATTCGGATACTTACTTCCTGGATCTTTATTATGCTGATCCAAAAACACGAGAGAATTTAAATCCGTTTATTAGAAACCTAATTACTCAAACAAGAAAACAAGTAAAGTTCAACCTGGACTTAGCAAGTTTAAAAGCAGCTAAAGATGAGTTGGCACTTATTAAGAAATTAAAAAACAAAAATGACTTCACTAATGGATTAGAAGCAAATCTTGATGCAACGATTGCATTCATTGGCGCAAAAATTAATTTTTATATTAAAAAAGAGATCTTCACTTTCATCAACGAGATTCATAAACATAGCTACTCTATGTTTAACTTAAAGCTTGAACTTCTTTCAAAGAAAAGAGAAGAGATTTACAACACTAAATCAGATCAGTTGGTTGACCGTAACCGTGGATCTGAAACCAATGTGAATCGCAAAATGAATCAATACTTCTTCGATTTTAATGGTTCTTTTTGGGCGGATGAACTTGGAGACTACTCATTTGGTTTAAAATCACAATGTTCGGACGCCAATAAGGAAAGCAAATAAAATGAAAAATATTTTAATCATTACATTCACTTTAATAAGTTTTGGGATTCATGCCGAAGATAAAGTTCAAGACAAAAAAAATACCGTCTATAAATACAAAGAGTATGAAGTGATAGATTTGGGAAGTATGGAAATCAAAGGTCAAATTATGGCACCAGGGGATTTAACAGTTAATGAACGCGAAAGAAAAGTCTTTAAACGCTCACTTTTAGAAAAAAATAATTTTGATTTTGAAAACAAACGCGAAATAGAAAATTTACGATAGGACCTACACTTATGATAAAAACTCTACTATTCACTCTATTTATTTTAAATTCGGCTCCCGCCTTCACTGAAGCGCCTAAAGACCTGGCCCATGAAGCAGCTGAGAAATGGTCTAAACTTATGAATCTGGTAAATAGAGAGATTCAAACCATAAAAAATAATAAGTATTCAGGACCTGAATTAAAACATCGTTTGTTTGAATTATATTCTGAAAAAATAAAGCTCATCAAAGAAAAAGAAAACTTAACGTTGTTAAAATCTGATCCTAAAAGTGTTGCGACTAATGGAAAAGATTCATTTTTCAAAGCTTCTCGAGAGCAGTATATGACAGCTCAGAAATACGCAATTAGCTTAATAAATGAGTATCCGAAATATGAACGTATCAGTGAAATCTACTACGCTCTTGCCATTAACTCTAGAGACTATGGAACAAGTCTGGAAACTGAACAATTTCTAAAACTCTCAATAAAGACCAGTAAAGAAAATTCAAAAACAATGTACAATGCCAAAACAGCTTTGGCAGAATTTTATTACAACAACAAAAAATATAACGAAGCCATCTCATACTACCAGGATGTTTTAAAAACCAACGATGATGAATGGTATGGGAAACATTTGTACAACGCTTCCTGGTGTTACTTAAAAGAGCGCAACTTTAAAAAAGCACTCGAGCTCATTAAAGCGTCTTTCGAAACAACTAAAAATAAAAAATTTGTTTCAATGAGAGAACAAATCAATAACGCTATTGGGATTTTTTATGTTCAGGGCGACGCCACACGCGAAGGGATTGATTTCTATGAGAAGAATACTACCCCATCAGCGCCGTGGTTATTAATAATGGCAAGATCATCAATGAACAAAAACAACTTCTCATTAACTGAAGAAGTTTTAAGGGCAGCTCTTAAAGATACCCTAAAGAGAAAAGACCCTAAAATGGAAATGAAAGTTCGCCTGGCTCAATTAGATATTTACCGTGAAAGTAAAAAGGAAGACCTTTATTTTGAAACAGCAAATAATATTCTCGACCTAAGTAAGAAAAACAAGCTTGACCTCGATGATATGAGTATTGCAATCAATAAAATTAAAGAAGTCGCAGGATTCATGCAAATAAATTTAGTTAAAGACAAAACGCGTGAAGATGTAGTCTTTAATAAAGAAGACTACAAAAAAATTATGCGCTATTTCGATATCCTTTCATCTCTGGATAAAAAAAATAAAAACCAATACCGCTACTACCAGGGTGAAACGGCCCTATCAACTCATGATTACCAAACAGCTTTAAAGTACTATGTACGATCCGTGATGAATTCCAAAATGGCTAAAGACAAAGGTGAAGTGACAAGAAAATCACTGGATACCATGCTTTCCACAATTGAAATGGCAAAATTAAAAAAAACAAAAGAGGATGAATACACTATTTTTGCTTTTAAAAACTTTGTACTTATTTATCCACAATCAGATAAATCTCAGGCCATTTACCAAAAACTTTTCAATAAATATTTTGAGCTTCATAAAATAAAAAAAGCTGTAAACATTCTTTTAGTTTACAAACTTAACTACAAAGAAGACGTGAAAATTCACCGTGAGATGTTGACTCAAATTCTTGATACTTACATTAAAGAAAAAAATACTGATAAGTTAGCTTACTGGGTAAACAAAATTGAAAAAGGATATTTGAGCTTTGAATCTGAATATATCCAAAACTCAATCGCGATTCTTGGTGGTCTACTCTTTGACAAATACCAGGCAATGGAAAAATTAGGAAAATTTAAAGAAGCCATGAAAGGTTATGAATCTATCTATGATTCAAAACAATATCCAACAAGAACAAAAGCCGAAGCTGCCTATGCTATCGCAGCTCTTTATCAAGAACAAAATCATGCTAAAGATTCTTATAAATGGCTAAAAAAGAGTTTAGAAATTTATGAAAATAAAGATTTAATAAAAGTGACTCCTTCACTTTTAGTTTTAGCAAAAGGATACCGTCTTCTTCAGAACTTTGAGCTTTCGAGTGAATTGGCCAATCAAATCTCAAAAAGGTTTTGTGACGTTGAATATGTTGGAAAAGATGGTTTTTATGAGCTTCTCTTAAGCAATAGCTCAATTGAGCAGGCACTTAGCAGCAAGTTAATGCAATTAGAAGATGAAAATAAAAAATGCAGCCTGGACAAAAGATTTGTTGAAAAAACTCAAATTGATAATTTCGAGCGTTTAATTTTAAATGATAATAGTAAAGAAATTATTGCCTATTTTCAAGCTCATATTAGCAATGATAAAATGGCACGTCAGATGGGCCGCTATTTAAAATTTAAATTCTGGCAAGCTCCAGTAAACTCTAAAGAAAAATTGAAAAAAGAAATTTTAACATTGAATGCAGTTACACCTGCACTTAACTTAGAAGGCATGTTCTCTCAGTATGACCGCGTCCTGGAATTCAGAGCAAAGGCCAATAACTTAAAATTTGCCTTCACGACACTCTCAAAATTTGATGATGAAAAGTACAACTCGGAAATGGAGCAATATTTCTCGATCATCACAGAGCTAAATATTGAAGCCGTGGCCCTTTCAAAAGACTCAACCCCAGAAGAAGTCATACTGATTCGCGAAGTGCTCTCAAATCCATATTATTCCTTGGTTAATTCGATCAATTCATTTATCCCACAAGGGGTAGATGTGAAGTATTTAGAGGGCTTTAAACAGGGAATGCGCCAAATTACTGAGTCACTGATGGCTAAAGGGTTACAAGTTGATCGCGAAAAAATGGCATATTTGGAGAAAAATAACTTTTTCTTCGAAGTCCAAAAATATGATAAATTCGAAAACATCAAAGGCAAGAACGAAGAACAGAACAACTTAAACTTTCACTCAGCTATTTTATTCTCGAACACGATTGATTTAAGTAGAGGCCAAAGAAAATGAGAAAAACGACACTAAGAAATTCACTGATCGTATTCTCAACTGTTCTTGTCGGATGTTCTACTCAAAACTTTAGTAAAAAAATTGAGACAGCTGATGTAGACCTTTTGAAAGAAGAATCGTTGATGAGATATAATACCAATCGTCTTGAATCAATGGATGGGACTGAGAAGGATTTTATCTCAAAGGCCTTGCTTGCTTGTCATCAGAAAAAATTTACAAAGGGCATGGGTATACTAGAAGCTGAAATGCATAAAAATAAAACCAATCCATTTTATTGGAATGCATTGGGGACTTGTTATTCGCTTTCAAAAGATTTTACGAAGGCCCTTTTTTACTACGACCTGGGAGTAGAGGCACTGCCTAAAATCTTAGATCAAAGTAAAGTATTAGCAGAAGCAACTCTAGCTAATAATATAGGATTGATTCATTTGAATTTTAAACGTTACAACGAAGCTTTTGACTCATTTTCGAGATCAAAAACATTGCTGCCAAACTTTTTTACTCCTCAGTTGAATATTGCTCAACTGTTTATAGAATTTAATGAAAATGATAAAGCGCTAGAGATACTAAAAAAGTTAGAAGTAAAAAATCCAGACGATATTGATTTACTCTACTCTCTTTCACTTATCTATTTTAGAAAAAATGATTTAGATAAATCTTTTGCGGCCATTAAAAGAGTAAAGGCAGATTACCTGAATCGTCCCGATATAGTAGGCCTTTATGCCTATAACTTAATGAAAAAAAACCGTCTGACGGAGGCACGTGAAATTATCGAAAAGCGTCTCTATGCAGATGAATATAACCAAAGAAATAAAATTTTGCTCGAAGAAATTAATCAGAAAATAAAAGAACAAGCTAAGTCAGAAAAGTAGTTTCGTCTCAAAACATTAACCCCCTGGAACGATGAGCAGTAATGGCCCGTCCAATATCTCTTGAATGAAGAAGGAGTTCCTATGGATTTTATCGCAGTATTTAAGCAAGGTGGATTTATTATGTACCCGTTACTGATTTTCTCAGTAGCAATTTGGATAGTGGCCATCCAAAAAATTCTCTACCTTACTAAGTTTAAAAAAGATGCTCAAAAGTATCAGGATGAAGCTTCTAGAATTATCACAACTCAGAAGTTGCATGAAATGGAAGCTCTCTATAAGAATTGCCCTGACGTAATAGCAAAAGCCCATTACGCAGTCTTTGATGAAGCTCTTGGAAAAGATGAATATGAGCAAAGACTTGCAAGACGCTTAAGTGAAACAAATGCTGACTTAAAAAAGAACTTATGGATTCTAGGAACGATTGGCTCGTCTGCTCCCTTTGTTGGTCTCTTCGGAACAGTCTGGGGGATCATGGGTGCTTTTAAGGCCATCGGATCTTCTGGAAAAGCAGGATTTGCAGTTGTTGCAGGAACAATATCTGAAGCCCTAATCGCTACTGCTGGTGGGATTATTGTGGCAGTCTTCGCGGTCATCCTTTACAACTATCTTCAAACCAAAATTGCAGAAATCGCAAGAGAATTTAGAAATGATCTCGGCGATATGTCTGACCAGTACAAAGGTTTAAAAAGATAATAGCTGGCATTTAGTTAAAAATTAAAAAAAACGCGAGGATACTAATATGTCTATGGGAAAAATGAGTAATGACGATGATGACGACGCTATCGTTTCAGATATAAACATGACTCCGCTTATTGATATTATGCTAGTTCTTCTGGTTGTCTTTATGGTTTCATCTTCGGTTGCTCTTGAATCAGGGATGGATATTGAACTGCCAAAGACAGCATTAACTAATCAGAAAAAAGAAGCTGAAATATTAGTAATTTCACTTTCTAAGGATGGACATGTTGCCGTTCATGGAAAAGCAGTAAAGCCCGAAGAAATCTCACGAAAAATCGCCAGTTCCCTTGCTGAATTAAAAACCGACTCCGTTATTTTAGAAGGCGATACTTCTGCAAATCTTGGAAAAGCAATCGAGCTGATGGATATGGCAAAAGTAGCTGGAGCAAAAAATTTCTCAATTGCTGCGGAAGAGAGCAAAAAGAATTAATTAGAACGGTATTGTAGGAAGGGACCTCATGACGGCAACAACCTCAAAATTAACATTGCCACGACGAAACTTTACTAAAGATGAGTCGAGCAAACGCTTTTTCAAAAAAGCAGTTATCGGAAGTTTTCTGTTACACGTATTTTTGTTCTTAATGAAATTACCACAAGGTGAATTGCAAGCTCCTGTTAAAGAAAAACTTAGCTCTATTAAAATGAACTATATCTCTCCATCTGAATCTTATAGAAAGAAAAAAGAATTCACTAAAGAGCAAGTTGCAAAAGTTTTAACCAACGCCGAGGCAGGGGCAAAAGTAATCACCAGCACTGATGCTGGTAAATCCGGTGATCCAACCCAGTCTAAGAATCAAAAAGTTCAAAAGTCTAAGGCCGGCTCACCTAAAAATGGTCCTCTCTCGAGCCCAAGTGCTCCTGGTGGAGCTTTGGGAGATTCAGCTAATAAAGGTTACGAGTTTAAAGGAAAAGGGCTAAAGGCCTTAATGGGTAATAGTTCAACAATGACTCTTGCAGCGGGTGCTGGAACTGAAGGCAGCCACGGTGCAACTGGCGGAACTGGCCTTGCTAATAAGGGAAATAATTTAACTGGTGATTATAGAGCACCAGCAGGTATGGGAGATGGTTCGGGTCATCTTGGTGGAAAAGATGCGGTTGGAAACTACGACCGTTCAACAACGACAAGAGGTCTTGCTAATAAAAAAGGAATCGATACGGCCTTCGTGCAAGCAGATACCGTGGTTCTTGGCTCAATCGACCCTGAAATCCTTCGCAAAATATTGGGTGAATACCTTGCCCAGTTTAAATTTTGTTACCAACAAGAACTTCAAGAGCAATCTGAAAAAATCAAAGGGATCGTGGATTTAAATTTCAGAATTGAAGGTGATGGAAAAGTTTCTAAAGTTAATATCAAATCGGCTCAAACTAAATTCTCAGATCGTGGGATAAGCTGTATGTCGAATATTTTAAGAATGATCGATTTTCCAAAGCCTAAGGGCGGAGGTTTAGTTGATGTTCGTCAGCCGCTTAACTTTTACTCAGAAAGTACAAAAATCTAAAAAAAAACCCACATCAATCGAATGTGGGTTTTTTCTATTTAACTTCAATTAATTATTTCTTTTTAGCTTTCTTTTTGGCCGGTGCTTTTTTAGCTACTGCCTTCTTAGCTGGAGCTTTTTTAGCTACTGCCTTTTTAAGTGGAGCTTTTTTAGATGCAGCCTTTTTAACTGGAGCTTTTTTAGCTGCAGCCTTCTTTACTGGAGCTTTTTTAGCTACTGCCTTCTTAGCTGGAGCTTTTTTAGCTGCTGCTTTTTTAGCCGGAACGACTTCAACCGGTGCTTTCACCTCTACTTTCTTCATCTCTACTTTTTTTACTTCTGTTTTTTTCACAGGCGCTTCTTTTACGGCTTTAGTCTTCTTAACAATTATTGCAGGTACTTTTTTATCAATTTTTTTTACTGCTTCACTCGATGGATTTTCACCAAGAAGCAATTGATATTCATGAACCAAAGTATTGTAAAATTCATACGATTCTTCAGGTTTAAGATTTTCGAATGCAACTTCGTATTTTAACCAAACACTTTCATTTTTATGTTTTATTAAGTTAAGAACATAAGCACATTTTTGGACATAATTGACTTTGGTTTTATCAAAAATTTTATCTGGAAAAGACATAAGGACTCCCCGCTTTTAAAGTTACGATATAATCATATAGGATTTCTCAATAATTTTCATCTAATAATTTAAGCAAATGGGATTATTACCCCATCGATGCTCCGATGAGGGATCAGGGCCCAAAAAAAGTTTGATGATACTGCTAAAATATGGCAAGCCTAATCGATATTAGAGATCAATAAACATGGTGTAAATTTAGCAAATTGAGAATTTGAAAGATTATTCATTCATTTTTTAAATATATTATTAGAGCAACAAAAGAATTGGCCAATATTGGAAGTTGGGAATGGGATATTACAACAAATGTAATGACTGCCTCAGATGAATATTACCGTATTTTTGGATTAAAAACTAAAGAGGAAATAACTCATGAGTTCCTGATGAGAAAAGTTCATCCTGCAGATCACGAAGTAGTTGAGAGTGTAATCAGTAAAGCTTTACTCGATAAAAAGCCATTTTCTTATGACTACAAAATATTAACGAACAATGGGGATATTCGCAAACTCGGTACTCATGGTAGGTATATGTTGAAACTCTCCTTGATAATATACTTAGTTTTTGTAACGAGCGTTTAAAACATCACTCTATAAAATTAATAAAAGAAAATATTAACCCGGATCTGGTCTTTGAAGCTCGTCAAATTGAAATTTCACAAGTCCTTTTTGAACCTGCTTAATAATGCTATTGATGCGATTGAATCTGCTGAAGAAAAAAAAATTAAAATTTCTGCAAACATTGAAGGTCAATTCTTAGAAATTAGAGTTATAGACAGCGGAATTGGAATACCTTTGGAAATACAAAATAAGATATTACAACCTTTTTTTACAAGCAAGGAAATAGGAAAAGGAACAGATCTTGGACTAAGTCTTTCATTGACGATTATCAAGAATTATAAAGGAGAGCTCTATCTAGATCCTGAACATAAAAATACCTGCTTTTGTTAAAAACTTTTAACAAAGCTGACATAGGTCCTAATATTTCAAAGTACTATTTAAAGATAATATTTTAAACCCAGATAGTTTTTCAACCTCCGAAAGAGTTGTCTTGTATTTTTGCCAATCTGTTGGCGTGGAAATGGAACTTGCGGTTGAAGCAAGGCTTTTATTAGAACAAAGTTCCACTTTATCCTCTAAAGGTTTTTTTCCACTCTTCAAAAGATTTGGCATGATGACGGCTATAATTTCTGTTTTGCTATTGATATCTTTTATCGTTTGATTTTTATCCAAAATAATAATGACTTTAAAATCTTTAGAAGGAATTGGAATGTCTTTATTTGTTCCAATTGAACCGAAGTCCTGGTCAAAAATCGGACCAGCTACGATGTAAACTTTCTTCCCTTGATTGATGACCAGATCGCGAGTGTATTGCTCTAAATGCTCCCAGATTACGCGATTGAGATATGCTGTCTGAGGGATCATATTGCTCATGAGAAATGTCATTTGATTATTTTCAACTGAATCATCACGATCTGCTGATGGAACTTGATGACCACGATCAAAACAGCTACCTTGATAATCAGCAGGTGTTACTGCATGTTCAGAAGATTTACTTAAATAAGTTTCCAAGTCTTGATCAGTTGCGAAACTATTTGTACGTCCAACATGTCCCAAATCAGTAGAATCAATTTTCCATGCGGCCCAATTGATCAGTCGGTGTTTTTGATTGAAAGAAAGCAAGTACTGATCACGAGAAATTAAAATTTCTGGAACGTGATTTATATTTTTTGGCATTGAACTAATATTTTGATTTCTATCCAGCGGTACAGTTCCTAGAACTACCTGAGTCGCAGAGTAGACTCCTGAAATCGCGCAGAATTGAAGTCCAAAAATAATGGCCAGGTTCTTGATCGTTTTCATGTTATTTCCTCTTAAACGTTTAGAGCAAATTAAAAGCGAGACTCTCTATCACTTACACAATAATTAAGTTTGTCGTAGAATTCTTCATCTAGTTTATTTTCATGAAAAATCATTTCACTAGAAGTGATTCCATTAAAAATACACCTTTTGTTTTTTGAATTCACTTCTCCAGGCTTTGCATCCCGATCAATAATTTTAAAAGTTAAAATACAGGCCGCGCTTGAATCATTACAAGAAAATGTTGAAAATTTATAATCATAATCACCAGAACACCAGCTATCTGCACAGACTCTGTCTATTAGCTTCAACACTTCTGCGCTATCGTTTTCAGTAATAATTGCCTTAAAAGACAATGGCGAAGCATTGGCAAAACTTAGGGCGGCAACTATTGAGATAATCAGCATGGTCAATTTTAACATATTTAATCTCCGGAGTAAGATGGTTGATTTTTAACCTAGGTCATAATTTTTTGCAAAGAGATTTTCTTTACAAAAAGATTACAAAGTTGGCTTATACCAACATAATGGGCGGTTACCTACCTTATCCCCATTCTTTAGAGAGCAAACTCCAATATTTGGATCATTGTTAGATACAGAATCAGAAAGAGGATGATCACAAAGTGAAGCTTGAAAATAGGTGTCTAAACGGCATTGAGCGGCCGGATGTTGATCAAAAGTTTTAGTTACAACACTTCGGTCAGGAGTATTGAAATCTACTGGTGTTATGTCGTTTGAAACGTTGTTAAAAAGTTTACCTACTGCAAGTCCCGCCATTGAAGTTCTTTGGCAAATTAATTGTTCATTGTAATTCGTGTATAGAGCAGTACATTTTGTACTAACTGTTTGAGGTATATTTAAGCCTTGAAGTGCTTTTTGATTATCATCTCCATCAAAGTAATGGCGTAGACATTTCATCGTGCCCCAATAATCTGCCTGGCCTTCATTAGCTGCCCAGATAACTCCGTTGGCTTCAGTTTTTTTAGGTGC
Organism: Bacteriovorax sp.; assembly: GCA_014377485.1. Taxonomy (GTDB): domain Bacteria; phylum Bdellovibrionota; class Bacteriovoracia; order Bacteriovoracales; family Bacteriovoracaceae; genus Bacteriovorax. The sequence continues at coordinate 24,276 of JACMPM010000132.1, read as the reverse complement.
TCCTCCAAGATGATGACCAAGTTCGTGACAGGCAACCAATGCCATTGCGTCTTCAGTTATTTCTTGGTGGCGAGCAAGCCCCCCGAACATAACTATAGTATAGGCCCCTGGTGTATTTTGGTGAGCAAACGCATTTACTGTGCCATCAGTCCAACGTCTTTCGATCACAAAATTTGCACCATGCTGAGATACTATTGGTGAGTATAATTTAATCATTTTATCCATAACACGATTAAATTGAACTTCGTTAATTCCGCCTAAGCTCTTGAGTCCTACTGGAATTTTTAGATTATTATCTGGAAGAAAACCTGATTGGCCATGAAGGTCGCAGGCAAAAGTACTTAATGAAGTTAATAAAAATAAAGAACTTAAAATTTTTGTTAATTTATTGTTTAAGTTTAAAATCACCTTTAGTCTCCTGTAATAATTTCCCATTGATTTAATGAGTTGCAAGAGCATGCAAAACAATTTTTTCCTTGTCTAAAAAATATGGATAAAATGGCTTAATGTGAGAAGTTATTTGAAAATCGGAATGCTGAGTAATTTACCAGCAATGGTGGTAATTATGATGTAATACTCGGGAAGGTTTTTTATTTAGGATCTAAGATTTTGATTAGTGATCCTGATTAACTTCTTTGATTATTTCACTTAATGATTTACTACTTTTAGTAAGCTCATCTAATTTTTTATCATCGATTTTTTTATTATAAGATTTATAAATTTCTAAAATACCACTCTTTCGACCGGCAACTTCATTAGCAGTTGAATCGGCATTAAGACTTGCTTTTATACTTGTTTGTCGCCTCTCTTCGCGATCTAAATTCATGGCCCCTAATTTTTCCATAATCGGCATAGCTGGAAGTGGCGATTTTTTTTCTTTCAACCTCTGACCATTGATCTCTACCCTTTGATCCAATTCACTTTGAATAATTCCGTCCACGAGACTTGCGCCTACAATAGGCTTTAACCCATTCTGAACTCTTTCTTCGTTTAGCTTTTTTAATTGCTCTTCAGTAATGCTTTTTGGACCTGTAGAAGTCGACTTGTTTGAATATTCGGCCATCTTGCTTACTTCGCGGGCCACTTCAATGTATTTGTCTTTTGAAATTTTTCCTTCATCAAGCATCTTGGTAGCTTTAATTAACATTTCGATAGAACTCTCTTTGGCTTCAACTATAAAATCTGAATTACTCTTTTCGGCCGAAAACAAAGGGCCCATCGCAAGAGCTGAAATGCCAAGAGACAATATTATATTTTTCATTAAAATATTATAAGGGAATATCTCCGTTTAAGTATTGAAAATAGATATTTCAAAGACCTGCCAATGACATTAGATTGTCCCATGTGCTCAAATAATAGGCATATGAGGGTTTTATCTAACTTCAAAGGGAAAGATCCTTTGTATCGAGTCAGTTATCTTTTTCCTATCAAGAAAAAGAAAAAGGGGAACGCTAGTCAGGTAAAATCGAGAGCATGAGTTTATGCTTGCCTTGGCTTAAACTCAAACTCCACTTTTCCTTCAGGATTTAGTAAAAGATAAGCTTCAAAAGGTTTCCCTGCTTTGGATTTAAATCCTTTAATCAGGTCTGTCTTTTTGGCAATCATCAGAGTCTTGACTTGCGATTCAGACAATTTTTTATTGGCCACTATCTTCCAAATAGTAAAACCACATCCCTCTCTCCAACGCTCGCAACTAAACGATTTTGGGAAATCTTTAACTTCGGACTTGCATAACGGACAAGGACCCAGACTAATTTTAGGAGTTCTTTCATTTTCTATTCCTGAAGATGTTTTATTATATAAGGTATTCTTGGCAGTATAGCTTTTTTCTTTTTTCTCACCGGCCACTGTTTCAATTGATTTCCATTCACTTGTTGCACTTTCCACATATTTATTTATGGAATCTAAAAATTCAGCATCGTCATTTTCACCTTCGGCCATGGCCTGCAATTTAAGTTCTAACTTAGCTGTTTGAGAAACTGAAGTCAGCTCACTAGTTGAAGGCATCAAACTCAATTGATCAACCAGCTGAACTCCTTTATCCGTTGCCAGCAAACTTTTTCCACTTCTTTCAATATAAATTCGTTTTAATAGTGTTTCGATAATCTGAGCACGGGTGGCCTGAGTTCCCAAACCAATTTCAGAGCGAAATATTTTCTTCAAATCCGATTCACTCACCAAGCGTGCCGGGTTGGTCATATCGTATAAAAGTGAAGCTTCAGTATAATCACTTGGAGCTTTGGTTTTCTTTGACTCAACTAATCCATCGTTAAATAAACCTGTTTCATTCAGAGTGATTGGTGGCAGTAGTTCTTCGTTTTCTCTTCCTTCTAAAACTTTAAATCCCATCTCGATTATTTTTTTTCCGCGGGTTTTGAAAAGATTTTTTTCACAAGTGATTTCGACTTCAGTGTCTAAGTATTTATGGTTTTCTAAAAAGTTTGAAATAAAACGTCTTAAGACTAAATGAAAAATTTTTCCTTCCGGTGTGGACTCATTTCCAGAAAAATCTTTCAGGGGAACAAGGCCGTGGTGATCCGTTAAACGAGAATCATCAAAGATAGTTTTATTTTTTACACTGACTTTAAATGCAGCAAATTTTTCAAAATGTTCGGGATATAGACCCTTAAATTTATAAACGAGGTCTTTTACGAGATCAAAAGATGATTCGGCCATAACTTTTGAATCTGTTCGCGGATAAGAAAGACATTTGTATTTTTCATAGAGAGTTTGCGCGATTTCAAGAGTCTTTGTAGCGGAAAAACCATAACGAATATTGGCCTGCCGCTGAAGCTCGGTTAATGAATACAAACCTTCTGGATATTGAGTTTTTTCTGTTTCATTTAAAACCGTGATGTTTGCGTCTTTTTTACTCAGATCGCGAACCAATTGATCGAAGAATTCTCGTTTGTCCTGGCGTTTTTCACCATGGATATCGTCTTTTGTCTTTTTCTTGGGATCAAACCAATAAGCTTCGACCATGCCGTTTTTAAACTTAAAATTGGCCTTCATTTCAAAATAATCTTGAGGCACGAAAGCTTCAATCGCTTTTCTGCGCTCGACTATCAATCCTAAAACTGCAGTCTGAACTCTTCCTACAGAAAAAAGATCGTTGAGTTTTAAAGTGGCCAGTCTTGAAAGATTCATTCCAACTAACCAGTCAGCTTTTTGGCGTGCTCTTCCTGCAATATAGAGTCGATCGTATTCTTGAAGTGGTTTAAGTTTTTTTAATTCGTGGTGAATAACTTCTTTCGTAAGTGCAGCTGATGTAAAAAAGCGAAAGCTTTTTAACTTTGATCGCCCTTCGTTTAAAATCAGTCTGGCTATCAACTCACCTTCACGCCCAGCATCGGTAGCTACAATCAGGCGCTCAAGATCCGTGCGTTTAAGAAGACGTTTAATAACATCTAATTGTTTTTTAGTTTTTGGCTGAGCTTTAAATTTAAATTCAGTTGGAAGTATAGGCAGTGTTGCTAAACTCCAGCGCTTAAATTTAGAGTCGTAATCTGCAGGATCAAAAGGTGCTAGCAAATGACCGATGGCCCAAGTGATGACATAATCATCTGTTTCAATATAGCCGTCACTGCTTCCACCAGTTGCACGCCCACCTGCAAGCGCACTTGCAAAGTCGCGAGCGACAGAAGGTTTTTCAGTGAGGATTAACGTTTTCATCATACTTTATTAAACCAGATTTCGATCTTTTATAGCAAGACTCATCTGGGCACCCATTGCCGCTTGAAGAGAAAATACAATTGCCGGATTTCTAGACACCAAATCTTTCAAGTCTTTTTGTTTCCATGAAACATATTTAGTAGGACAGTCTTCACTGAAGCGGAGGCAGGTTGATTGGTTAAAAAACTCATCTCCCCTATAAACTGGCCGTCTCGCAATTCATTAATTTTTTTATTTTTGACTAAAATATCAACTCGTCCATTGTAAATCATCAATAATTCTTCCATAACCTGGTCTTCTTTTATTAAAACGCTAGCTGCTTCTGCATTTCTCCATTCGGCCATGCGAATAAGTTTAGAGAATTCTATTAAGTTCAACTCAGAAAATGACATTTGGTAGAGTTCGAGCTCAATTTTGCTGAGTTTGATTTTTCGATTGCCGTAAATAATTTTGATGATGTGGTAAAAATTTAAGCTGATAAAAAATAAGTTCCAGCAGATTGGAACCCATAATGGGGCGGCTGAAATGTTAGTGCTGTAAATGATTGAACAGAAAGATGCAGTGATTGATATAAGACGGAGTAGGAAAATATCTTTGACCATGAAGGAGCAGGCAATCAAGATGAAGGCTAGGTTTCCGATGATTTGGATGAGAGACATTTTAGGTCCTAAAATAAAAAGGCCAGAATAAATTCTGGCCTTTTATAACAATCATATTAATTTATGAGAATTAGATTTCTGAAGAAGACGGTTTGTACCAGCAAAGTGGACGAGGTCCAACTTTGTAACCATCACGAGCAATACAAGTTCCAATTTTTGGATCGTTATTGTCTGTGTCTTGGTCATATGACTTATCACAAAGGATTCCGTTGAAATAAGTATCTAAACGACATTGTGCTGCAGGGTGAGCATCGTTAGTTTTAGAAACTTTTGACATATCAGGTGTGCTGAATTTTACATTAGAGTTACCACCAAGTTCACCAAGTAGGCTTCCAAGTGATTTACCGGCCATTGCAATTCTTTGACAAAGAGCAACTTCACCAGCGTTCTTGTAAATCATTTCACAAGAAGTAGTAGCTTCTTGATCAACAGTCATTTTAGAAACTGCTGTAATGTTATCTTGTTTTTCAAGAACTCTTCTTAAACATTTCATAGCTCCGAAGTAATCTGCTTGACCTTCGTTAGCTGCCCATGAAGAACCTTTTCTAGGAGCTCCACCGATATGGTGACCAAGCTCATGACAAACAACAAGAGCAAAACCATCTTCAGTAGTTAACGGGTGACGAGCGAGACCGCCGTACATATTAACAACCCAAGTGCTTCCCATTCTTTGGGCACTAGCGTTAACTGTGTCGTCTGTCCATTTATTGTTCATCGAAAGAACTCCGCCTTTCGCTTTAACAATTGGAGCGTAGATATCAGAAACACTTTTTACAATTGAAAGAAATCTTTCTTCGGTCATGCCATTTGTGGCCTTATCCCATTGTGAAATTCTCAAATTGTTTTCAGGTGCAAATCCACTTTTTCCTGCGATATCACAAGCAAAAGATGTAGATGCTGTTAGAGACAAAGTTGCAATTACTGTTAAAATCCCTTTCTTCATAATTATAGTCCTCCGTAACAAAAATTCAGGATGTAATTATGTTTGCTTATAATTTTTAATATAAAAATAGAATTAATCTTTCATTAACTGACATTTCTTGTTGGGGATTGTTTCATTGGGAAAAGATATATTTTGCAATAAAAAAGGGGCCGAGAAACGGCCCCTCTGTCAAATAATTGGCGTGATTTACAAGGTGGAGATTACTCTCCAGCACCTGGTTTGTACCAGCAAAGTGGACGAGGTCCAACTTTGTATCCGTCTCTCTTAATACAAACACCAGGAATTGGTGATGTTTCAGAAACGTCTTCAGAGAAAGCTTTATCACAAAGCGATCCACTGAAATAAGTATCTAGGCGACACTGAGCTGCAGGGTGGGCATCATTAGTGCTTTTTACGATTTTCTTATCTGGTGTAGAAAAGTTAACTGCCTTATCTCCACCAAGTGAACCAAGAAGTTGTCCAAGTGATTTACCGGCCATTGCAATTCTTTGGCAAAGTGCAACTTCACCTTCGTTTTTGTAAACAAGTTGACAAGCTTTTGTTGCTGCTGCATCAACAGTCATCTTTGCAACGATAGATACGTTGTCATCTTTTTCAAGAATGCGTTTCATACATTTAAGTGATCCGAAATAATCTGCTTGGCCTTCGTTAGCAGCCCAATCAGTTCCGCCACCGTACTTAGGAGCTCCACCAAGGTGGTGACCAGTTTCGTGACAAACAACTAGTAAAAATCCATCGTCAGTAGTTAACGGGTGACGAGCAAGACCACCGAACATGTTTACCTGCCATACGTTCCCGTTACGGTTAGCATAAGCATTTACAGTTTCATCGTCCCAGTTATTTACCATTTCAAGAGTAGCACCTTTAGTAGCAACGATTGGTGCGTAAGCATCAGAAACACGTTTAATGATTGCTTCAAATTTTTCTTGAGTCATACCATTTGTGTCTTTATCGTACTTAGAAATACGAAGATTGTTTTCAGGCATAAATCCAGATTTACCGTGGATATCGCAAGCGAACACTGAAGAAAGAGACATAGTCATAGTTAGAGCGCTGATTAGAATTCCATTTTTCATAAAGTCCTCCGTGACGAAAAATCAGATTAAGATCATACTGTCATCACGAAGTGTTTTTTGTAATAAAATAAATCTTTCTTTTTCTTTCAGACAAGATTTGGTAAAGACCGAGTTAATTCATTTGTTGTTATGAATCCTCTATGAAATAATGAATTATGACTTTAAAGAATCTTTCAAAAACATTGTTTATTACAATATTATTAACTTCATTTATCGGCGTTCAAAATTCTTTTTCCGAAGAAAAAAGTGGTCCTATGGACGAAATTAAATCATGGCATCTGTCTCTTGGTTACGGAATTGCGCTAAAAAATAATATTCGAAAAGATAATAATTACTCCGGAGGACATGCAGACGTTATTTTTAATTCAATTCCTTTATTGCAAATAGCCTGGGGTCCAATCTCAATCGGAGCTCAAGGACTCTCGGTCAATTTAATCGGCAATCGCGAAGTTGCTGGTTACCTCAATCTAAACCGCGTGGGCGATCGCTACTATGCAACTGGTATGGAAGACAGAAAAGACTCTTGGTATTTTGGCGCTGGAATGAAAATTTACAAATTTAATTTTCTTATATCAAAGGATAATGACGGGCGCTCCCACGGAGTGAAAGCAACTCTTCATTATACTGCCATTTATCCGCTTGGAGAAAAAATATTCACCAGAAGTTCCGTGGGATTAGAATGTTATAATAAATCATTTGCAGAATATTATTACGGAGTGAGGTCAAATGAAGCCACAACTTCTCGCCATGAGTATCATCCCAATGCTTATTGTCTTCCTACAGCTTCATTTTTCCCTGGATATAAATATAATAAAAATGTTAATTTTTTAATTGGTACTTCAGTAAAAGGATTAACCGAAGCTATACACAATTCTCCCACGACTGATAGAAGTTGGTTAGAAGTTGCTCTAATTACTGGGGCAACATGGAAATTTTAGAGATTTTTAGAATTACTTTTTAGGATTAACCAGATTTTCAATTTCAGTTACAATTTTTCTATAACTTGGTAATTGATATTTTTCTTTGAGGGGTTTGATTGCTTCTTTCATCGAACTAGCCAAATTCTCTGGTGGATCGGGCATCGCCAATACGTTGGTCGCAAAATCTTCAACAACCATGAAAAAAATGGCCATGGGAGATATTCCTGCGGTTAGTACAAGAGGAAAACCAACTCCATTTGAGACGCCATGATGTTGCTTGATGATCAGGTCGACTCCTTGTGGAAGACGAGGATAACTTTGAATTAAAACAGCTGCGCGGTTTGCGTGATTATTTAGCAAGTCCCAATCTTTTGGATTTAAGCCTGCAGCTTTCATTTCTTGAAGATCTGAAATTTTTATCAATTTTTCATCATCTAAATAAATGTCATGAAAATAACTGACCATACAAATTTTTTCTAACAGAATATTTTGTTGATCACCGCTACCCCATTCCATTTTAGGTAATAATGAAAAAGAAAGTGCAGAAATGAGATAGGAATGCCGGTATGAATAACTCAACTTATCATCGAGTAATTTTTTGAGAAGTGGGCCAAGCTTGTCGGCCTTTTGAATCTGATTCTTCATCATTAAAATAGTTTGATCGACCATAGCGATGCAATTTGCATTGATTCCTAAACTTCGCATCAAATTAGTGCCTAGGACAAAAGAGTCGCCGACAACTTCAATATTTTCTTCCATTGTTCTCGATTTTTTAAGATTGATCAAAGTTTGGTGAAAAAGTCCATTCATGAAGTCTTCGTATTCATCTTTTAAAATATAAAAATCGAGCAATCCTAGTTCTTCATATTTTTGTAAATCTGTTTTATTAAAACTTTCATTGAAGTTAAGTCGCTTCACAAATTCGTCACCAGCCTTTTTAACCAGCTTTATATAAACATTGCAGGGAGAAACATTCATTAAGTAAAAATGTTTTACTGGAAAAGCAATATAATCAGGAAGTTTCAAATGTTCAAATTCTTCTTTTTTTAGCCCTAAAGCTTTCAGCACCAAGCGATTAATTTCTTCTATTCGAAGCCGTTCTGAAACGAGAGCATATTTTTTAAAGGTGTGTTCAAATTCACCAATAACTATCAATGGAGTCTTTAAAGAAAGGTCATAAATAATATTTAAAAATTGAGCAGCAATTTGGTCAGAAGGAATTTCAGGAGTTTCATCACTTTGGTTTCGCACTAGTATAAGTGAGAAGACTTCACCTTTTTTTAGGCGCTCAACACCCTCTGCAGCCGTTTTATGAAAGATTACGTCAGCATTATAAGCTCTTTGTAAGCTTTTTGTAATGACTTCTCCTATAGACTCGCTAGGCTCAACGAGTAAAATTTTAATAATCTCCATAATATTAATCATAAACGATATACAGAAATTTATGTGAGAATATTTTTGCAAACTACTTGCAAAGTAATGGTCTAACTCCTAAAATTGGCCTTGAACAGGATTGATCAAGAGGAATAATTGATGCCATCGCACGCCCATTCTCATAAAAAAGTAATTGATTTGGAAGCTAAGAGTATCGAGCTTTTAAAGGCCAATGGACTAAGTGTGACAGCACCACGAAAAATGATTTTAAGCCTGCTGCTTAAAGAGCATGGTCCTTTTTCGGCCGAAGAAATTTTTAAAAAATTGCCAAAATATTCCTGCGATCAGGCCACTGTTTACCGTTGTTTGAATCAATTTGTAGAAACTCAATTAGTTAATACTGCCTACTTAGAAAAAGAATTGGCCCATTTTGAATTCAATGATCCCCAACACCACCATCACCATATTATTTGTAAATTATGTAAAAAAATAGATTCATTTCACGACTGCATTCTTGATAAAATTGAAACGAATCTTTTAAAAAAAGGTTATAAAGACATTCAACATCGATTAGAATTTTTTGGAGTTTGTGAAACTTGCCAAAAAGCTTAAATAAACACGGAAATATATTATGAAAAAAATCCTTCTTATTATGATGCTTACTCTCACTGCCCAAGCCTTCTCGGTAGAAGTCACATGGGAGACGCTAAAAACATTGGATCTCGATCCTAAAACTAAAACGGTAGTTGCCAAAGGCGAATTGAAAAAAATCCTCGGCAAAGAAATTACCATGAAGGGTTTTATGATGCCGCTTGATTACGATGCCAAAACTGTTGTTGAATTTTTATTTATGCCATACGTCCCGGCCTGTATGCACGTACCACCTCCACCGCCGAATCAATTAGTATTAGTTAAAATGAAAAAAGGAACGACAGTTCAACCTTCATTTTATCCAATAGAACTAACAGGTAAATTAACTTTAGATGCCAATAAAGATCTAGAGTCATCTTACAAAATGGATGGACTAAAAATAAAAGAACTTAAGCAATAGTATTAAAAAATTATGACAACACCATCAATTCTCTTAAAAGATCTCAAATTCTCATATAAACCTCACCATAATAAGCCTGCTCCGCTCGTCTTAAACATAGACGAGCTGGAGATTTTATCCGGGGAAAAAGTTTTTCTTTACGGTCCTTCTGGCCACGGGAAAAGTACCTTGTTAAATATTTTGGCCGGAGTTCTTGAAGTTAAAACTGGGCATGTCGAAGTATTGGGAACAAATCTCCACGATATTTCTCAAGGAGCAAGAGATCATCTTCGCGGTGAAAATGTCGGCTATATCTTTCAAATTTTTAATCTCATTCCCTATCTAAATATTAGAGAAAATATTGTACTCCCCTGCCTGATCAATAAAAAGCGTGCCTTTGGTGTGGATTTTTACGCCCAAGCCGATGAGTTGATTGAAACTCTGGGTCTAACAGACCACGCAGAAAAAAATGTAACCGATCTCTCTATAGGACAGCAGCAAAGAGTGGCCGCGGCAAGGGCCTTGATTGGAAATCCTAAATTAATTATCGCCGATGAACCCACCAGCTCTTTAGATGAAAAAAATACCACTGAATTTATGAATCTAATTTTAAATGAATGGGAAAAGAGAAGATTCACTTTAGTGTTTGTTTCTCATGACACCAGCTTAAAAAAATACTTCCCAAGAACTATTTCACTTCCAGATATTAATAAAATTTAGGTTCACTATATGATTAATTTTTTAACTTACAAGTCCATTAAAAATAGAAAATTCACTTCCATGCTTTGTGTGCTCTCAATTACTTTATCAGTCACACTCTTCTTAGGTATTGAAAGAATTAGAAATGGCGCGCGCGAAGGATTTACCAATACAATCAGTAAAACTGATTTAATTATTGGTGCTAAAGGTGGCCCCCTTCAACTGCTTCTTTATACTGTTTTCCATATTGGTGGTGCAGTTAACAATATTCGTATGTCGACTTATGAAGAGATCAAAAGTAATCACCTTGTTGAGTGGAGCATTCCCATCTCTTTAGGTGATACTTATAAAGGTTTTAGAGTTGTTGCGACTGACGAGAATTTTTTCGAACACTATCGCTTTCGTGGCGATAAACAAGTTGTGCTAAGAGAAGGAAAAGTTCCAACTGAAACTTTTGATGTTGTTCTAGGAAGTGAAGTTGCGAAAAAATTTCAACTTAAAGTTGGCGATCCAATCGTTTTAAGTCACGGGATTTCATCTGAAGCAATCCTCTCGCACGATACAACTCCTTTTCATATTGTTGGAACTATCACTCCTACTCAAACCCCTATTGATACCGGAGTTTTCATAAATCTTTACGGAATGGAGGCCATGCACTTTGGCTGGGAAACCGGGGTTCCAAGCGGCGATAAAATTAATCCTGAACGATTTAAAAAAGAAAATATCAAATTAACCCAGATCACTTCATTTATGGTGAAGTTGAAATCGAGAATTGCAGTTTTAAAAATGCGCCGTGAAATTGACCAGTATGATAAAGAACCTGTCATGGCGATTATACCGGGTCTTGCCTTACAAGAAATGTGGCAGACGATTGGCTATGTAGAGCAAATTCTCTTTTTAGTAAGTCTCTGCGTTTTACTAGTTGGAGTTTTAAGCATTCTCATTTCACTTTATACTTCTATCAATGAACGCCGCCGTGAAATGGCAATCTTGAGATCTCTTGGAGCAAGTTCACGCCATGTGTTTGCATTGCTCATTTATGAATCAAGTTTTCTAGTGTTATTGGGATGTATAATGGGAGTCGTTTCTTTATACGGCTTGCTTTATTTCGTAAGACCATGGCTTGAATCAAATTTTTCTGTTTATTTGGAAGTTCAACCACTATCGATGACCGAGTGGTTTTACCTAGCCGGTATATTTGTGGCCGGAACTCTTGCTGGACTCATCCCTGCGATAAAAGCTTATATGAATTCTCTTCAGGATGGATTGACGATTAAATTTTAATCATCAAAACTAATTGTATGATTGAAACCATGAAAGATTTAATGCGTTTTCTGAGCCAACATAAAAAATGGTGGCTCATACCTATATTACTCTTTTTAGTTTTGTTTGGGGCGCTGGTCATCTATGCTCACGGAACTACCGTTGCGCCATTTGTATATTCTTTATTTTAGATGATTCACAGGTAAAAAAGGCATTCCAAAAATTCTTCTGGAATGCCCATAAATCTAAAGACCCAAAAATTTATAATTTAAGCTTGCCCTTTTTTTGTAATTCATCAATCAAACTAACAAAATACTCAGGAGGATAAGCTCCTCTGACCGGTATTCCATTGAGTAGAAATCCAGGAGTTCCCTGCATTCCAAAAGTTCCCGCTTCTTTCACATCTGCTTCAATTCTCTTGGTAACAGCTTCAGAGTTCAAATCTTTTTTAAGTCTTGCCATATCTGCTCCAACTTGTTTTGCCGTAGCATCCAGAAAACCAACTCCATTTTTAAGTTTGCCCTGATTTTTAAAAATTGTATCGTGGAAAGCAAATGCTTTTTTCTCGTCTTGCATTCTCACGGCCTCATAATATTTAGCAGAGATCATCGCCTGTTCATGGAAACTTAGTGGAAGATGTTTATAAACAAAACGAATCTTCCCATCATATTTTTTCAAGAGAGATTGAACTGTTTCAAAACCACGTGAACAGAATGGACACTCAAAATCAGAGTATTCGACCAGCGTGATGGGCGCAACCTTTGGGCCTCGTATCGATTCATCTTTTCTTATTTCGGCAACAAGAGGCTTATCAAAGGACTCCTGAAGTTTAATTTTTTCTTCTTCTTCGCGTTTTTTACCCATTTCTTCCTGGGCGTTTTTCGCAGCTTTTTGAAGGGCTTCAATAAATTCTGCGGGGTGCTTTTCGATGGCCGAAGTTAAAACGGTTGGATCGTCTTTAAGAATTTGAGTGATTTGCGCTTTCATTTTTTCATTGGAAGTACAACTTACAATGAATATGGAGCCTAATAGGACGAGTGCTAGTTTGGTTAATTTCATTAATCCCCCGAGGTTTTTATTAGTCATACTTTGCGACTTACTTAACCGATCGTAGCATTGAGGAATATTCTAGAGTCAGTTCTAGGAAAGTTCTTTGTCAATTCGGCCTGACATTCAAAATTACTGAGTAAAAGCTAAGCGATAACCCAGGCCTCTGACTGTTTCGATAATATCGTCTGAAATTTTTTGTCTGACTTGTAATACGTGAGTATCGACAGTTCTGGTGGTTGGAAAGTTTTCGTAGCCCCATACTTTATCTAAAAGCTTTTCCCTGGAAAAAGTTTGTTTAGGATTTTCGGCCAGAATTTTTAATAATTCAAATTCCATTTTAGTAAGGTTGATTTTTCTTCCATCAAAATGCACAGCTCTTTCGCGAGTATTGATTATTAGTTTTCCAACGACAATTCTGTCGTCCTTTTCTTTATCGGGACTGACAGGATTCTCTCTTAATTGAACTCTGATTCTCGCTACCAGCTCTCTCGATTCAAAAGGCTTAGTCATGTAATCGCTGGCCCCCGTTTCAAGGCCCAAAACTTTATCAATTAAATCTGTTCTCGCAGTAAGCATAATAACTGGAGTGAAATTGCTCTTCGCTCTTATTTCCCGTAAAAAATCGATCCCCTGACCGTCCGGCAGCATCCAATCAAGAACAATAACATCTATGGAATCTGAAATAATTGACCTCGCAAGAGCGAGATTAGTGACTAAATGAGGAAGCATTCCTTCAAGCTCAATTATTTTTTTGATGGAATTTCCAAGATTTTCATCATCTTCGATTATCAAAACTTGTTTCATTGATTATTCCTTACATAAAGACTAAAGGTGGTTGGATTTGTAAAAAAAAGCAATTTGCCATTCATTTCAATCACAATTCTTTGAACAATGCTTAACCCCAAGCCAAGTCCTGTACTATTTTTTCCCGAGCGATCTGAATTTAATATTTCATCCAAATTTTTATAAGGGCAGATCCCCTGGTCTTGAACTTCTATTTTCAAAATATCTTTTTCAATCGAAGCAGTTACCGTAACAGGTGCTAATCCATGAACGAGAGCATTCTCGACTAAGTTTTTGAGACAGATATTTAGCCAGTATCCATCCACATAAAAAGCCTGATCTTCTGAGACTGGCGAAAATAAAACAGACTTTCCCTTATAATCTTCCAGCATCTCCTGCAGTAAATTATTAATTGATAGAACTTGGAAATATTCTAAGGCCACAAGAGAATTGCTTTCATGAGTTTGTAGATAACTCATACTTTTTTCAGCAAGTCTTTTTAATCGGTAAACCTCTCCTTCAATTTTTAGAAATTCTTCAAGAATATTAGAAGGAATAATGTCAGATTGCTTATTAATGGTTTCCACTTGCAGTAGCAGATTGGTAATAGGAGTTCGCAGTTCGTGGGTTAAAACTCTAAGAGCATGCTTCTTTCTTTCTTCTTCATGTTTTTGCTGTTTAATTTTTTGAAATAAAATAATCGAAATAAAAAGTAACACCAGCATAGAGGATAAAAAAATAATAATTGATGACTGCCGAAATATTTCTAAAATACCGCGCGAGTCTTTTTCAAAGCATTGGCTTCCTTGGTGATAAAAGCATTTATCCCCCACTTTATAAGCCTTTACAAAAAATGACCGTTCTTTTAAAAAATTCTCAAATTGGGTACTCAAAAAAGTTTGATATTTAATATCTAAGTCTTTTTCTGTTTTTACCAAGTAGAAATCACTCGATAAGATATGCTTTTGCCCTTTGGCAATTTCTTCGAAATCAAGTTTATCCAACTTTGATAAAATTTTAAAATTTTGCTCTAAGCTATTGGCTGGCAAAAATTTTAATTCCGAAACGTGAAAAAAATTTAAATTCCCTTTGATCCAATCGGGATTGATAAAGGGCTCACGCCCCGAAAGAAAAGCAAAATAAGCATAGCTAATTCCACTGTCGTGAATCAATGGTGAAACCTCAAAGAAATTATCAGGTAGTTTAGAAATTCGTTTGCAGCGGAAGTCTTCCCAAATTTCATTTTTCTCAAAGGTCAGTTTACTCATTCTCTCGGTAGTTTTAGAACAGCTTTTTGAAAAATAGGCATCGTGACTCAAAACATTGCTTTTAGAATAAATGCTGATAGGTTGGATGAGCTCAAAATAAACTCTAGAGGGATACATGGAACTTAAATCAAGTACGGCCAGAGGAGTGGTAGTCCTCTGGAATTCCTGCTGAATTTCTGCAATCTTGCTGATTTCTTTTTCGGTGGCAAAATTATTTTTTTCTAAATTCAAAGCAAAGTATGCCGTCGAGAATGACAGAGTTATGGCGGTTAGAATGAGTAATAAGTAAATTCTCATATGGCATAAGAATACATCAAAAAATCGAGATAAGTGTCAAAATGGATCACTAAAAGAAGTGATTTCAGTTTTAATTTGATAAGTACTTGGATACTTCTTCCAGGCCCGCTTCATTCGGTCTCTTCTAATAATGATAAAAACTAAATGAATGAAAGAAAAAATACTTATATAAATCAAAGTAAAAAGTATTTTAGTATTTATGAGACCTAGCTTTTCACCCAACAATAGCCAATAATGCCGTGGTCTCTCTAATAGCTTGGGGGCAAAGAAAGCAATGACAAAAAAGACTGCCGCAATAATGACGAGGACCAGATGAATCTGTTTTTGTTTGATCAAAGGAATCAAGATGCCCAGTACTAAAAAACCGGCCGTCATGATGAACCCGAAATTGCGATTAGTATTATCTTCGATTTTGGTATTAATCTTTGGCATATGCACTCACCCAATCAATATTAAACATTTCAGGTTTCTGCTCTTCTTTTCTCAGTAAAAAATTCTCCATTACTAAAACATCCATCCCGGTAGTCATAAAACAATTAACGGCTTCCAATGGTCTGGCGACAATCGGTTCGCCCCTTACATTAAAAGATGTATTGATTAGCACCGGGCAGCCAGATTTCTTATAAAAAGCTTTAAGCAAACGATGAAAACGAGGATGAATTTTTTCATCGACGACTTGTATTCTTGCAGAGCCGTCGACGTGAGTGATTGCAGGAAGCGGCATGGTTATTTTAACTTGAGTCGTAAAAAGCATATAGGGTGATGGCGTTGATTCATCCCAGTTAAAATACTTCGACACTTCTTCTTTTAAAATAGCTGGAGCAAACGGCCTGAAGGACTCGCGTTTTTTTATCGCTAGATTCATGATTGATTGCATTTTTGGGATTCGCGGGTCCCCAATGATAGACCTAGAGCCTAATGCCCTTGGACCAAATTCCATCCGGCCTTGAAAGAGACCGATGACACTTCCTTTAATAACTTCGTCGCTTATAAGATCGTTTAAAACTTCTTCATTAATAATGTCGTGATAAACAACTCCCATCTGATCAAGGAGCATTTTAATATGTTCACTCTTAAAGCATGGCCCTAAAAGAGATCCGTGTTGAGCATTTGGATCTATAATTCGTTGCGATTTTTTTTCTAAGTAATAAAAAGCTAAAGCAGCTCCCAGCGCACCTCCAGAGTCACCTGCAGCAGGCTGTACCCAGATATTTTTAAAGAGGCCACTCTCTTTTAATTTTCCATTGGCGACGCAGTTTAGTGCAACACCACCAGACAAAGTAAGGTAGTCCAGACCTGTTAAAAATTTTATTTGACGAGCGAGTTTAAGCACGGCCATTTCAGTTACAGCTTGAACTGAGGCTGCCAGGTCTTTATGAAACTGATTAAATTGATCTGCTTCTTCTTTTCTTGGATTTTTAAAAAGATTCACAAATTTTTCTGTGATCATTTCAGAGTCGTTAGTGAAATCAAAATAATCCAGATTTAATTGGAAGCTTCCATCAGTATTAAAATAAATCAGATTTTCTAAAATTAAATCGGTATAGATAGCTTTGCCATAGGGCGCAAGGCCCATCATTTTGTATTCACCGGAATTCACCTGAAAACCCAGGAAGCCTGTGAAGGCAGAATAAAAAAGTCCTAGTGAGTGAGGAAATTGAATTTCAAAAAGTGGTTTTAATTCTGCTCCCTTCCCTTGCCAGCCACTGGTAGTTGCCCATTCGCCAACTCCGTCTATACAAAGGACAGCGGCTTCGTCGTAAGGAGAGGCATAGAAGGCCGAGGCGGCATGAGAGAGATGGTGTTCGCTAAAATAAAGTGGAGGTGCTTTGATGCAAAACTTTTTCAGAGAGTCGCGAATAAGTTTTTTAAAATAAATTTTTTCTTTTAGCCATAAAGGCATGGCCTTTAAAAAAGAACGAAGTCCAAATGGCGCACGGGCGAAATAGGTTTCAAGGAGGCGGTCAAATTTGAGAAGTGGCTTATCGTAAAAAACAACGGCATCAACCTGATCAAGAGTGATGCCGGCAATACTTAAGCAAAACTCAATTGATTGCATCGGAAAAGATTGATCATGTTTTTTACGGGTGAAACGCTCTTCTTCGGCCGCAGCAACAATAACTCCATTAAGCAGAAGTGCTGCGGAACTATCGTGGTAAAAACATGACAGGCCCAGGATATACATTGTAAAAATCTCTTAAAAATTCTTTCTCTTAACTATTCTATCCGCCAGGAAAATAAAAACGGCAGATGTAGCAAGAAGATGCAAAGATTCTAACCCAAGATTTAGTTTAATTTCTTCCTTCGTCATCACATTACTGGCAAGTTCCGTAATATAGTTAACTCTCGGAAGAATAAAATAAACAACCAATCCTATTACTTTAAAAACATTCAAGTCTTTCAAGTAATCAGCATAGGCCAGAGCTCGTATCGAACTAGTAGAAATAGAAATTGTAGCGACGGTTGTAAGCAAAAGTAAAAAGGCTCCGATTTTTCCAGCGACCATCGAGTAAAGAAATGAAATGAAGATAACTAGAAAAATATACAATCCCATTAAGAGCATACTAATTAAATGATTCCAATGAAGCGCTAAAGAATGGGTGGCAACAGAAAAAAGGATTGCCGAGAGTAGATAAGAGTAAAGGTAATAACCGAATACTAAAATCCAGGTTCCAAAAATTCGGCTGAACATATACTGAGTTCTTGATATTGGAAAAGATAAGTATTGATAGATAATATTATCTTTAAAGTCTGAACGAATTGAGCTGATTCCAAAAATGCCAGCGATAATTACGCTCCAGGCATTAATCATAGTGAACATGAGGCTTAAACTATTGGCTCCATTTATCATTACAGCGCTGCCTTCATTGCTGCTTATAAACATTTTTAAAATAGCATGAGCTAAAAAAATCATCAACGTGGTTGCGATGAAAATAAATATCAGCGTCTTACTTCTAAGTTCTTTTAAAATAGTGTCTTTAATCATTGCTCGCCATTGAGCTTTATACATCGTTGTCATATTTTGTTCCTATTCCTTTTTGCTAACGAGTTGATAGAAAAAATCTTCTAGATTTTGACCTTTATCTGCAATGCTTTGAATGCTTCCGCTAAAAAGAATTTCTCCTTTATTTAAGATCGCAACATCATCACAAATCTGCTCCATTTCCGAGAGAATATGAGAATTTAAAAAAATGGTCTTTCCTTCAGCTCTTTGTCTTCTAATAATATCTTTTAAATCTCTCATCCCGATTGGATCCAGGCCTGAAAATGGCTCGTCAAGAATAAGGACATCATGTTCACCTACCAGAAGACTTGCAAGACCAGTCCTTTGCACTTGCCCCTTAGACAAAGACTGCAATTTGCGGTTTTGAAGTTCTGCAATATCTAAATCTTTAAGTGCATTATCTATTTGGGTTTTAAGATCCAGTCCTTTTAAACCTTTCATCGTTCCGAAGAATTCCAAAACTCCACGCACAGTATAATACGGAAAAAAACTAAACTTCTCAGGTATAAACCCTACTCCAACTCTTGAACTGGCAAGATGAGAGGGAATATCTTTAATTTTGATTTCGCCATGATCAGCATGCATTAAATTGAGAATAAGTTTAACCAGAGTCGTTTTTCCGGCACCATTGGGACCTAAGAGTGCAAAGATTTTCCCCATTTTAACTTCTAAATTTACATCGTGAAGAGAGAAATCTGGGCCATATGATTTCTTAACCCCACGGACCTCGATAGCATTCATTAGAATATCCTTGTAAAGCTTTTTTCTTTTAAATTTTGACTATGCTCTATCATAATCTTGGCCTACAATTTTTCAAAGTCAAAATAAGAATTCAGGAGAAATAAAATGGCCGAAACAATCTATGATTTTGAGGTTAAAAATATCAACGGTGAACCAGTTTCATTGGCCCAATATAAAGGTAAAACTCTATTATTTGTAAATGTCGCTTCAAAATGCGGATTCACTCCCCAGTACAAAGAGCTGGAAGAAATATACCGTGACTATAAAGACCAAGGACTGGAGATCTTAGCATTCCCATGTAATCAATTTGGCTCTCAAGAACCCGGGGATGCAGAAGAAATTAAAAATTTTTGCAGCTTAAATTACGATGTAAGTTTTCCTCTTTTTTCAAAAGTAAACGTCAACGGAGATGAAACTGCGCCTGTTTATGGATTTTTAAAAGAATCATTGCCAGGGATACTAGGATCGAAAGCCGTTAAGTGGAATTTTACTAAATTTCTAGTTGATAAAAATGGTGTGCCTCATTCTCGTTACGCACCAACAGATAAACCAAAAGATATTTTGAAAGACATAAAAGAAATTTTATAATTGAATTAGACTCTAGTTATATTTCTTAGATAAATACTCGTCCAATTCTTCAATAGATTTACAATTTTTGAAGCGTTTGGTGGGTATCGACTCAAGCTCCAAATCCATTTTTCCAGCAAGTAAAACTTGAAGCGCAGGCGTTGCCTTCGACATAAGTTTTTCAACAAAAGTTTTTTTAGTATTGAGAGCACTTAAAATAATCAGATTAGTATTTAAAAATCCCAACGAATCACTCAGTGCTTCAACCGAAATATCTGGTCCAAGAAAACTAAAATTAAATCCATAATGATTACAGAGAAGTCCTGCCATAATAAGTCCCAGGTCATTTGTTGCGCCAGCTATTCCAGCGACAACCACGTTAACCGAGTTGCGGTCACGGCGATCATTTTGATGATAAAGAGCATGACCAGAATGAAAACGAAGTAGGTTGATGACTGTCTCTTCTTGAATTTGTGAAAATTCTCCTCGGTTTCTTAATTCACGAAGCTCATTAGATAACGGCATGACTATATTCATCGCCATATCGCGTGAAGAAACCATAGTTTTAAGCTTACCAATTTCTTGATTGATAACATCTAGCTTATAATTTTTAAGTGCAAATAATAAAATATTTGTAGAACCGCTAGCGTCAACGCTAAGCTTTTCTTTAATTAAATTAAATTCCGGTGAATCAATGCTCTCATCACTTTTACCAAGATCTTTGAGAAGTAGCTTTAAATCGGGGATTTCAAATTTTGCAACTTTTGAAATTGTATAACCAAGTAAGCAAAGTTCACTTAAAAGCATTAGTTTTTCAATGTCTGCCTTGGTATAAGTTCTATGCCCTGATGAGTCCCTAACAGGCTCCAGAGCTTTGTATCTTTTCTCCCACGCACGAATAGTGTGTACACCAACGCCCGATATTTTCGAGGCCATTTGGATTGTATAAGAGGATGTCACTGAATTGTTGTCCTTTAAAAAGTATCGCGGTTAGGCCGTCTATATGTTGTCTAAAAGCACTATACCACTGTCCAATTGTTAAAAATAGTACTTAAACCTAAATTCACTTAAGATTCATCTAGACAGGAGTTTTACAAATGAAGATTTTAATCACTGGGGCCACTGGATTTGTTGGAAAAAAATTAACCTTGAAACTTCTCGGCATGGGACACGAGGTTCATATCCTGACGAGAGATAAGCAAAAAGCAAAAACAATATTTCCCCAAGCTGCCGCGACCGCTTTCGAATGGAAAAATAATCTTGAACTACCACCACTCGATGCCCTCTCTGGAATCAATGGTGTCATTAATCTAATGGGTGAAAACATCGCAGCTAAGCGCTGGAGTGATAATCAAAAAAGAATATTAAAAGAGTCTCGTGTTGATTCAACACAAAATTTGATAAAGCTGATTGAACAAAATTTAAGCAGTCCCCTGGACTTTTTTATCTCAGCTTCAGCTGTGGGAATTTATCCTGTAAACAGTTCAAACGTACTAACAGAAGAATCAAATCTCGGTCACAACTATCTCGCAGAACTTTGTAAAATGTGGGAAGGGGCAACGAATGATCTTACAAAAACTAAACGCAAAGTAATAATTCGAACCGGAGTTGTTTTAGAAAAAACAGATGGTGCCTTGAAAAAAATGCTTCCACCATTTCAAATGGGTTTAGGCGGACCAATTGGGGATGGCAATCAAATGATGAGCTGGATTGAACTGGATGATTTAGTAAACCTCTATGCGAGTGCGGCCACTGATACCAAATTCTCTGGTGTTTATAACGGAGTCGCCCCTACTCCTGTGAATAATTTTGATTTTACCAAAGCACTTGGACACGCTATCCATCGTCCAACTATTTTCCCAGTGCCAACTCTCCCTTTAAAATTGGCCTTTGGTGAAATGGCTTCGGTCATATTGGATTCTCAAGCAATCATTTCAAAACGTTTACCGGAAGTTGGATTTCATTTTCAATATGAAACGGTGGACTCGGCCTTGAAGGCTATTTTTCATAAGTAATTTATTAGGAACGAAATGACGATGAAAAATTTATGTTGGATTAGACGTGATTTGCGTTTGCATGATCACCACGCTTTAAGCATGGCACTCAAAAATGGTGAAGAAACTTATATTACCTTTATTTTTGATGAAACCATTTTAAAAAAATTAACTTCTCCCATTGACAGAAGAATCACTTTTATCATGGACTCGCTAAAAGAGATTGAAGTCAGCCTAAACAAACTCGGAGCTTCGCTTATAGTACGTTACGGTGACCCTAAGGTTGAAATTCCAAAGTTAGTAGATGAATTAAAAATTAATGGCCTCTATTTTAACCGGGACTATGAACCATCTGCTAAAAAACGTGACGAAGATATTACAAAAAATCTTCAAAAAAAAGGTATCGATATTTTCTCCTTCAAAGATCATGTTTTCTATGAAAAGACTGAAGTGCTAAATGGTCAAAGAGAAGTTTATAAAGTTTTTACCCCTTACAAAAATAAATGGCTAGAAACATTTAGATCCCAAGAATCCGTAGTTGCAAATTACAAATGCAATTTGAAAAAACTTAAGACCAATAAAAATTCAAATTCTCTCTTAAAAGTTGATTGGTATAAAATAATTAATTTTATTGAAACGGAATCGATCTTAAAGGGCGGAACAACCCACGCTTTGAAGCGCCTCGAGAATTTTAAAAAAAATATTTCTAATTATAAAATGGCGAGAGATATTCCGGCACTTAATCAAACCTCTAATCTTTCTGCTTATATTCGAATGGGAAATCTTTCCATCCGAGATATGATTCGCATGAGTATCGAAGGATTCGATGAAGGTCATTCGACCTGGTTATCTGAAATCATCTGGCGCGATTTCTACCAGGTCATTCTAGATGCCTATCCAAAAGTAGAAACTCATTGCTTTAAGGCCGAATATGATAAAATTGAATGGGCAGGTTCTAACGCTCATTTTAAATTATGGTGTGAAGGGAAAACGGGATATCCAATAGTCGATGCGGCGATGAGATGCTTGAATGAGTCGGGTTTGATGCATAATCGATTGCGAATGGTTGTCGCAAGTTT
This sequence comes from Bacteriovorax sp., assembly GCA_014377485.1. Taxonomy (GTDB): domain Bacteria; phylum Bdellovibrionota; class Bacteriovoracia; order Bacteriovoracales; family Bacteriovoracaceae; genus Bacteriovorax. The sequence continues at coordinate 1,857 of JACMPM010000132.1, read as the reverse complement.
TCTTACAAAGACATTATTAGTCGACTGGAGAAAAGGAGAACATTATTTCGCCGAGAAGCTTCTCGACTATGATCTTGCGGCCAATAATGGTGGTTGGCAGTGGTCCGCTTCAACAGGTGTTGATGCTCAACCTTATTTTAGAATTTTCAATCCCTATAATCAGTCTGAAAAATTTGATTCTGATGGACTCTTCATTAAAGAATGGTGTCCAGAACTTAAACTTTTCTCTTCAAAACTTATTCACTATCCCCACGAGAGTGATATGGTTGAACAAATTGAAGCGAAATGTTTTATAGGCAAAGACTACCCTCATCCGATTGTTTCTTACAAGGGCCAAAAAGAGAAAGCATTGGCCATGTATAAAGCAATTAAGTAATAAATTTTAGAAAAGAAGTCTCGAAGATTTGTTAAAGATGCATTACGATTTACAAATGCAAACCAAATCTGCCCGATTAGAATTTTTAAAGATATATGAAGATCTTTATCTAGAATATAAAAATATAGATATAAGTCAGATTGTTATTAAAGAAAAACAGGCGTTTTGGATTGAAGGCGATCCAAAAATTTCAAAAGCACTTTTTTTAGCGCACGGATATATGGGCTCTCCAAGTGAGATGATGTTTATGGCAAAGCCTTTTATCGAAACTGGCTGGAGCATTATTGGTTTTCTCATACCTGGTCATGGATCAAGTTCGGAAGTCGCCAATGCTTTTAAAAATTCTCGTTGGCAAAATGAAATGGCCAGACAATTACAAATTGTCACAGATACATTTCAAGAAGTTCGGGCCATTGGATTTTCTACTGGAGGACTTTTACTCCACGATTATTTGATAAACCATTCGACACCAAAAACACTAAAGAGTCTTCACTTGATCTCACCTTATTTCGTTCAAAAATTGCCCACTATAGATTGGGCCGTAAAATTAATTTTCAATAATATGTCTGTCGATACTGCCTATGCTCTTACCCATTTTCCTGATTTAAAAGTTATGACTATTGACCGCAATTTTTATAATCAAAGCCTCCCGATCATGGCCGCCAAAGAAATCAAAGAGCTTGGTCTTGAAGTTTTTAACAAAACATTCAAAGGCCCTAAAATTCAGCTTCCAACTCAACTCTTTCTTTCAAAAGGAGATTGGACGGTAAAAACCAATGCCAGCAAGAAAGTTATTGCCAGAGATATAGAAACCCATGAATTAATTTGGTTCAAAGGACATGAACCTCACCATTTAATGGCCCCTTCTGTGAGTAAAGTAGCAAAAGAGATACAAACTAGTATTTTTCACTTTGTTAAATAGATTTTAATTACACCCAATTCTCAATTTCAAGTCGCGAAAAGTCCAAAACATTTGATAAGTTATTGATGAATAGAAATGTATTCGCCCTCTTCCTAAAGGAAAAATCAGTTCACCCAACGAAACCTGAATTTTCAATTGAAGGACATGTACTAAATGAAGCAGACAATTATGATAATGCATTAAAGAGTACCCGAGGTCTGCATTACAAATAAACAAACTATATCGAAAATTTTGCCGACAAGTTTTTTATTTATATAAACTTGATATAATATATTATTCCTTTACATTGGCATACTTGATGAAATTGATATTTCTGATTCTTTGTTTAAATATTTTCGGAAAACTTTCTGCGGCAGAAGTCGAAATTGATAAAATTAAAAAAGACGATAATATTGAGACGATTGCAAAACGAAATATCTATAAGTTTAAACTTAAATACAATAATCGATTAACTGATTTTCAAGAAGACATAAAAAAATGGAATCCATTAATTTCTGACTGGTCTCAACCTCCAGAAAATCAAAATATCTACATCGATTATCCTTATAGTTCTTTTCTC
>JACMPM010000131.1 GCA_014377485.1 Bacteriovorax sp. | reverse complement strand
TCTACAATTCTACAAGATTTCACTCTGTAGCTTTTGATTGATTCGAATTTCGATGTAATGTCAGGTATTTATAAACTTTTCTTGTAGAAAAATTGGTTGCGGGGGCAGGATTTGAACCTACGACCTTCGGGTTATGAGTTGAGTTAAGTTTCCTTGCCTCGCTTCGTTTTTAGTTGTTTCAACAGCTTATACGATACTTTTTGCTTGTCAACCTTGCAGAGATTGTGGACCTTGGACCCTTAGTGACCCAAAAATGGCCCAAGGAATTGAAATGAAAAAAGAGATTAAGAAAAAAGCTCGTGGGTCTAAAAAACCAATACCGTCTCTTAACCAATGGCTTGATTGGACATTCGCTGACAAGATTATTTTGATGATATATCTAGCACAAAAAAATCCTGCATCTTCGCATCGAAAAATTTTCCCACCAAAATTAGTAGATAAACTTCATAAACTTGAAAATGCGCTTTCAAGCTTTCTTCATGATCGCGTCATTCAGCAAGATGCTGGACTCAGTATTATTAAATTTTTAAAAGATTATCGTAAAGTATGCACGCAAATATCCAAAACCAAATCAATAGATTTTAATAAACATAAAATTCTTATCAAAAAGAATTTCGATAGTAGGAAATTAGATGTTGTTGGCGAATTTAAGGTTTTTAAAGTTGAAGAACTTTATTTTTCAAAAGAAGATTTTCATAGATTAAAAAGCAATAAAGACACTAAAATATTATCTGAAAAAAATTATTTATATTCTAAACTCGAAAAAGCCGTTCTTAATTTGCCCTCTGAAAGAAAATTAGATACTTGGAAATCAAAAAGTTTTTTTGCAGGAATAAAAGAAACAAATTGGGATGATGCAATCATGATGTATATAAATCAGAATAAAAAAACTAAAATATTGTTTTGAAAAAAATCTCGAAATCTAATAGCATTTTCCAAAATAAGTAGTGTCATTGTGGTCATTTTTCCCAATACTATCGGTAACTCTACTTCGCATATATGTAATATAGACTTCCCAATCTTTATTCGCATTACTGACCAAATGTAAAACATTAAAGGCGCTGCCTGGCTGCCCAACGAACCATCTTTCGTTATTCATATTATCAATACTAGAAACTTCTGAAAAGCTTCCCTCTACCCACCCAGGCATTAGTCCTTTGGTATAAATCTTATTTGTGTTTAATTTTGAAATAGCTAACTGATAAGCATCACTACCATGAATTTTTTTATCTAAAGGAACTACTTTTATTTTACCCAATGTATCTTCGCTACTAATAACCTGGCTCTCGATTTTACAAGTTATTAGTTCAACTGTTTTTGCTTGGCTTATGCCAGCAATAAATATTATTAGTAACTGCAGTATTTTCATAACTCTCCATAAATTAAATGCAAAAGAGACTCTGATTCTCTTATACATTTCGACCCCCAGCCCCCATTGACTGGTTTTCACCTAAAAATTAAAACTAAAAGTACCTGCTATACGATTCTCATCAAAACTAGGAACAAAATATGCTGTTGGTTTTGCTACGGAGTCTGAATCTTCATTCGAAGCCCATATAATTAAACCAACACTTTGAAATAACATACTGACATAAGATAATGTTTTTTCTGAGGATGAATATAAAGGACTTATTCCTGCGACTGGCCCAATTACGGGAATAATAGCGGTGGCAGTGCCTTTTCGACCCAAGGTATAAGCAACAGTTCCTGCATACGTGGCCCAAAACAAGCCGCGGCCAAAATTCCTGAGCGGGGTTTTTGACGAATTTGATGTGTTCGCTAATATGAGTTTATCTTTTTCAGATAGTTTTAATTCTTCTTTTATAATTTTATCAATCTGATCCCATGTGATGCGCTTTTCATTGTGATCCAATGTTTTGATTTGCAGATACTCATTCATTTTCTGCTCAATTATTTCACCTCGAAAAACATCACCGTTTTTTAAATAAACTACATCTACGGCAAAGGCGTGCATTGAGAAAATAATAGTTATTAAAAATATTTTAAAAAATTTCATTCCGCTTCCTTTTCCATTTAATGAATCATACTTAGTTACTTTATAAACAATCAATAGGTAACCCGTAACAACTAGCACTTAGGGGTGCTTATTATTTCTTTACTCGTCGTATTTTGATTTCAAAAAGACCAGATAACCATTCATCAGTTGGTAAATTTTCAAATCCGCTAGAGTCTAGGGACTTTAAAAGTCCAGTACCAAAACAAAGCTGATCAACAGTGGTGCCAAGAGCATCTGCAACTAGCTTAATTTGTTGAATCTTCCTCGGCGAACCACCGTTTAACCAAAGCGATATAACTTGCTTACTCACTCCGGATTTTTTTGCAAGCTGAGCCGCTGAAAGTTCTTTTTTTTCTAAATATAAATTAAGCTGACTTTTAAGATTCACTAATAAATGTTGATTGTAATTCATGACGTAGGAAAGCAAAGTCAACGACAGGACCTGATTGATCAACTCGCTAATTGAAACAGTCAATTACGATTGACCAGCAAAAGGTCGGAGTGAATTTTGAAAACTAAAGTTTCCGAAATTCTGTTCGTTACGTTTGCACTCCTTTCTTGGCGAATATTTTTCTAATTCTTGAAACACTTGGTTCGCTAATCTTTAGTCGATGTGCGATCGAAGATGTGGTTAATCCTTGATGGATTAGGCTTTGAACTTGCGAATGGTCGATTTTTCGAGGGGTGCCAAGCTGTACGCCACGGACCTTTGCTGCCTTCAACCCTGAAATAACTCGCTCACGGATAATTGAAGCTTCAAACTCGGCAAAAGATGCCAGTAAGTGCATTAAGAGTCTTCCCGATGGATTTGTAGCATCAAAGCCGTCCTTTAAACTGACAAATTCAATGTTTAGGTCTTGAAACTGATTCAAAGTATTTACGAAGTGCTTCAATGATCTAAACAGGCGATCTAATTTCCAAGTCATCACAACTTCAAACTTCTTATTCCGCGCGTCCTGTAGTAGCTCATTCAAGGCTTGCCTGTTATTCTTAGCGCCGGAGCCGACATCTGAATAGATTTTAAATAAATTCCAACCCCGCGCATTTACGAACGATATTAGCTCATTTCTTTGCAGGTCATGATTTTGCTCTTGCGTTGATACTCGGACATACAAAGCTACTGTTTTCATAGACCTAAGTCTAACATATCGTGTCATACATTGTCAATACAGTAAAGACAAGAGCAATACGCTCCGATATGATATGTAATATGAAGAAGAACAAATTTAATATTCCAGATCGAAAATATGTACATGGTGATAAAAAAATGGTTTCTATGCGCCTACCTAAAGACCTCATAACGGTCTTAAACAAACTTTCTGCAAGAAAGGGTTGGCCGTTCACTGATTTAGTAGTCACGGCCCTCGATCAATATGCCCAACACGAGGACGAACGAAAAACAGAAAAGTAACTTTGATTCTGGGGTTTTTCTATTAAACCGATTTAAAGGAAGAAGCCTTAAAGTACATGCAGCAAGTATTCCGGAAGAATACTTTTCAATGTCTAAATTTGAATTAGAAAAACTTGCAAATCCAACAATACGTTTAAAGGCCCTAAAGCAACGATTCTGGCAGCTTAATTTAAATTGGCAGCCTGGCACAAAATACTCAGTTCATGACTGTCATGATGAAATTTGCACTTATCAATACTTTTATCAGGGTGTACTCAAAAACCCATCTAAATTCTGTTGGCTAATAAGAAGCGATATTTACACACCGATTCTATTCGATGACGTAAAAAAACAGTTGTTATTGAAGTTATATGAAGTCGTGAAGCTGCCAGTTTCAAAAAACAATAAAATCATTTATAAGAATATTACCGCAATCGTAGATTCAGTAACTGTGCTACTAGACCTGATCGAAAATGAAATTTAGATATAATGAACAGGCGAAGGAGAGTCACCCCTGTAGTCGATGAAATAATTCAATTCCGATTCTGATAGTTATATATAAGAATCGGAATTGATAATTAAAATGGAGCCGCTTGACCTTGCTGGTAATTAAAGCCGTTATTCTTTTTGCCAGTTCCGGTACGAATGATCATTGATTCCTCGCAAAGTTGATTTACACCCTTTGTGAACGTTTTTGCATTGCCTCCAACCAAATCTTTCAATTCTTTATGAGAAAAAATGCGAGTTTGCTCTTTGGCTAAAATATCCATGATGTCGTTGCGAACTGAATCAATCTTCTCCTGAAAAGCTTGCTTACCAAGACTAAACCGACCCGTCGACTTGTCATATTCTAACACAGTCGGCGGAATAGCCTCACCGTAACGAGGCTCCGTAGAAATGATGCGCTTCTTATCCTCATTCTTTTGAAGATAAACAAGCATGTCCACTGAGCCTGGCAAGCCTGTAGAACCCAGTACAGATTGCTGACCAGAGTTACCGTACTTATTCGCATGATGGATAAACAAAATATGACAACCGTACTTTCGAGCTAATTTATTGAAAGGCATTATCTTATTATAAGTTTTGGTATAATCATTCATATCGTCGCAACCTACAACTCTTTGCAAAGTGTCGATAATTACCAATGCTGGATTAAATTTTATAATCGCTTCTTCTAAATCTTCTACAATCGTTATACGGTTTCCAGTTTTAGCAATAAATAAGTTATTGTCTGAACTTGTTAGACCGCGATTGTTAAATTTTTCTTTCATGACCTTTCGATTTTCTTCTAGAGGTATTAAAAGCACTGGTCCTCTTTTGGTGCTAAACCCCAAAAATGATTCCCCTTTGGCCACACTTGCTGATAAATCACGACTTAATTCGCTTTTTCCAACTTTTGGTTGCGCAATGACAAGGGAAGTGGATTCTCTCGCCAACAGGCCATCTACCACCCACTCAATTTTTTCATTCACATTTAAATCGAACTCGGCGTAAGTTTCAAAAGACATTTTTTCAGGAGCAGAATCTTGGGTTGTTTTTTTGTTAGAGTCAGAAAAAAATCCAAATATTTTTAAATCTATTCCCTTTTCTGTATAAAACTTTACTAAAGTAGATACATTTATATGCTGGCAATGTGAGTGAAAGCATTTATAACCAAAAGCACCATCTAAGCCACTCCCATCAAACAAAACCGTCGAGCTGTCGGTTGATTCCGTTGTGTGATTATGAGTATTGATACAGGTAACGGAGTGCTTGCCGTTACCTAAATTTTTTTTGTAATAAATCATAACACCTCCGATTGAAATAATCCGACAATATCGGGAAAGTTATTTTTTTCATGATGAGAATACTTTTTATTACTTGAAGCCTGTATCGCATCAATTTCATTTTTGAATAATGATAAAACATCAAACTTTTGACTTAAATCAGCTTTATGAATAATTTTAGATAAACGCCATGGACGTTCGATTGTATTCATTCCTTTTTTAGAAACCGTACCATAAAATCTAGAAATACGAGGTCTGTCGAACACGCCTGAATCTACTTCAAAAAATTCATTTTCAAATTTTTGCTTTAGAAAACTTAGAAAATGTTGAATTTTTGTTTCATTTTCTTGTGTAGGCTTATAACCGATAGTTTCTATAGTTAAATGAAAACCATTTCCAGAAAAAGCCTCTGTGAATAATAATCCTTTTGAACTCAAATATTCCTTGATTGGTTTCATATTTGATTTTGTTAGTTCGATTTCGGAATCAGAAGCATTTACTTTTTTATGTGGACGCTTTGTATCTAAATCAACAAGAACTTTGCTAATTTTTTCAATATCCTCAGCTTTTCCACCGCTGTCGCGAATTTCAATCCAAGTATTTAGCTGATACGCATGAGTAAGAATTTCTTTTCTTGGATTAAGGCCTAAATAAATATTATGAGCGGAATCTAAACTTTTCAACGCCACAATCAACTTTTCCGTGTCATCATAGTACCCAATTTTAACGTAATTATTTTTTGACATAAATGGAATGGCTCGTAACTCAACGAAAGACTCTTCGCTGTGCAGGTCTAATGTCGCTTTTATTGTATCAATATCAATATTTGGAATAGACGCTTTATAAATATTTGAATGATCTTTCATTTTAAACTCCGCCCTTAGCTTCAACTTTATGACTGTCTAACCACTTCTTTATTTCAGTGCGGTCAAAAATCACATGACGTGGACCAATTCTCAGGTGTGGAATTTTCTTTTCACTGACCATTGAATACAGCGTACCAATGGGTACTCCTAGCTCTTGGCTAAGTTCCGCATAAGAACAATTTTTTGATTCTAGTTTTTCTTGTCGCATTAAAACTCCTTTACAGCCGTTAATTCAGCTTGTGGAAGGAATCTAAAATAAATATTTACAAAATAATCTCGCCAAAAAATGGGGTATTATTATGCGGAAAACTGCGAAGCTTCTTTTTTCCGGCTTTGAAAGATAAGTGCATACAGACCCGACTCGTTTACAGTAGATAATTCCTGATTTCCACTAAGGGTATCGTCATTAATGATACCCCTTTCTTCTTTTAGTAATTTTCTAAGTGCCCTAGCAAGGAATCTTTAGCCGTAGGTACGGTAATACTTCTTTAGTAACCCACTTCTGAAACTTTTTAGCCGAGTCTTTATTAGACTGCATAATTAAAAGGTATAGTCCGGCTTCCGAAACGGTCGCATATTTCTGAAAACCAGAGGGGGACGGAAGTCCCACTTCCCCCCGGTCCTCGTTTTCTACTTTTCTCAGAGCATGAGCTTGGTTTTTTAGTCCTAACGCATCCATAACGACTTAGCGACGAATCAAGATTATATCTCGAATAATTTTAATATTTTTCCGCGATTCTCAGCTGTAAAATCGCCAAGTCGACCGTAATCCGAAACAAACGCATCGGGTGACATGTGTGAGTAGCGTTGAGTCATGTCGATTGATTTATGCCCTAATATCTTTTGCAGTTTAAAAAGGTCCCCAGATGACATCATCCAGTGACTTGCAAAAGTGTGCCTAAACGAATGAAAAGTTATATATCCAAGTGAAAATCCAGCGCTGGCAAGAACATGCTTTAAACATTCTTGAAAAATTTGATTCGATTCACGAAGCATTGAGCCATTTCTATTTGGAAAAACTATATTACCCGGATTTTTTAAACGCCATTCCCTTAGCAGTGGAAGCAACGGGTCTAGAATTGGGATATGTTTTATTTCATTATTTTTCGTTAGATTTTGAAAACTTTTTTGAACAGTTATTAAACGTCGTTCAAAATTTATGTGTGACCACTCTAATCCTGCACACTCGCCAGCACGGCACCCCGTATATATAGCAAAAGCGTACAAGTAATATGCGATTTCATCTTTTAATTTTGCTGCTATCAAAAATCTCTTTATTTCATCGCCGGTTCTAAGATATTTGAAATCTTTTTCCCTCATTCCAAATCTTGGTTTTCTTATCTTAGGAACATGCTCAATCCACCTTATTTCAAAAGCGACATTCAGCATAGTGGTAAGCAATGTCAAAATATTAGAAAGAGTTTTCGGTTTAAGGTGCTTTTTCGTTAATTTAAACTGTTCAACGTGAAGATAAATATCATTCAATAAAATTTTACTAAAAAATGGATTTAAGTGTGCCCTAATAATCGAAGCATCATCGTCTGGGTTTCTTTTTTGTGATGAATACGTCATTTGATAATACTCAAAAAGATCGCAGCAAGTTTTATTTTTAATCTGTACGTGTTTGGAGCCAGACTTAATTTGAAGCTGGTCGGATTGAAACCTAATTCCAAAATCAATAGCATCATTACGTTTATCAAAAATATAGCTGTGACGCTTCCCAAGCATATCTGTTGGACGTATTCGCCATTTATTCCCATGTTTTATCGGCTTAATCATAATATTCCTTCTAGCGAAGGAGGCGTAGAAATAATACCGCCAGAAAATGGTACATTATTATGCGGAAAATACTTGGCTTTACTTTTGCGATTCCAGTTCCCGTATATAAACTACGGAATTAGAATCGCATATTAAAAATCCAAAACAAAAATCTCAACATCGAATTGATAACCAAATCATGCTCGTTGGCCCAAGAATGGCCCAGACATAAAAAAAGGGTTATGAACCGAAATTCATAACCCTTTGTAATCTTTAAATAAAAATTGGTTGCGGGGGCAGGATTTGAACCTACGACCTTCGGGTTATGAGCCCGACGAGCTACCGGGCTGCTCCACCCCGCGACAGATATTTGTGAACCAGAGCTTAAGTAAATATAATCACCTTGTCACGAACATAATG
>JACMPM010000002.1 GCA_014377485.1 Bacteriovorax sp. | reverse complement strand
TTTAGAAGGGGAACTTTTTAAATTTTATGGAGTTCGTGATAGTTTTTTTAATTTACGTTATATGGGGGAAACAAGCAATGATCGATATTCCAATATTCCAGGTAATTCTGATATTATTTTTGATCGCGGCCATCTAGAAAGATTAGTTCATATGGCAGCACGTATTTTGGAGCTCGATTACTTTGGAGGGGATTGCATTATTACAGATAAAGGTAAAATGCATTTCATTGATTTTAATGACTGGCCTTCATTTCGATCTTGTCGAAATAGTGTGGCCCCTAATATGGCATCGTATGCACTTAATAAATTAAAAAGTGAGGTATCAATTGCTTGTAGCTTTGTTCAATGAGTTTAAAAGCAGTATTAAGAGTCCAGATACAGAAGAAAAATTAGACTTGGTTCTATATAGACCTGTAGGTTTTTTAGTAGCGAAAGTCGCAAATTTCCTAACGATGACACCTACGATGGTTTCACTTTTGGGGTTATATATTGGTCTGGTGTCCAGTTATTATTATCTCAGGCCACACAACAATTCGGCCCTAATTTGGGCAAGTTTTTATTTAGTCTTGTCAGGTATTTTTGATAGTGCAGATGGACAGTTGGCGAGAATCTCAAATCAAACAACAAGGATTGGAATTGTTTTAGACGGCATTTGCGATTCTATTGTTACGATTGCGGTTTATGCAGCCTGCATCTGGCCTTTTTTTACTAGCTATGGTTTCTACTTTGTAATTGTCGTTTGTTTTGCACTCTATTTGCATTCGTGTCAGTGTGCCATCCTGGATTTCTACCATCGTGAATACTTATATTTTGGCTATGGGAAAACAGACAATGACACCTATTGGAATCCAGGTTTTGATGATGGAATCCGAAATATTGAAAATTCGCAGGGATTTGAAAAATTCATTAATAAACTGCGATTAACCTGGATTAAAAAGCAGCAGTTCTTAACTTCACGTACCGACTACCAACGACAGACCATGCGCAACTATCTTTTGAGTAATGCTCCCGATGAAAAAAAAATATTTTTGGAAATTTATAGACGCCATAATTTATGGCTATTACCTTTTTGGCGCTTAATTGGTGTCAATGCCCATACGGTGTTGATCATCATTTTTATGTTTTACCACCGATTTGATGTTTATCTGATTACTTTTGATTTAGTTATTTTTAACCTCATTATTTTAGTCGTAGGTATTATGCAAAAAAAATCAGATCAAAAGTTATTTAGTGAATTGAAACTAAATACTCATGAAGAATAAAAAAATAAATTCCATTATATTTAGAATAATTTTCTCACTAGTAGGATTATTTTCACTTCTTAAAATTATAAAAAAATATGGATTTACTAATTTGGTTGAAGAGGTCAATCAGACTGGTTTTTTATTGGTTCTGTTGGCCCTTACTTTTATCCCAACGCTTATCTGTTATGCTGTTTCCTGGATGCTGGCATCAGATCATCAGCGTATGTTTCAAGAGTCTTCTATTTTTAAGAAAATTTCAATTTTTACTAAAATTACCGTAGTGAGTATTGCATGGAATAACTTGACACCTTTTTTAAAAGTAGGAGGAGAGCCACTTAAGTATCTGATGTTATCAAAATACTTGCCTAAAAGTGATGCACTGGCCAGCACCATTAACTATAATATAATCCATCTTCTTGCGACGGGAGTCAGTTTTGTCGTCACTTCAATTGTCCTTGTTTTGTTTTATCAGATGCCTAACGAAGTTCGGTATTACTTGCTCGGGTTTGCCTTCGTTTTTTCAATCTCACTTTATTTATTAATTTGGATTTTACGTGTAAAGTTCGTTTATATTGCCTTTACATTTCGCTATCGAATACTAAGAGTTATTATCGTTAATATAAAAGTAGCATTTAGAAGATTGTTAAAATTCTACAACAAAAGCCCAGGTATATTTTGTTCCTCTTTGATAATTGATATTATTGCACGTTTTATTGAAGGTCTTACTTTTTATTTTGGTTTTTACTTAATAAAACATCAAATTTCATTTCTAAGTAGCTCACTTCTGGATGTAGGAAGAACTTTCGTAGATAATATTTTCTTTTTTGTTCCTTATCAAATTGGCACGCGTGAAGAAGGCGTTCGGTTTTTTATGGAGAAAATTTTATTTGTAGATTCGAAAGGCTTTTTGTCAGCGGTTTTTCTCTATCGATTTGTTGAAATTACATGGATATTTATTGGTTATATTATTTGGGTTAGTACTAAAAGTTCTTCCAAGGAACTTAGTGTATAATCTGCTTCACACTTTAATTGTATTGGACTTATTAAAATTGTTTTCATTCCGAGAGCCTTTGCCGGAGCAATATCTTTTTCTAAATTATCCCCGACAAAACAAATTTCTTTGGAAATAGAACTGCATTTTTCAACTGCGAGATTGAAAATTGCAGGATTTGGTTTGCTTGAACCTACATGATAGGAATCAAGTACAAAACTGAAATGAGTAGCAAGAGAAAACTCCTTAAGGATAGTCTCTAGGTTTCCGCTGAAATTTGAAATGATTCCTAGCTGATACTGACCGTTTAATTTCTCGAGTATTTTTTTATTTCTTTTTAAATAGAGTGATTGTATTTCCGTGATCGCCATTGCAACTTCAGATACGATTGGCGCTTTTTTTATATTCAACTTCTGAGCGATGTAAAAACACATTCTTTCATTCATTTCTAAAAGTGTAGAATCAACGATAAGAGAATTGTCAATCACTAATCGATCGCTGTAGGTGTATGCTTCTTGAAAATGGGTATAGTCATCAACAGAATTGATGAGATTATATTTTGAAAATTGATTTAAAAAAAGTGTTCGCGAATGCACACCGTCAGAATCAAGGCATCCGCCAAAATCAAAAAGAATCCATTTTACCTGCATCATAAAAGATTTTCCTTTAAAAATATTTCAGCACTTATTATATCGTCCGGGCGATCAATATCTAGAGTTTTAATAGATTCAAAAATTTTTATTTTATAATCGCGTTTAACTAATTCAGTTAAAAAATTCCTCATCTTAGTCTGGTCATTTGCTATCATTTCAAAAAGCAAAGGGAATATATTTTCTGAAAAGCAATAGACTCCTGAAGTTATGAGTACACCTTCCTCAATGGGACATTGAAATTCTGTAATATAGCCTTGATCGTTTATTTTTAGAGTCAGCGGTTTCTCATCTTCAATAAATGGTGTCACTAAGAGGGCGGATTCATCATTATTTAAAGTATGGCAAAAATTTTGAAATTTAAGGGCGTCAGCAGGTCTTACAATGCTGTCAACCATTGAAACAAAAAGATGTTCACCATTTTTAAGTTCTAGTTTTTGACCAACTTCGTATAGAGAGTGCATAGAGCTTGGGGTTGTTTTAAAAAAATAATTAATACTTGGAGATAACAGACCAGGCAGTAAGGAGAGATCCATTTCTCTCGCTGAATCATTAAAAATAATACTTATATGTTTGAAGTTTTGAAAATGTAGATTTTTTAAAGTGAGTTCAAGGAGTGGTGTCCCATTGATTTTTACTATTGGTTTGAAAGGAGCAATTGATTTAATTCTTGAACCTTCTCCCGCAGCTAAAATGGCAGCTTTTTTCATTTTTGTTCCTATTCATTTGCTGTTAAAAAATGCTAAGTATGTGTCTCGTTTACCATCTCATAATCCTAAAATAAAAGGAATGCTATATGGAAATTTCTCAACCAATAAATCAAAAAGTTAATCTTATTACAAGTATTCCCGGAAAAAAAAGTCAACAGATGCGCAATGAAGAAGATCTTTATATTGCCGACGGCCTACAAGGTTTTGCTTTGATGGCAGGCATTGTTGTTGAAAGCGCCTTTGGAAATATTGTCAAAGATGTCGATGGTAATGAATTTTTAGATATCATCGGAGGAATTGGAGTCAATGGTCTTGGGCATTCTCATCCTAAATTTGTTAAAGCTATAGCTGAACAAGTGTCCAAGGCAAGCGTTGGAAGTTTTACCTCAAAGGCTCGTCTGGATTTTTTTAAATTGATTGATACGATAAAATTAGGAAATTTAAATCGAATCCAACTTTATTCGAGTGGTTCAGAAGCAGTTGAATCCGCTCTGCGCTTAGCTAAAAATAAAACGGGAAAATGGGAAATGGTAAGTTTCTCAGGTGGATTCCATGGAAAAACACATGGTGCTCTTTCGCTAATGGGTTCTGATTTTAAAAAAAGTTATGGGCCTTATGCACCAGGAGTTAATATAATTCCTTATGCAAATTGTTATCGATGCCCATTAAATACAGCCTATCCTGGATGCGGAATGGCGTGTCTCGAGGTAGGTCGTGCACATTTAAAGGCCAATGTCGGCAGTGGTGTGGCCGCATTTATTATTGAACCCGTACAAGGAACTGCAGGTAATATAATTCCGCCCCAAGAATTTTTAACAGGTGTAAAAGAAATTGCACAAGAGTTTGACGCTCTTTTAATTTCAGATGAAATGATTACAGGTTTTGGAAGGACAGGAACCTTTTGGGGAGCAGAACAATCTGGAGTGATTCCTGATATAATGACAATTGGAAAACAATTTGGAGGAGGATTTCCTATTAGTGGAGTTGTATCTACTGATGAATTAGTAAAAGTGAAGCCATGGGGGAATCCTTCCGGTTCATCTTCAAGCTATGGTGGAAATCCTCTGGCATCTGCAGCTGCTTTGGCGGCAACAAATATTATTATAGAAGAAAATTTAGTAATGAATTCAAAAAAAATGGGAGCTTATTTTTTAGAAAAAATAAATCCATTTGCTGATCGTTATTCATTTGTTGGTGAAGTTCGAGGAATAGGGCTTATGCTTGGGATTGAAATGGTAAAAAATAAAAAAACAAAAGAACCTCTTTCAAAAAATGCAACAAATTGGATTTTTAAAGAGTTTTTAAATAAAGGCCTTCTTACTATGGCCTATGCTTCAAGCTTCAGAATTCAACCTGCGATGACCATTGATCACGATACTATTGATAATATTGTAGAAATTATGGAAAAAGTTTTTAATACAGTAGAAGAAAAAGGGATAAAGGAAATCTAGAATCGATACTCCGTTGATTTAAAGTTTTGATTAATTGATTATGCTTTTAGCTTTGGTCCAATATTTTTATCATAGTTTGCGCGACTCACCGTCTTTAATTATTATTGGTGTAGTTATTATTTTCTTATCACTTCAAATTCCATCATCAATTGGCGAAAGCGCTCGCCATTGCCTTTCATAATCAAGTTTAGAGACTGTCCATGTTTTAAGGTTGAGTGACAAATTTTGATAAGGACGTCGATCAGGTACTGGTTTGAACCAACCGTAAAAATCTTTTAGGTCTCAGGACATTTAATGTTTTTTCATTATGTAAAACTGCATAATTTTTCGACTCTTGAAAAGCATCTATATCTTCAGAGAATTTATAATGTGCGCGTATTTTTTTTCAAAGAATTAATCATAACTTCTGAATTTGTGAGGCTTCACACATCAAGTATTGAGTGGGAGGGATAGAGGCATGAGCGTAGCGTGAAATTGGAAAAATGCTGATAATGAGTGTGAATGCTAAAAGATAATTTTTCATGTTAACTCCGAAAGCTCAGTTGAGAAGTTATAAGTCAGTTTATCTTCAAAAATAAGACCCTCTTTAGTTATGAAATAGGTTCAAATAAACTATGCATCTGTAAGAGGATGTAATCTTTATAGACTTGAGGAATTTCTAAATAATTTTGTGTTAAGTTCACAGGCTAGTAGGAGATTATATGCTTTTAAGACAAAACTCATTTCGTATTTTGGGATTATTTTTAGTTTATTCAATAAACTCATACGCTGCCAATATTTCTACTTCGTTAGAAAATGCAGTACAAGTTGGAGCTTTTCCAATCGGTATTGGTTCAACCGTAAATTTACAAACAACCGATGCCAAACTCGCAGGGCCAGCCATTTTTCTTGGCAGTACTATTCGTCCAGATAGTTCAATTTCATTTCAAATGTATTTAAATATGGCTTCGTCAAAAGTTTACTATATAGAATCAACAAACTTTAAAAGTCAAAATTTGAAGCAACAGACTATTCTTGATCCGTATCAGCAAGCAGGTGGTACTTGTACCGGTTATGCTATTGATGATTTTTTACAACAGACAAATTTATCCGGTTTTACTGGAAACGGGAAACTCGCAAATATTTTAAGTACTGAAGAAGGAAGAGCTAATTTGTTAGTTGATTCAATTAATGAATATTATTTAACTCTTTCTCATAGATTTTCTATCAATGGAATTATGAACTCTTACGGAAAAAAGTTTGGATTTGCATGCAATTCTTTTAAGACAGATTCATATGATAAAGCTAAAGAAAAAATTCTTTCTCACTTAAGACTTGGCTTGCCGATAATTGTCTCATTTAATATTGGTCCAAAAATGGTAAAATCTCCTTTTGGATTGGAAATGTATGATCAACCAAATCCAGAAGTTGATGAACGCTTGTGGATTCCTAGAAAAACCGGTGAGCGAAATAGTGGCGGCCACAGTATCGTTGCAGCAGCGTCTTTTGAAATGAATAAAAAAACATTTCTGGTTATGATTGACTCTGATTGGTCTGAGCCTCGCATCTGGGATATGGATTCTTTTTTAAATAAGAAGACTGCACTCGAGGAAGTCGAATTTATTTCTTGCAAATAGAAAACTTCTCTCCACCACTCAAGTTGACTGTAAAGCTTGCTTAAGCGACACTTCGAGTGCTCGATCATAGCGGACATTTTCCACATTGTGATGAACCTGAACAAACGATTCAATTTATTTTAAAAAATTCAGTAAAGGATCATTTTAATATATCCTTCTACGAATCTGAATGCAGAATTATTAGTTCTAACTAATAATATTGACGTAATGATCAAATGAAATAAAAAAAATGGGAGCAAATTAATTGCTCCCAAATTTTAAACGATATATTTAAGATGAATAACAAAATGGATAGCAAGATTCCCCTGGAGGACCTTGATCACCTGCTGGACCTTGAGCTCCCGGTGGACCTTGTACCCCAGGAGGACCTTGTTCACCTGGAGAGCCTTGTTCACCTGCAGGTCCAGCTGGACCTTGTGGACCAGTATCACCACGGTGTTTAATACAAGCGAGAATTATAATTATTGCCACTAAAACAACGGTGATATGGACATTTACATTACTACCTGACCAACTAGCACCATGCGAATATGTGCTGTTTAATTTCTGAATTGTGAATGCACGAGCATCTTCATTGCTCATTTGCGAGTCGCTAATGACTTTCGCTATTTCACTGATTTCGGTTTGCGTTGATTTGTCTTTTATTTTTCCAATTGTGTGTTGAACTAATTCTTTATTCGTTAGTCCCTGCTTTTGTAATTCAGTAATTTCATTTTCAAAGTTTTTAATAGAATCATTTAAAAAAGTTTTATCTTTTTGATTCCACTCTACATTTAATCTATAATTGAGTTCATCGAAAGATTGATTTAATTCCGTTGCAAGAGCAAAGGACTGTTGTACCGGTGTAATAGCGTAAACCTGGGTGAACGCTGTAAGCAGAAATAATGTCGTAATTTTCTTTAACATAAAATCTCCTGAATATGTTTGAGGACTCGAGAACGTTGATAGAATAGATATTATTTACCTGCAAGTTTTTTAACTATAATTGTTTAAAATAATTTTATTCATATTAATTTGTTATGGATGTTTCTCATTAATCCTATGATTGAATTTACTTTTAATCACTTCTTTGACCAACTCGTCTCATTTTGGAATCATAAAAAAGACAAAACATCAAAGGAGTGAATGATGAAACTGATATATGCGAAAGGAGCTTGCTCATTAGCTGTCCATATTTTATTAGAAGAACTAGGAACTGCATATGAGACCCTGGAGGTGAGTCTCACTGATAAAACGGAATTAAAAAAATATAATCCAAAAGGTTATGTCCCTGCTCTTGTTCTTGATGATGGACAGGTTTTAACTGAAGCCACAAATATACTTCAATACATTGTTGAAATAGGAAATAGTTCAATTTATCTAGCACCACCCGGAACATTACAACGCGCTCGCTGTATTGAATGGCTGGTTTTTGTGAGTACCGAATTCCATAAAGCAATGGGACCATTATTCCATCCAGATCAATTATCTCCTGATTACAAAAATATAATTTTAAAAAAAATTGAAGGAAGACTGGAGTATCTGGACAAACATTTAGCAAAGAATAAATTTTTATTAGGTGAAACGTTCACCATCGCAGATATGTACGCTATAGCCATCTTGAGAATGGGAGATCATCTTAAACTTCGTCTAGATAAATTTGCCTATGTAATGCAATTCAAATCTATGATGGAAGAGATTCCCTCAGTGAAAAGGGCCATAATGGCAGAAGAAACTCCTTATAAAAATATTAAACGAGAAGAAAATATTCATTCCGAAAATCCAATGGAGCAATTATGAGTAAATTTATTCCAGCATTTAAGCCTCAGGATTGTGATCTGCTTTTAGTTAAGGCAATCGAGGAGGGGGATATAGATACACTGATTGAACTCTATGAACCGGGGGCTGCATTTTTTTTGTTCACAACAGGAGAACTTACTTATTCTCCCGAGGCAATACGTGCAGAGTTTGAGGGATTAATTTCAATGAAACCAAAAATGGTAATTGAAGAAATCGTAACGACTATTCATCAAGATGGTAACCTCGCAACAACTAATTTAAAAGGTTATATGGATTCTTTTGCTCCCGATGGTCAGGCGATTCATTCACCATTTCATTCACTCGAAGTATTGCGCAAACAGATCGATGGAACCTGGCGATTTGCGATTGATGATTTGCAAGGAAGTGCAAAGCAATAGGAGTTTAAATTCATGCTAGGTCTATAACTCTTATAAGTATTATGTATTTTTTATTCGCGTTTAATAATGAGACAAGAATACAGTTGAAGTATTTTATTTTCAAAGGAGAGTCATATGAAACAATACAAAAAATCTTTTTTTAAAATATTCTCTATATCATTCATAATATTATTTATTTCAACGGCTCTTTATGCTCAAACTGTATTAACTGACCCCGAAATTGCTCACATTGTAGTTACAGCCAATAATATAGATATAATGGCCGGTAAATTAGCTAAAGAAAAAAGTAAGAACAAAGAGGTTCAGGAATTTGCTGAGAGAATGATTGCTGATCATAGTGGCGTTAATGCGCAAGCAACAGTGCTAGTGACAAAACTAGGTTTAAAGCCAGCAAATAATGATACAAGCAAAAGCCTTGTGGCCGGCGGTAAAACAAATATAAAAATGTTAAAAAAACTTTCTGGTAAAAAATTTGATATGCATTATGTTAAACAAGAAGTCACTTATCATGAATTAGTATTAGACACTATAGATAAGATGTTAATTCCTAATTCTCAAAACGCAGAACTCAAAGCACTTATAGAAAAAGTTCGACCTGCGATTTCCGCTCACTTAGAGCATGCAAAAACTCTTCAAGCTTCTTTGGCAAAATAATTAAATTTTTTATTACTGCTTGGATGATTGGAATTTCCCTCGCCCAAAATACAAAAGTCCACCATGTTAAAATTGAAGGGATGAAGTTCACTCCACAAACTTTGACAGTAAATCTTAATGATACTGTTATCTGGAATAATAAAGATTTCTTTCCACATACTGTCACTTCAGAAGACAAGTCATTTAACTCAATGGGAATACCAGTTAATGGAACCTGGCAGCTAATTCTTAAAAAAAAAGGGACCTATAATTATAAATGTATGTTTCATACTGTCATGAAAGGAAGTTTAATTATTAAATAAAGGTGCAATATAAGGGGAGTTTTCTTCCCCTCCAAATAATTATTTTAATGCTTAATTTGAATTTTTCGATGAGAGTCATTTCCTTTTTCTTTTTTTGAGAGTTCTACATGTAGAACCCCGTTCTTAAGTTCTGCTTTAATGCTATCTTGGTCTATTTCATCATCAAAAGGAATATCTCTGCGAAAACTTCCATACGAGCGTTCAACACAAACATATCCTTCATCTTTAGTTTCAGATTCACTTTTCTTCTCACCTTTAATAGTAAGGGTATTATTATGAAAATCCATCGTCACGTCAGCATCATTCATTCCCGGAAGGTCAGCATCTAATAGATACTTATTATCTTTTTCTTTAATATCCACAGAAGGATAAAAATTAGATTCAAACTGAGGCATAGTTAATTCACCTCTGTTGAAAAAACTGCCCATTAGATTATTCATTTCTCTTTGAAAGGACATTAAATCTTCTCCGCCCCTGCTTCGTGACGAGGATGAAGCACTGGTTGATTTCCTAGGTACAATTTTCATAAAGACCTCCATTTGTTGGTTTCTGGTAAAAAGATTGTCATTAAATAAAACAGATGAAAAATATAGATTTGTTATGTGTTTTATAAAACATTAGAAAATTTAATTTTAATCTATTGAATTTTATATCGTTTAATAAATTGACTGAAAATACTATCAAGTCAAAATGAAATTAGTAACTTTACCAAGAGGAGAAAACATATGGATGTTGATGAAAATTTAGAAAATATGGATATGAGGACTTCAAATGAAAAAAAAGGAATTCAAGTAAAGTCAATTCCCGACGAATACGCAGGAGCCACCCCTTATCTCTACGTGAATATGGCGGAAGCTGCCTTAGAATTTTATCAAAAAGCTTTTGGAGCAAAAGTATTGGTAAGTATAAAAGACTATAAAAATCGTATTGCTCATTCTGAAATTCAAATTGGAAAAGCAAGAATCATGATTTCAGATGAATTTCCCGAATTGGATTGTTATAGTCCAAGACACCTTGGAGGAACAACATCCGGGATTACTTTATTTTTTGAAGATTCAGACAAAATTTTCAAGCAAGCAATTGCCGCCGGTGCCAAAGAATTAGGTAAAATGGAAGATCAGTTTTGTGGTGATCTCTCTGGAAAAATAGTAGATCCTTTCGGCCATCAATGGTTCATAGACACTCGTAAAGAAAATATGTCTTATGAAGAGATGAAAAAAAGAGGCGAACAATTATTCCGAAAACATTAATTATTTTATAATTGCTTTTTGTCTTTAGTAATTTTTAAGGCAAAAGGCAGTTTTACTCTATTTTATTTGAGCCCACTTAGGATCAATCAGAGTTGTTGTAAAATTAACTAAGAGGTAAAAGTCAAAATTATATTTTTATTCATAAAAATCCCTTAGCGATAATGAATTTATCGCTACAAGGATTATTATTCTGATTATTGAGAAAGAATAATTGTTTTAAAATTTATTTTTTTTATAAAAAACTATCTTACGGAGTGTGTTTGGAATCATCGGAAGGTCGGGAAATATTTTTAACGATTGATCCAGTTGTCCATTCCTCGGTTTTTCTTGCGATATCAGCTAATGAAACCATTCCACAGCAACAACCTTTATCATCGACAACTGGAACTCGACGTATTTTGTTTTTCTCCATTAGTTCCATGCAGATTTCAATAGGTAAATCCATGCCGGCAGTTATCGCTGGACTAGTCATACAATCTTTTGCGTTCATTGCCGCAGGGTTTAATCCTTGAGCAACAGCTCTGCAACATATGTCACGATCAGTTATGACACCCACGAGTTTTTTTTCTTCATGATTGTTAACAACGGGAATTTCGCCACAGTCGTGTTCGATCATTAAGCGTGCCACATCTGCTAGCTTCGTATCCATGGTGCAACAAGCGGGATTCATAGTCATAATGCTTCTAACTTTTCTCATAGATCCTCCTTGGATTCTATTGTCTCTATAATAGATGCAATAGAAGTACCGTAAAAATAACTTGAACGAAATAATCAGTTTATTCATGAGTCATTTTAGAATAATCGATAACAATTACGAAATAGACGAGCAAATAATTTAAACTCTATAGTTTGGATAATATCCATACCTGGGAGGAGTTATGATTAATTGGGTTCTGATGTTTTCGATTCCGTTTTTATTTTGTTTTTCAGCTAATGCTAAAACTAATAGTGTAATTGCCGAAACTTTTGAAATTTCCGCAGGTCGCAACCATGTCTGTGCTTCAACTTCCTTGGGAGTTAAATGTTTTGGAAATGCCGAAAGTGTTACATTGAGAACTCCAACTGTTGGAATAAATTCCAGATTTCTGCAAGCTGGAAATAGGTTCTCCTGCATGATTGAAGATCTTGGAGTTCGATGTTGGGGAGAAATTCCAAACAGCACAAAGACGGAAGTTTTATTGGAAAAGAGTTTTATTCTAAAACCCAAACTTCTCTCTGTCGGATACGAGCATGCATGTGCTGTTTCTGAAAAAAATCTAATTAAATGTTGGGGACGAAATGATTTTGGTGAATCCAACGCACCTGTTAATTTAAAAAATATTACGGAAATTTCATTGGGAATGAACAACAGTTGTGTGATCTCTGATGGGAAAGTGATCTGTTGGGGAATGTCTATCGAAGGGACTATTGATGTTCCCATAATTTTAAAAAATCCAAGAAACTTGACTTCGGGATGGTGGCACCATTGTGTTCAAACAGATGATGGAATTAAATGTTGGGGATATCCTTTTAAAGATTATATTGCACCAGATGATGCGACTATAAATGAATTCACATCCGGTGGTTTTTTTAATTGTGCCATCGTCGCAGATGGTGTGAAGTGCTGGGATGAATCTGGAAAAACGACATTAGTTGATGACAGTATTGGTGCTACTAAACTTAGTGTTGGCTCATCTAATGCCTGTGCCGTTACACCAAGTAAAGGAGTAATTTGCTGGCGATTAGGAGCAATCACAAAAGGAACTTACAAACTTTTGAAATCTTTTGTTCCATCTGGAGGTGTTGATAATACTGAATTTCTTTCTGCAGGCCATGCTAGTACGTGCGCCTACGGTGACGGAGGCAATATCAAATGTTGGGGATTTAATCCTGATGGAGCACTAGATGTTCCAACGACTATTCCAGGGCCACTCACTCAACTCTCAGTTGGTTCTCATCGTGTTTGTTCTATTACTGATTCAGTTCTTAGTTGTTGGGGGGGCAGCAATACCGTTTATAATCCACCTCTCGATCTTGGGCCTGTTTCTTTTACTTCATCGGGTGGGAGTCAAATATGTGCAGGAACCCAGGAGAAGGTTAGATGTTGGGGAGAAAATATTCGAGGTGCCCTGGATGTACCTAAAGATCTGACTAATATTTCGCAAATCTCATCTGGATTTTCTCATGTGTGTGCAGTCTCTAATGATCAAGTCACATGTTGGGGGGGAGAAGGGTTAATTAAAAATGTAAATCCGCCTAAAAAAATGATGAATGCTAAAGCAATGTGTGCAGGTGGAACTTTTTCATGTGGAGTTACATCGCTTGGAAAAACTCAATGCTGGGGTGATAAAATTCAATTTGTCGGCGATACAAAAAATATCGATACTACAAATAATGAAGTTTTAAATATTCCAGAAGAAGTACTAAAGGCAAATGTTGTTGAAATTTCCTGCGGCCTAAGCCATGCATGTGCCATTTATAATGGAAAAGTCCAATGTTGGGGAGATTCTCAGTTTTTACCTGAAAGATTATCAGCTCCTGCTATTAAAAATCCAAGACAACTTTCCGCTGGCTGGAATCATACATGCGCTGTAGGAGACAAGGGAGTAAGTTGTTGGGGTAATATGTTGAATATTAATATGCCGACATACTCACTCGAAAAATAATTTATTTTGGGAGTGCTTGTCTGGAGAAATTGCAGCAATTATTCCCTAAATTTCACTCTGATGCATAGTCGGTGAAACAAATTGCTGAAGCCAATTCTTAAATTGTTCTAAAGGAAATGCTCCTGACTCCCTTGCAACCTCTTTCCCATTTTTAAAAATTAAGAGTGTTGGAATCCCGCGAATATTAAATTGGTTTGATGCTTGTGGGAATGCCTGGGTGTTTATTTTTACAAAAATGACTTTGCCTCCAAACAGTATTGAGGCCTTCTCAAAAGTTGGAGTGAATGATTTGCATGGACCACACCATGGCGCCCAGAAATCAATGACGACCGGCAAATCAGCTTTTTTAGTCATCTTTAATAGGCCTTTTAAATCAATTTCGCTTACAAGTGAATGCATATTAAGAGGAGCACCACAAGCTCCACAGACAGGTTCCTGCTCCTTGATTTTATCGACTGTGACTTTATTGAGACTGCTGCATTTCATGCAATAAGAAAAAGTTTTTGTACTCATTTTATCTCTCTTTTTGTGTTAAATATATGTTGCTTGAGCTTCATCTATCAATCTTAGAATTGCTTCTCTCAGAAAATTATAAGTTAATGGGCCTTCATAACGATGACCATTGAGAAAGAGAGTAGGGGTGCCATTGACTCCACTTCGAGCTCCTCCACTAAAATCTTTTGTTATTCGCTCCAAAAGTTCTTCACTTTTCATATCTTTTCGAAATTGATGAAGATTAAGGTTTAAGCCCTCTGCGCACTCATCTATCAATTCAGGTGAGAGATAGTCATAGTTTTTAAAAAGAAATTCACTAAAACTCCAAAACTCGTTCTGCAAACCCGCCGCTTCTGCAGCGAGAGCTGCAAGTAAGGCATGAGGGTGAATATTACTTACTGGAAAATGGCGGAGGACGAAATAAAGATTTGTTTTAAATTCATTGATTAATTGATCGACCATTGGTGCAAAGATCGAACAATGGGGACATTCAAAATCACCATATTCTACAAGTGTAACTAGAGCATGTATGGATCCTATATGATGATCTTTTTTATTTGCGGGAATTGTTAATGAAGATGCCATGTAGTAGCCTCCTTTTGCTTTAAATTGATCGAGTGCTGCGAGATTGTTCTCTAATTCCCATTAGGAGCTCCTCTATATCCTCTAAAGGTTCAAGTATAAAGTTGCAATTAAGAAGCCATTTTTGTTAGTTATAAAACGCCTCCAAAAGTTGAATATTATAACTCAGGAGGTATAAATACTCACAGGAGAGGTCTCGTTACCCTAGTGTTTAACTCAGAGTCACTTCCCTATATTGTTTTCACTGATTAATGCTTCGATTGGCCAAGGATGTCAGGGGCAATACGTAAATATTTAGATGTCGGCTCTATCTTTTTCCAGTTATAATTTGAAAAGTAATAATTTAAAATTTGAATGTATTAATTAAAATTAATTTAATTAAACTATTTGATTAATCTATAAAACTAATTAGTAGAGGACTAGAGAATGATATGAACTTAAAAATGACTCAGACAAAACTTCTTTTTGGGATATCATTATTTTTCACCCTTTTTTTTAATATCAGTTTTTTTGAAAAAACTTTTATTATTTATCCAATTTCCGGTAGCAGAATCTTCTTTTTACTTTCACTCAGTTTAGTTTTAACTAGTTTTATAAATATTTTACTTAATCTTATCAGGTCCAAGCATACGACCAAACCTTTCCTCATTTTACTGCTGTTCCTGTCGACTCTTGCCGCCTATGTCATGGATAGTTACGGAACGGTACTTGATGACAATATGTTTTTAAATATTTTCAACACTGATGCACATGAAGCATTCGACCTCGTAAGTTTACGACTGTTCATTTACTTGATCTTCCTTTGGATTATTCCGTCATACATAATTTATAAAATTAAGCTAAATAGACTAACATTTAAAGAAGAGATTTTTTCAAGACTCAAATCTGTTTTTGCTTCAGTTCTCTTAATTGTTATATTACTTTTTTCATTCGGAAAAAATTATGCTTCTTTTTTTAGAGAGCAAAAACCACTTCGCTATTATACTAATCCTACTTATTATATATATTCGGTTGGTAAGTACGTGAGTCACTTTTTTGTCGACTCAAGTACTCGCATGGAGTCCCTAGGCCTTAACGCCGTAGTTGCGGGAAAAGGAACCAAAAGAGAATTAATAATTTTTGTCGTAGGTGAGACTGCCAGAAGAGATCATTTTTCTCTGAATGGTTATAAAAAAGAAACTAATCCTTATTTAAAAAAAGAAAATGTTATCTCTTTTACGAATATGACTTCATGTGGAACTTCAACTGCTGTTTCTGTACCCTGTCTTTTTTCAAATTTTGGCAGAAATAAATTTAATAACGAAAAAGCTGCCACGACTGAAAATTTACTTGATATTCTTGCTCATACTAAAAAAGTAAACATTCTTTGGAGAGATAATAATTCAAACTCAAAAGGAGTAGCACTTCGAGTGCCTTACGAAGATTATAAACAACCACCCCAAAACACTATCTGTGATCCAGAATGCAGGGATGTCGGAATGTTGGTTGGGTTGCAAGATTATATAAATTTAAAGAAAGAGGGTAATATTTTTATTGTCTTGCACCAGATGGGAAACCACGGTCCTGCTTATTATAAAAGATATCCATTGGCTTTTGAAAAATTTAAACCTGTTTGCCAGACCAATGAGCTAGAGAAATGCACTAATGAAGAAATTAATAATGCCTACGACAATGCGACTTTTTATACAGACTTCTTCTTATCCAAGGTCATAGGTCTGCTCAAAGAAAATTCAAGTAATTTTGGAACATCAATGTTTTATGTTAGTGATCATGGTGAATCTTTGGGAGAAAAAGGACTATATCTTCACAGTCTTCCTTATTTCATGGCCCCAGATGAACAAAAAAACATAGCTGCAGTATTATGGTTTGGTGGCAGCCTCGCTAAAAATACAAATTATGAGTTATTAAAAAAGAAAGCGAGGGAACCTTACTCCCACGATAATATCTTTCATTCTTTTTTAGGTTTAATGGATATTAAAACACCTGAGTATAACAAAGAATTAGATATTTTCGACGGCGTTATTCACAAAAATTAATTCATATGGATAAAATTACTTACCAAAAAATTAAAGCACAAAGACTAGAAACAGAAATCAAGCACCCCAGAGAGGACTTCTGTTTCAATTGCGTTCGTATAAAAAAAAATTGTCTCTGCCATCTTATTAAACCTTTTCAAACTGATTTTCATTTTGTTTTACTTCTTCATCCGATGGAAGCAAAAAAAGAAAAAATGGGAACAGGCAGAATTTCAAAATTATCTCTTTTAAATTCTCATATGATTACAGGTGTAGATTTTAGTGATGACGATGAAGTCAACCGACTAATAAACGATACTAAAAACTATTGCATGGTTTTATACCCTGGGAAAATTGCCATCAATGTTTCTGAAGACGATGTTACTTCTCTAATTGAAAAGAAGGAGAATGGACTTCGGATTGTCATTTTTCTAATTGACGGTACGTGGCCATGTGCAAAGAAAATGATGAGGCAGTCTCGCAATTTACAAATTCTTCCACGGATATCCTTCACGGCCAAGCATACTTCTATTTTTGAAATCAAAGAACAACCGGCCGATTTTTGTCTTTCAACTCTAGAATCCATTCATTTCTTTATAAAGGAATGTAATAGGAAAGGGCTGGAAAAAACGGATGAAGATGAAGAGCATATGCTCGAAGTTTTTAAGGCGATGATCGATTTTCAAATTAAATGTTCGCTTGATCCCAACCTTTCCTCTTACACCAAAGGAACATTGGGTTATTCCAAAAAAGAAGATCGAATTCGTCCCAAGAAATGGCTTACAAGAAATATTGTATTAGCAGATTAGTTTAATAACCATTTTTAAGAGGTCTTACCAAGTCCTCAAGGCCATTTAATTTTATTTCGTATAAAAGTCCAAGCAACTTTCCGATTTGACCTTCTGGAAGGCCCTGACCATAAAACCAAACAATATAAGTTTCAGGTAAATCAATTAACAGTGTCCCTTTGTATTTGCCAAAAGGCATATATGTCGTAGCAAGTTTAACTAGTTCGTTTTGACCGTAGTTTTCCATAGATTAAAATTTATTATGTTTTGGCATAGATTGTAAACATAGCGAGGGTAAAAAACTGAGTATAAGTTTCATATAATCAATGGATTTATAAGACTAAGTCAAGCCTTTGCAATTTAACTATCTATTAATGCTAATAAAAGGTTGTTATTGGCCAGCTGGAGGAAAAGCTCAGAATTTAAGAATTAAAACAAAAAGTCGATGATCAATTATCTAATGATAAACTTGAACTTGTTTAGCAAAAATAATTAGTACTTGTAGAAAGTAAAAAATGGATAATCATTCTTGAAATGGTTTATTTCAAGAATGATTATCCTGTTTGATTATGGTTTTGTAATTGTATTTTTATTCAAAACTAATTTATCATTCTTTACAAATGCTCTCCCTACTAAGGATGCCTGTTCTTTCATTTCGAATGTTTGTTGAGAGATAATTGTTCCTACCATAGAGCTTCTTGCTCTGATTAAAACATCGTCACCAACTTGCCAGAAAACGTTAGAAGCTTTTGCTCCACCGCTTAAAGTAACATGCACATCAGTGCCAACTCTTAATTGTCCGGTTACTTTGAAAATCCATACGTCTGTTTCATTTCCTTCAAGTTTTAAATCTAGTGGAATAGTGACACGGGATTTCCATTCATAAACACCCGCAGCCAAAACTTTGTTACCAAGGTTTCCGTTCCATAGACCAATTTTATCAGCATCTGCTACTGTTCTTTCTTCTTCGTTATAGGCGTTGATCATATCGATCTTCGCTTGCATTATAAAGGCTGCTGCACCAACGTCTCGATCGTCACCCGCATATATTTCAGGTAATCCTCCAACAACTTCAGTTGGATCTAGCGTAATTTGTGATCTAATGCCTGGACGCAATCCTACTTTGCCGGTAATTGTGGAACTTGGAACAGATAAGATAGATGTGTTAGCGAAAACTGCAAAATTTTCTGCTTGTCTTAGATTCACTGCTTTTACGTTATGATTAGCAGTCGTGTCTGCTTTGGTTTCTGTTTTTGGAACTTCGATTGCATCTATAACTGCTTTATTTGCACTGCTCGTACTTTTTCCACAGCTTGTTACAGACAACAGACCAAACCCCAATAATAGAGAAACTACAATCCCTGACTTTTTCATCGCTATCTCCTTTTGGCTAATTTCGTAAATAAAATATTTACTCGAACAGTTAATAACCATGAAAAAAATAAAATAAAAAATTCTTTATCTGAATTGGTTCTATAGCGAATCGTTATGAGAGGCAAATACTTCTAAATGGACTGTAAACTTAATCTAGAGGAAAATTCTATGACTGGAGAACTTTTAATATGAAAGTCTTAACTATTGCCTTCTTTTTCATGTTTTTGTACTCTAATTCGTTCTTATCAGCTACTGAAGCATCATTGAACAATAGTGAAATCTATCAAAAAACATCTACCTCAAAACACGATATGCGAGTTATTAACTCGGGGATTGCCTCGCTATATGCCCGCGTCGATATGATTAGGCGAGCAAAAGAGTCTATTGATTTAGAGTCTTATATTTTTAATCCTGATACTTCGGGAAGAATCATTTTGAAAGAATTAGTTGCGGCTGCAAAGAGAGGAGTAAAGGTAAGAATCCTAGTCGATAAATTTATAACAGTTTTTAAAATGGATGAATATATTGCTCAGGAGCTAAAAAAGAATAATATCGAACTTCGTTATTATAATCCTGCCTCACTTTTAAAAATTTCTTCTGTGCAATTTAGAAATCACAGAAAATTAATGGTGAGAGACGGCGAAGAGGCCATTACCGGCGGTAGAAATATAGGGGACGAGTATTTTGACCTTTCGGAAGATTTTAACTTTTTAGACCGTGATGTTACGGTTGAAGGTGAAGTCGTCAAGTCGATGCAAGGAAGCTTTAATCAATTTTGGAATTCTAAATTGGTTGAAATACCAAAAGAAGTTAAAGTACCAGAATCGAGGACAATTGAAGTTCAGGATATTAATAATAATGAACAAAAAATTAAAGAACACCGGAAAAAATTAAATTTTGCTGCCAGTCTATTATATCCTAAAGAAGAGGATGATAAAGTCCTTGCGTTTATCGACAATTACGGAAAAGAAACTTTTCTAGAAAATAATAAATACAATTGTCCTGAAGTGGCTTTTGCTTCCGATAAAGAAGGAGCAAGTTTTTTTCAGGCCTTGAACACAACAAAATATAATGAGAAGTATCGTTTGCTTCAGCAGGAAATTGATAAGTGGATGGATACTAAAATTAAAGACGAAAATGATGTTGTTGTTGATACACCTTATTTTTTGTCGAGTTCACTAAGTGACAGGTTATTAAATTATCTAAAAAAGAAAAAAACTAAAATTAAAATATTCACTAATAGTCTTGCCTCAACCGACGCCATTCATGTTGCAAGCGTCTTTAGTGATAAAATTAAAAGCTTTACTCCTTTTAGCAATTTCAAGGCATATGTTTATAAAGGAAAGTTTTCTGGAGAGTCAAAGCTTTATAGCGAAAAAATCAAGACATCAACATGGGGGACCCATGCTAAAACGATAGTTTTTAATGACGAATCTTTTATGGTGGGAACATATAATGTTGATAATCGCTCGAGTCATTACAATACAGAGATGGCGATTTTTTGTAGCGGGAGCCCTAAACTTGCCAACGATGTAAAAAAAAACATCAGCTTAAGAATGTATAATAGTTTTGGTTTAAATAGTGAAGCTGAACCCGATGATTGTACGGATCTTTATAAAGATGTAAGCAAGACCAAAAAAGCATTATTCTATCTGCTAAAGATTCCAAGTACTCTTTTTGAATTCTTACTTTAACTTTTATTAATTTGAAGAAGAGAAGTTTTTTAATCTTCTCTTCGATAAGGTATAATTAGCGACCGTTTGTATTTCCATTCCCACCTTTAAGTCTTGGTTGACTAGGACCCGCATATGATAAACTCGAAATTGATAAAGCAATGAAGATAAATATAAAAATGCTCAATGAAATTTTTCTGTTTATTTTTTTTTCTAGTTTGTAAGAAGTGCGAGTAGCTAATTCTTGCGTGCTTGGTCTGACTTGAGTAAGTGCGTGGTGTGCATGGTATTGTGATCCGTACATTTCTATCCCCTTTGTGGATGACTAGATTAGTTAGCAATCTAGTGTTAGTTGAGGACACACAAAGCAAGCATAGCGCCAAGTTATATGAATATTTTTGCTGAGTGATTCTAATGAGTTTGATGGTGTAATTTTATTGTTAAGTAGTGCCTGTGTTCTCAAAGTAAAACAAAGTGTTTCCGAAAGAGAACGTTTCTGAGAGAGTAGAAGTGGGTAACAAAGGGTGCAAGATGAGAGAGCGGTTCAAATATTTTAAGAGCAATTGGCATGCGGCTACGACCAATAGATACTTTATAGTCGAATTTATAGCTTCTATTTTAATTTTAGTTTTCACTATGCTTATTTTTTCTAAGTTTACTGAATTCGTAGAATTGAGAAAAGGAATTCAATTCAATGATCCTATTCTCGAAACTTTTAAGGCAAAAGATTTAACAAAGCCTATTTTTACGATGATTTATGGGGGGATCTTATTTGCCCTGGCTTCACTCATCTCTTCACCCTATAGACTGATGATTTTATTTGAAGCTTATGCCTTAATGGTAATGACCCGAATTGCGATGATGTATATTATGCCGCTCTCGCCACCAATTGGAATGATTTTTTTACAGGACCCTTTCGTGGAATTTTTTGGAACTGGGAAGACTTTAGTCAATGATCTTTTTTTCTCCGGTCACACGGCGACACTTTTTCTTTTATTTTTATCTGTACCTAAAAAATTAAAGCTGACATTTTTTATTATTGCTTTTTTTGTTGCAATTAGCGTCCTTATTCAAAAAGCGCATTACACCGTTGATGTATTAGTTGCTCCCTTTATTTCATTTACTTGTTACTATTTAATCTTAAAATTATTCCTCTATCGATATAAAAGTGAAAGATATGAATTGGAGTTTAAGTTGTTTTGAATTTTTGAGTTCGTTGATCTACTTAACACTGATTACTGATTCAAAATTTTCCGATGCGGGACAGTCAAAGTCTTCACACTTAACATTTTTTAAATCGAGCAGGGCCTTCTTGGCATCAGTTCCATATCTGGTGCTTCTAACTTCGGCTCCAAACGAGAAACTCCCAAAGCCGAGGAAGATAAAAATGATAATTTCTAATTTTATATAAATCTCCAGAAATAAAAAAACCTCAGCAGACATTGAGTCTACTGAGGCAATTTTTTAGTAAACTACTGAAGTGTAACAGCAAGATGTTGACGACCATTGCCAATCATATTGGCATTCATATGTAGGTGTTTGGCAAGTATCACTAGGAGGAGTTTGTTCAGTTGTTGTGTCATTGTTATGACGGTGAACACAGACAAGAATAAGAACAATTATTCCTACGATAATGGCAGCATGAACTCCAATTCTGCTTCCTGACCAGCTGGCACCGTGAGAATATGTGCTGCTTAGTTTTGAAACAACAAAAGCTCGAGCCTCTTCGTTTGACATTTGTGATTCAGCAATTACTTTTGTCATTTCTTGAATATCATTTTGAATTTGTTTGTCTTTAATTTTGTCTGTTGTGTATTTAATTAAATCTTTACTCGTTACACCTTCTTTTTGTAAACCAGCAATTTCTTTTTCAAAATCGGCAATAGTCGCATCAAAAAACTTTGAATCTTTTTGGTTCCATTCGACGTTTAGCTTGTAGTTAAGTGAATCAAATGATTTATTGAGTTCATTTGCCAATGCATTTGATTGTTGAATAGGCGTAATCGCATAAACATTGGTGAAAGCAGTCAGCAGCAATAGAGCAGTAATTTTCTTTAACATAAAACCTCCATTAAAAAATTTTAGAACCGCGAGAATTTTTAAACTTTTATTTATTTAGGCGCAATCTTTTTTTTTTGGTATTAATCTAAAAAATGATTTTTAACAAATCATTAACTACATAGGAGTTTTAATGAATTTAATATCGTTATTTGTTGCATTGTTTTTTTCAATGAATGCATCTCTCGTTAGAGCTGATGTATGGCATGCGACTGAGACTTGGAACTCTTATTGGGAAAATGATTACCAAGAGTGGGTGAATAAAAACCTCAAAACAAATATCTTCACAACTGACGAGGGTTTACTTTCTGGTATCTCTACAGATTGTGCAGATGCACTTTATGACATTCGTATTCAATATTCATATGAGCATTCATTACCATTTGTCATCAATGCCCCGGAAGCCTTACATCCAAAAATGAAAACATTCGGAAATGATACTTCAATGTTTGATTCAATAAAAAATGAAAGAACACGGGTAAGAGCTTTTATCGATTATATTAACGATGAAGAAGGGACATCTACAATCTTCAAAGATACTTTTCCGGTATCGATTCACGAAATTAATTCCGGTATACTTTATCTTGTTGAATGGTCTTTATTTGGAAAACAAGAAAGACATTCTTATATTCTAAAAGGATTCAATGCAGATCGTGAACTTCTCTATTATGCTTCAGACGCTCCTCGAAAAGTGAGAAAATTACAAATTGATACAAAATACCCAAGATTTTCTTATGGCTCAGCACCTTTTGGGTTTAGAAGATGGAGACACCCTGAACACTTATTAATACCAGAAAAAGATATCCCGGCCTCAGAAGGATATAGTATTGAACAATATAAACTTCTAGAAAAAGTCGGGAAAAAACAGATCCTAAAAGAGATAAGAAAACAGCTGCAAAATTAAAATAATAAGTTAGCTAGATTTTCTTTGTTTATCTTTAGCATTCTTAAATATTTCTTAAGGGTCTGTATTTGTTACAGAGGGGGTTTTTTTAGGATAAAGCATACTATAAATAGTATTTATGAAAACAATAACACTTATTACATTAGTTTCTACTCTAACCTTCAACCTGTTTGCCCAGGAAGTTCCTTATTTGGAACAGTCCAATTCACCTTATAGAAATATGAGAGAAGGCAAATCTCATTTGATTGATTCATCAAAAGAGACAGGAATTTCTAAGCTCTATAAAGATACAAATTCTATAGAAGTTTTAAGAAAGATTATTTCTGATAAATCGATTAATCGATGTGCCACCAAAGTGGTATCAGCGATTAAAAACAAATTAGACATCAATCATGAAAGCGATGTTAAAATGGCAATTTTAGGTTTAAGGATGGATGATTCTATAGATGATATCAGTGCCAATATTTTAATTGAAGCTATTGATATTAAAAATTTAATCCCTAATCCAATTGCAAAAAATGATTTAACGAGTGACGAAGAAGATCAGGCCCTCGAGATTTTTCATAGTAAGTCGAAAGATATCGCTAACAAATCTTTATGTATTGAAGACGTCTACAGAAGTTTAGTCGCCAAACTTTCTAGTGATAGTTCTAAGTTTATAAAAAACTTAAAGCACATCAATAAACTGGCGCTTGATAATAATGTCATTAATGAGAATGATTTTCAAACACTCGAAAAATTAAGAGTTAAGAAAGTATATGAATGGCCGTTGTCATTGTCAGAATATGGGCAATCTCTGGAAAGTATTTCCAGAAAATTTCCACTTAGAACCAAAGAAACTGCTGAGTTAATTACGGATGTAAAGTTTCGAGGCAAAAGATCTTTGCGTCAGTCTCTTTACGAAAAATACGACAGCACACAGATTATCTTACTTGCCAATATTGTTAGAGATCTAAAGAAAAGGTTAGAGTCTAACGATATCACAATTAATATTAACTATGTTAATCAAGAATCAGAAGTAATTAATCTTTCACCAATGGAAAAATTCAGATTCATTCTTAAACTCTTAAGAAAAGAATTAGCCACTTTAAATAATGGCACTTTGCTTGGTGGAAGACCTGCAAGCTATATGGATATTATAACTGCCAGCTATGAAGTTGGTTATATCTCTTCAAACGAAATTATGGCATTAGTATCGTTGCAAGAAATTTGGAATCCTACCCGAACTACCAAAGATAAAGTCATGTATTGGACCAAAACATTTGGTGGCATTGCTTCAGTATTTTTACCACCACCATTTGGGTTTGTAGCTGTTATGGCCATCATGCTGATCGATCAACAACTTGCAGATGCACCAGTAAACCGCGACTCTGACTTTAATTTATTGTAATAAAACTTTAGGAAAACATATGAAAATACTTTTAGCTTCGTTATTAATATTACTTCATTGCTCTGTTTATTCTGCAGAAATAAAAAAACGCGCTGTTATCCGCGATGAAAACTACAATGCAAAAATTGAAGAAGTAGAACTGCCAAACTTAACAAGTATTGATAGTTATGAAGGAAAATATTTTAAAATCGTAAATGGCAAAGATAATAAAGCAATTCGATTTGATGATTCAGAAGATCTTCAATTAAAAGCAGCAACAACCTATTATCATATTAATAAGGCACGAAAATTTTTTACAGATGTTGTAAAATCAAAATATGTTCAAGATCTCCCCCAGATCACAGTTCGTGTTGATTTAATTAACGTCTTTAATGAAGTTGGACATTTTGCCAACGATAATCTTGATCCACAATTTAATAACGCTCTTACTGTTCCGGCCGGAAATGGTTATGAACCAAAAGGAATTAAGCCTTGGGGAATTGAAGTCTGGTTTAGACCTTCAAAAGAAATTAATATAAAAGATTTTAAGGGAGCAGTAGACGGAGTCGGATTAAAGCAATCTTTAGTAAATTTTAGAAATCAAACTCATATGGCCAACCTACAGTCATTTATTACATCTATTCTCTTGGGTAATACGGGCACAGGTGGTGGAATTTCAAATTCTAATGATATGAGGTTAGTTGAGAGCAGTATAATGATTGAGGTTATTTATCAATCATCAGATATTGCTGCAGAATTTTTTTCCAGAAAAATTTATCGGTTAGACGCAGCTTTGGTTCCTGAAATTATCTATCATGAATTCTCTCATGCCGCTCTCAGTGATCATTTAGAGCTTTCACATTCAACTCCAGTTAACGAGGGGCTTGCAGATTACTTCGCCGGAAAGATTGCAAATAGTAGAAAATTAGCAATGAAAATTAATGACTATAATCTTTTTAATGGAAAACAAGTTAGAAAGAAGCAACAGTATCAAATGGCTTTTGAGCGTGGTGAATATGCTAATACTGACTTTGTCTTTGGATTGTTGTGGAATGTTGGTGCGACAGTGGGAACTGATATTGAAACCAATTTCGTGTATCGCATGACAAGTATTTTAACTACGAATGTTTCAATTCGAGATGATCTAATTAATGCAACTTTACAAACATGCAAAGATGTTTGTAAATCTCCATTAAATGATAGAATAAAACTTTATAAACTTTATAATTCAAAAAATTTCTAGATCTAAAAATTACCAAACAGAGCAACGATTCTTTGGAACCATTGCCTGGTCTTCTGTACATTGAAAAACGTCGGCAAATTCAGGCAAATTAGAAACGACACCATTCACTCTGAACTTTGGAAGTGAGTGCGTGTCGGAATTAATTTGAGTGTGTTCGGCTTCTTTTGTAAGTTGACCACACCAAGACTGAGCGTAGGCTATAAAAAATGTTTTTAAATCAGAATCTAGACCTTGTGAGTTCGTTTTATTATAAGCCGCAAGCGCTATTTTTAAACCACCTAAGTCCGCAATGTTCTCACTTACTGAAAGTTCACCATTAAGAGGGGTTCCTTCATCAGTCGTATACGAATTGTATTGCTTGATAAGACATTGGGCTTTTTCTTTATAAATTTGAGCAGATTTTTCAGACCACCAATTTTTCAAATTTCCTAATTCATCATATTGACTTCCAGAATCATCAAAACCATGAGTCATTTCGTGACCGATAGTTGCACCAGTTGCCCCATAATTAGCGGCCACACTAGAATTTACATTAAAAAGCGGGGCTTGCAATATACCAGCAGGGAAAACAATTTCATTCATTGTAGGATCGTAATAGGCATTGTCAGTGGGCGGAGTCATTCCCCATTCATTGCGATTAACGGATTGATTTGCTTTTTTTATAGACTCGTTAAAATGAAAAACATTTGAAGCAAGTTGATTAAGAAACCAAGAGTCATTGGTAACAGCTAATTCATTATACGTTTTAAATTGTTTTGGAAATCCAATTTTTTGATTAAGAGATTGCATTTTTTTTAAAGCACCGGTTTTTGTTTCAACATCCATCCAATCAAGCTTAGTAATAATTTCTTTAAGTGAGCTTTTCACGTTGGCAACCAAAGTGTCTGCCATGTCTTTTGATTCTTGTCCGAAAGCTACTTTTATAAAAGCTTCTCCAAGCGCTTCACCCAAAGACTTATCAACTGAAGCAACACAAGTTTTCCAGTGAGGCTCGCGTTCTTTTTTACCATTTAATGTTTTTCCAAAAAAATTAAAATGCTCCTGTTGAAGAGCTAGTGTTGAATAATTAGAAGTTTCACGAATAACTTCCCAATCCAAATAGGCTTTTAGGTCGGC
Organism: Bacteriovorax sp.; assembly: GCA_014377485.1. GTDB lineage: Bacteria > Bdellovibrionota > Bacteriovoracia > Bacteriovoracales > Bacteriovoracaceae > Bacteriovorax. The sequence continues at coordinate 112,734 of JACMPM010000002.1, read as the reverse complement.
AAGATTCGTTTTATTTATAAGTGTAGATAGTCTTTTAAAATAGAGGGGACTTACGATGTTGAGAGTATCAGAAGCATCAAAATGCAATGTTTTGAAATAAATACTCCAGTCCATTTGAGGAGAAAGTTTTTGCAAAGCAATTTTTCCAAAAGGGTTATAAGTTTTTATAGGATCTTGTTGCTCAATTGCCGATAAACTAATTTTAGCAATTTCACTCTCAAGTTGAAAAATCTTTTTTGATTGCTCAAAAGCATCATTGGTTCTTATGCCAGTCAGAAAAAGTGATTTTTGAATATGTATCAGGTATAGAGTTCTAATCTTTAAATTTTCTTTCTCTGTGTAATAAGCTTTTTCAGGTAACCCCATTCCTGATTGATCAACAGTACCGATCATATGAGTAGCGTCTCCTGGGTTTTGCATTGAATAAAGAGCAAAGAAAGGATTTATTCCCTTTTCATGAAGGCCTGCCAAAAGTGGCATCAAGTTTTTTTTATTTTGAAGCAAATGAATCTTCTCCAAAAGAGCAGCTATAGCTTTTTTTGCAGAGATTTCGTTTTTGTCAGCATTTAAACATGCTGAATAAGCGTTTCCTAATTTTTCAGATTCTGCTTGAGGCGGAGTATTGTCTCCACGCTGATAGGTTTGTAGTATGTTTTTTAAAATTAGTAAGGTGTTTTCATCTATTTCGGTAAAGCGATAAAGTTCACTTTTATCTGCCGGCACAGGATTACTTGTTAACCATTTTCCACAGGCATATTGAAAAAAATTTTCACATGGATTCATACTTTGATCGACGAGGCTCATATCGACAACTTCTTTCGAAGTTGGTTGCAAATTAGTTGCACAAGATAAGGTGCTCATGACCATAAGACATAGTAAAAGAAGAATACTTATTTTTTTCATTTTAAAACCTAAGATAAAAAAATTGGTGATAGTGGATTGAACCTTAGCAAAAGAAATGTTTAATGAAAATGGGTGCCATATGGCACCATTTGCGCAAGTGGCTAATGGAATATAAGAGTTTAGAGTGCAAACGCTTAATTTTGTATTTCTGGTTGATAGGAAAATGGTGAAAGAGTTTCTACTTTCACCGCTTTTTTGGGAAGTGTAATTGTAAAACAAGTTCCAAGCTCGGTTTCCGAATGTACTTCAATTTTTCCTTGATGGCCTTCTACAATCTGTTTAACTATATAGAGCCCCAGTCCTAAACCACTAACGTTCAAGTTTGATGTCGCTCTTTCAAATCTATCAAAAATAAAGTTAAGTTTTTCTTGGGGAATGCCTTTTCCATAATCTTTAACTTTAATAATTACTTTTTCGTTTTCTTCTCGAACTGTAATTTCTATTTTCCCAGGAGCGTATTTAACAGCATTGTTTAATAGATTAATAAAGACTTGCTCTATACGAGTTTTGTCCCACACTATTTTAAGATTATGAGGATAATCTACTTTTAATTCACAATGAAAATTCGCCATAATTTCATTCTGTTGGTCGATGAGTTCATTGAACATTTCGTTGATGTTAAATTCTTCAAAAATTAAATTAAATTTTCCTGCTTGTATGTATGATACATCCAACAAAACTTGAACAAGATTAATAAGCCGCTCAACTTGTTTAACAGACGTATCGACCGATTTCGTAAATTTCTCAATTGGAAGTGGAGCATCCTTGGTATTGGCCAAGGTCTTTTTTAAAATTTGTAGTTGAAACTTGAGAGATGTTATTGGTGTATTTAATTCATGTGAAGCAATAGATAGAAAATCATTTCTTACTTCGATTGCTTGCTGTGAAATTTGATAAAGTTGAGAGTTTTCAAAAGATAAAGCAACTCGACGTCCTAGTTCTTCACCTAAATCCTTATAGTATTGATCATATACTTTTGGCGTCTTTGAAGCGGCAAATGTAAGTGTTCCCAATGCCTGCCCATGAGCAATTAAAGGAACAATCATTAAGCTGTGTTTGGTTAATTCGCTATAATGCACTTCTGATTTTCCAGATTCTAAAACCCGCTTAGTAACAGTTTGTATTTCTGGAAATGCTAAATGTGACTCATGAATTTCTTTTGCCCAATTATTTTCTTCAGAATCAAAATGATAAGTAATTAAATTTTCTAATTTCCCTTGTTCATTTATCAGATCAAAAGCACACCAGTCAGCGAAATAAGGAACTGCTAGTTTGGAAATAGATTGAAGAGTTACCACTGAATCCAGGGAAGACACTAAAATTTCTCCCGCCTCTGCTAAAAAACGCTGTGCTTCTTCTCTTTTTTTTCGATCTTCAATATCTGTTGCCGTTCCAAGCCAATTTTTCAATTCATGAGTATTGTCATCTGTTTCAGGTTGTACTCTGATCAAATGCCAGCGGTAATCACCGAGCTTGTTTAAAATTCGGCACTCACATTCTAGTCCTTCAAGATTTTCATTATGCTCAATTAATTTCATTAATAGATTCAAATCTTCTGGATGAATGACTTTTTTCCAATTTAATCCAGCAGTGTTTTCTTTGGTAAGTCCAGTATACTCAAACCACACTTTGTTAAAATAATCATAACTGGCATCAGGAGTCAGCCGGAATAGAATTTGAGGAATTGAATCTGCTAAATACTGATATCTTCTTAGGTTTTCAATTTCTTTTTTTTCAATAGCAATTGTATGGGCCTTCATTTCAATTTCATGAAGTTTTTGTATTTGTTCTTTTATTAAATTCTTTTTCATGAAAATATCAACAAAGATAGCAACCTTTGATCTTAAAATATAAGGATCAAATGGTTTAAGAAGATAATCAACTGCACCGACTTCATATCCTTGATAAACGTATTGCTCATCTTGATTGATGGCAGACATAAAAATAATTGGAATATCTTGAGATTTCTCTCTGGTTTTTATAATCGCAGCAGTTTCAAATCCGTTCATGATTGGCATCTGAACATCCAGGAGTATGACAGCAAAGTCATCTTTTAGAAGATGTTTTAGCGCTTCACTGCCTGAACTCGCACTAACTATATTATACGCAGGAGAGTTGAGTACCGCTGAAACAGCAAGTACGCCCTCGACACGGTCATCGACTACGAGAATATTAACTTTCTTGGTTTGCACTTCGATTTTCCAATAAAGACTGCGCCAGAGGTGGTATTTTAAATAACCATTTATGCATAATTGATAAAAGGTAATCCGGGTCAACAGGTTTTGTAATATAATCAGTTGCGCCTGCTTCTATGCATTTTTCTCTATCTCCTTTCATGGCTTTTGCAGTTAATGTAATGATCGGTAAATTTTTAAAAATTTCTATTTTTCTTATTTCTTGAGTAGCTTCAATGCCACCCATCTCCGGCATCATGATATCCATCAAAATCATATCGACATCAGGATTTTCTTGAAGTTTATCAATTCCTAATTTTCCATTTTCAGCGTAGATAACTTCTATGCCCCGTCTCTCCAGAATCACGGTGATGGCAAAAATATTTCTCATATCATCGTCTATGATTAAAACTTTGTTGTTTGTAAAATCAGCGTTGATTGGCATTGTTTGAGTTTCAACCATAGATTCTGAAGAAGTTTCAATCACACCTTCCTGACTTTTGTATTTTAATGGAAGGAAAAATGTAAATGTACTGCCACTTCCCTGATCACTTTTAACTTCTATGCTTCCTCCTAAAAGTGTTGCAATTTGTCTTGAGATTGTTAAACCCAGGCCAGTTCCCCCATATTTGCGATTAGTAGTTCCATCAGCTTGTTGAAAAGCTTCAAAAATGAGATTTTGTTTTTCTTTTGGAATCCCAATTCCTGTATCGATGACTGAAAAGATAACGTAATTTTCTCCTTTAACTAAACCTATGTGAATTTTCAAAATAACTTTACCTTGCTCTGTAAATTTAAAAGCATTTGAAAGTAAATTTTTTAAGATTTGTTGGACTCTGGTTATGTCGGTATTGACAATCGTTGAGTTGATCTCGGGAGGCGATTCAATAATAAATTTGAGATTCTTATGAGAAGCCACTGGTCTAAAAGTATGCTCCAGGTATTCACTGATCTCTGGAACTTTTACATCTCTAGGTACGATCGGCATTTTTCCGGCCTCTACTTTTGAGAGATCTAGAATTTCATTGATTAAAGCAAGTAGATCGCATCCTGAAGAGTAAATAGTCTTTGTGAATTTAATCTGTTCTGGAGACATATTGGCTTCTTTATTTTCTGAAAGCACTTTTGAAAGAATGAGCAAGCTATTGAGCGGCGTACGAAGTTCATGAGACATATTTGCCAGGAATTCAGATTTATACTTAGAAATAAGTGATAACTGTTCTGCTTTTTCTTCAACTGAATGGGAAGCAAGTTCAACTTCCTGGTTTTTGATTTCCAGAAGTTTTGCTTTATCTTCAAGTTCTTTTGCTTGTGCTTCAAGTTCAACGTTAGATTTTTTGAGTTCTTGAAGAAGTTCTTCTGTTCTCATTGTGGATGAAATCATGTTTAGGACAACTCCAATAGAACTCATGAGCTGATCCAGGAAGTTTAAATAGTTTTCAGAGAAAGTGTGAATAGATGCTAATTCAATAACGGCCTTTACTTGTCCTTCGAACACAATCGGCAGAACTATAATATTCACTGGTGGTGTTTCACCAAGACTAGATGAAACATAGATATAATCGCTTGGTGCTTTGGTAAGGAGGATTTTCTTTTTCTCGAAAGCTGCCTGACCAACAATACCTTCTCGCATTTTGAAATGATTTTGGAAATTTTTCCTTTCGCTAAAAGCATAACTGGCAATCATTGAAAGTAGCTCATCTTTATCAATGTCCATGATGAAAAATGTTCCCTGTTGTGCATTAACCAGGGGGGTCAGCTCTGACATAATTAATTGAGCGACAGAAGTAATACTTCGCTGTCCTTGCATCATGATAGCAAATTTAGCGAGGTTAGTTTTCAACCAGTCTTGTTCATGGTTTTTATCAGTCGTATCTTTTAAGTTCCCAATCATCTGATTGATTTTATCTTTCAGAGTTGCAACTTCTCCTTGGGCCTCGACTTGAATTGACTGCGATAAGTCTCCTCGGGTAACCGCAGTTGAAACTTCTGCAATTGCTCTGATCTGAGTTGTTAGATTTCCAGCAAGCTGATTTACGTTATCAGTTAAATCTTTCCAGGTTCCCGCTGCCCCTGGAACCTTTGCTTGTCCACCAAGTTTTCCTTCTACTCCTACCTCTCTGGCAGTGGTTGTAACCTGATCGGCAAAGGTTCTTAATGTATCTGTCATCGAGTTAATTGTTTCAGCGAGAGCGGCAACCTCTCCTTTTGCTTCTAGTACAAACTTCTGTTTTAAATCTCCATTGGCAACAGCAGTAACAACTTTCACAATTCCACGAACCTGAGTTGTTAAATTAGAGGCCATGAAATTTACGTTATCAGTTAGATCTTTCCATGTACCCGAGACTCCTTTTACATCCGCCTGACCACCAAGTTTTCCTTCAGTACCAACTTCTTTCGCCACACGAGTAACTTCGGAAGCGAATGAGTTTAGCTGATCCACCATTGTGTTGATGGTATTTTTTAACTCGAGAACTTCACCTTTAGCATCTACCGCAATCTTCTGAGACAAATCTCCTTTGGCAACTGCTGTGGTAACTTTGGCGATGTTACGAACCTGATCGGTTAAGTTATTAGCAAGACCATTAACATTATCGGTTAGGTCTTTCCATGTTCCCGAAACACCTTTTACATCTGCCTGGCCTCCAAGTTTTCCTTCGGTTCCAACTTCCTTCGCCACACGAGTTACTTCAGAGGCGAATGAGTTTAACTGATCAACCATTCCGTTGATGGTATTTTTTAGTTCAAGTAGTTCTCCTTTGGCGTCGACTGCAATCTTCTGTGATAAATCTCCCTGAGCAATTGCAATGGTAACTTTTGTAATATTTCGAACCTGGTCTGTTAAGTTATTAGCAAGACCATTTACGTTATTGGTTAAATCTTTCCATGTTCCGGAAATCCCTTTTACTTCGGCCTGACCACCGAGCTTTCCTTCCGTTCCAACATCTTTTGCTACACGAGTAACCTCAGAGGCAAATGAGTTGAGCTGATCAACCATTGTGTTTATAGTATTTTTTAGCTCGAGAACTTCTCCCTTTGCATCTACCGCAATCTTCTGAGACAAATCTCCTTGAGCAACTGCAGTTGTAACTTTTGCGATGTTTCGAACCTGTGCGGTTAGATTTCCTGCAAGACCGTTAACGTTATCAGTTAGGTCTTTCCAGGTTCCAAAAACCCCTTTTACATCTGCCTGACCACCGAGCTTTCCTTCTGAACCAACTTCTTTCGCCACTCGGGTAACTTCAGCAGAAAAAGAGCGTAAGGTATCAACCATCACGTTGACGGTAGTTTTAAGTTCGAGAATTTCTCCTCTGGCATCTACTGTAATCTTTTGACTTAGGTCTCCGTTAGCAACAGCCGTTGTAACTTTTGCAATGTTACGAACCTGTGCGGTTAGATTGTTAGCAAGTCCGTTTACGTTATCAGTTAGATCTTTCCAAGTTCCGGAAACACCTTTAACATCTGCCTGCCCACCAAGGCGTCCTTGGGTACCAACTTCCTTCGCTACACGAGTAACCTCGGCAGCAAACGATGAAAGCTGGTCCACCATAACGTTGATTGTTGTTTTAAGTTCGTAAACTTCTCCGCGGGCATCAACTGTTATCTTCTGAGACAAATCTCCCTGCGCTACGGCAGTTGTAACTTTTGCAATGTTTCGTACTTGTGCGGTTAGATTTCCAGCGAGAAGATTTACATTATCTGTTAAGTCTTTCCATGTTCCGGAAACACCTTTAACTTCTGCCTGCCCTCCGAGTTTGCCTTCAGTACCAACTTCTTTCGCCACCCGAGTAACTTCAGAAGCAAATGAATTTAGCTGATCAACCATAGTATTAACTGTCATACCAATGCGTGCGAACTCACCACTTAAAGGAATTCCATCAACTTCTAAGGCCATCTTTTGAGAGAGGTCTCCCTTGGCCACTGATGTGATAACTCGTGCTGCTTCTGTAGTCGGTTGAACTAGATCTCCGATTAATGTGTTGACTGATTCGACACTTGTAAACCAAGCACCCTTAATTGAACCGACATTCACTCTTTCAGTCATCTTTCCTTCTTTACCAACGATGCGACCAACACGGATAAACTCATTGGCCATAGTGAAGTTCATTTCGTTAATATCATTTAAGACTTCTGCGATATCGCCAATAAGGGTTTCTTTATTAAGATTTAATCGCACCGAGAAATCACCGGACCTTATGGCCTTTACCATCGAGAGTACTTGCCTGAGCTGCTCTTTTTCTGCGAGCGGTGTCTTCCTAGAAGTGGTGCTTGGGATTTTATTTTTACTTACACTGGTCATTATTTTTTTTTTAATGAGGAGAGAATTTTTTGGTGAAAGTTTTGAATTTTTAATAATTACAGTTTTTGCTTTCACTAAATTCTCCTTAGAAAAAGTAATCAGGTTAATTTAGTATAAAGATTGAAGTGTTTGCAAGAATTACTCAAGTTTAAATCAAACCTTGAGACTGTTATCAATGATTAACAATTGTAGAGTCTATTTCCCATTTTTTTAACTATAAAGAACTTTACTTACTTTCTTAAATCAGTAAAAAGGAATTAGTACTTGAAAAAATTGTCTCAGATCACCATCCATTTTTTGGCACTTGAGAAATACCTGCAGAAGAAGTTGATTTTCAAGCACTCGATATTAAAACTATTTTTAAACAAGATTGGCTATGTCTCAACGATGGTAAGCGGAGTAGTCAATGCCAAGCTCATTTCAATAAAATCTAAAATTGAGTAATTTTAATGAAAGCTCAGTCAAAATCCAATGTGCAATAAATTTATGCTATTTATTACTGTCAATTTTTTAGACAGTGGGTTTTACCTAATATTACTTTCGTCCACTTACGCGGTATTTCACCTAAATACATGCAGACTCACCAAACCATTATATAATTCTAATACGAGTCACTTGGAGAAATGAGTAATGAATATTTCCGACAAGAAAATCTTGAACCAAGAATACTTTGCACATGAGAGTCGACTTAAAGAAAAAGTAGAGTTTAATCGTAAACACGATGAAGAGCGAATTCGAGTGTTTCACGATAGAGATCGAATCATGGAAGGGCGAAAAATTGCAGCTAAAGAGCATGAAGAAACAAAACAACAAAATCTCCATGCCATGGATAAGGAAATCGATCAGAAAATGGCGTTTGTCAAAAAAAGTTTAGGATTGAATATCATTTAATCCAAGATTTTATTCACCCATAGTGTTTTTCTATTGCTATCATTTCAAATTAATATTTTTATTTTCAAAATTTTTACTCCATTATTCATCCCGAGCTTACGGATAATGGAGGTAAAAATGAAAACAATCTTATTAGGCCTTATCGTTTTGGTATCATTAAATGCTTCGGCTTCCGAAAAACGCACTTATACAAAAATGAATTCCTTTGAAGCGCGCGTGAAAATTGAAACGGAAGAGAAAAAATCAATTCAGGCTGCAATTTATGTTGATGGACTTGAGAATGCTAAATTCATTAAAGATATGCTCAGTGATAAAAAATCAATTCTCTCCAAACTAAAATCAAACCTAGAAATAGAAAATTGCAATAAGAACAGTACGCCCGAAAAACCATGGATTGATGGTTGTGGCGAAGTGACTTTAACCAGTGAAGTGAGAACTTCATTTGGACGAGGCGGATGGATGTCTGGGGGCGGCAGCTACACTTTTTTCGTTGGATTTACAAATGATGGGACAGGACACGACTTTGATGTTTCTCATATGGTTACATTTTCTGAAAGAGTAGAAGCGCAAACAACACCGGACGGAAATTATTCAGGTGTAATCATTAAAAATCTGTACTTAGTTAAAGTTAAAAAAATTGATGACCTAACGCCTTAGTTAAAATTTTAATGGGTAATTCTACGGTTATTGGTAACTTTTAAAAGTGTCAATACAAGAACCGCACCAATGACCGCACCAACGAATCCTGCTGGCTCATCCGCTCGATAGACACCCACGGCTTGACCGATAAATTTTCCAACAAATGCTCCAACTATACCAACCATAGTGGTAAATAATAATCCCATCTTGTCATCGCCCGGTTTAATGAAGCGAGCGACTAAGCCAACAAAAAAACCAATGATAATTGTTCCTATAATGCTCATAAATTACTCCTGTGATAGAAATTTATTTTCATGAATATGAATGCTATTGCATATTCAAGTCTAATTGTTGCAAAAGATAAGCCAGTTTTCTTAGTTTGAAATATATATTTTTTAATTATTGAACGTATATTTTATTGTTAAAAATAGTTGATGTTGATTAGTTGAAATCTCGCGTGGTAAATTATTTTTTGCTTAAACACTTGATTCTTTCTGAGGGATATCTTGTGATCAGTACCCAGCAAATTACTAAGAATCCCATCGCGGATATGCTTGAAAATAATAAATCTTTAATAATGAAAGATTGGCTTAATAATGTTCGGGCTGAACTTAGTGCCACTAAAGGTAAGAATGATAAAGAAATCAAAAATCATATTGAGATTTTTTTTGTAACACTTTTAGAAGCTCTAAGAGTTCCCAACTGGAATGAAACTTTAATAAAAAATAAAGATGTTTCAAAAGAGCATAGTTATCAACGTTTTAAATTACCCAATTATACTTTAGATCAAATTATTGGCGATTATAATATTTTTCGGAAAGTTATCTTTAATTATTTGGCCTCAAATGCTTCTGATCTATCGATGTTTGATCTCAAGCTAATTAATGCTTTTATTGACATAGGAATTGAAGAAGCCGCAGCCGAATTTGTCAAACTTGCTCTCAATGAACGCGATGAATCTCTTCGTACGCTTTCCATTGTCAATCGTATTGGGCAAAATCTCACTTCTAAATTAAATATTGAAGAAATCGTTCAATTCGTTACGGATGTTGCTGCAGATATATCAGACGCCGATTTTGGAGTCTTTTTTTATTCTCTAAAAGAAAGAAATGGAAAAGATTTTCGTTATGCAGTTTCAGGTGTTACAAGAGAGATGTTTTCTCAATTTCCCAATCCTTGCACCCTTGACGTTCTAAAACAAACTCTTGAGAGCCATGGAACTATTCGATCTGACGATATTACTCATGATCCACGATTTGTAGAACAATCACCTTTTTCCAAGTTGCCCTCAGAGCTTTTACCAATCAAAAGTTATTTGGGCGTTTGTGTTTTTTCAAAAAGTAGTGAAGTTTTAGGTGTTCTAATTTTTGGGCATAAAGAGGTCGGGGTTTTTACCAAACAAGATGAAGAAATTATTGAAGGCCTTGCGGCCCATGCAGGCATTGCAATGGATAATGCCAAACTTTATCAAATTCTTCAGGATTCTATAAAAGCTCGTGACGCCTTTTTATCAATTGCTTCACATGAATTAAAAACACCCTTAACCAGTCTTACTCTTCAAAGTCAGATGCGAAGAAGACAATTAATAAAAGGAAACACCGAAGCGTTTGCCCTTGAAAAACTAAAACTTATGTTTGAATCGGATATCAAACAATTAGAAAGGCTCAATCATTTGATAGACGATATGTTGGATATTTCCCGGATGCGACTTGGAAGACTTTCACTTAAAAAAGAAAGAATTGATTTGAGTGTTCTCGCCAATGAAGTCGTTGAAAGATTTCGTCCGCAATTGGAAGAAATATCAAAAGTCGTATCCTTCGATTCTAACGGAGAAGTGTGGATTGATGCCGATCCATATCGATTAGAGCAAGTTATTGCAAATCTTTTAACCAATGCTATGAAGTACGGCCTGGGGAAGCCACTTAAAATAAAAGTACAAGCGAAACAACAAAGTAAAAAAGCCTATTTCTGTATCAGTGATAAAGGGATGGGAATAAATATTAATGATCAAAAAAGAATTTTTTCTCGATTTGAACGTGCTGTCTCCCCAAATGATGTCAGTGGGCTGGGGCTAGGGCTTTCTATTGCTAAAGACATTGTAGAGGCTCACGGTGGCGAAATTCACTTGGAGAGTGAAATTGGCGTGGGTTCGACTTTTACAGTTGAACTACCTCTTATTTAATTTTTAAATCCGGTCTATGGAGATCATCAAATCCTTTCATAAAACTTATAAATTCTCGTGCAGCATTTGTAGGTTCAGGATTTATCGGAGTATTCAAATGACATGTTCCGAGTATTGGTCCATTGACAGGATCATTTTGACAAATAACTGTAGAGTTGCAAGACTTAAAGTCACACATTAATTCATTGCTTGGATGAGCTTGATAGACAAGATCGTAACGTGCAATTGCGTCTTCAATACCGGTCATGCATTTTTGATAATAATCTCTATCGCCACCTGTAGAGCAGAGCCAATCAAAAACAATAGCTTTAAAATCGTCAGAATTTGAATTCAGGGACAAGGGGAGAACTGAGGGAAAGCCAAAAAGAGAATTGGCCATTCCTCTTTCACAGTGCCCGTCGCTATTATTAAATTTGCAGAAAAATTTACTGAAACTTAATCCGCCTTCTGTGAAATGTCCCCAGACTGAATAATAATTTTCTCGTGAAGGTTTCATTCTATTGCAGAGACCTAACGAACATAAAACTGATTGGTTATAACTAAATTTATTCACTTCAACATAATTTCCTTTGATGGCATCAGATTCTTTGTACCAATGTCCATCAGCTCCAATTCTCTCAAACATTGAACTTGTAAGGGCACCGGCAACCGGAATTTGTAAAATTTCACTTAAGTCAGGAGCAATGATGAATCCTGTATTGCAGGCATTGAGGGTGGCAAAAGCATTAGGTAATAATTTTGATCTTAAAAGTTTTAAGGCCGTAATATGTTCGTAGGGAGAGAAAGCAGCATTCATATCCCCAATTTTCATCGCCCATGGAGATGAATGACCAAAAATATCAAAACTTGCTATACGATTAAAAAGATTCATTTCAATCAACATATTTTTTGCGGTAAATTTTTCTAAAACTTTTTTAATAACAATTATATTATATTTTTCAAAAACCTGGTCGTCAGTTGTATTTAAAACATCAGGGCTACTCATTATCACCACCTGATGATCTGGGTATAATTCTTTGTAGCGGTAACCTCTCGATAAACCCGATTGAAAAAATTGATCTGAATCTTCTTTAACAGCAGAGCCGACAATAATAATATGGGTAATTTTGTCTAAATCAAGAACAGTATCCTGATAGAGACCAACTCTGTATTCCGTACTTGGGAAATCTTTGTAACCTGTCGTAGATTGGCTCTCTGCATGTACTAGTGGAAGGTAGATATTAGAAAAGAGAAAAATAAAGAGAATAAGAAAAAAAGAAGAAGGGATACATTTTTTCATAAAAATTTTCCTACTTGTTAATTGTTCGTTTATAGAAAAAAAACGGAGAGAAAAAATCCTTCTCAATAGTAGTCCTGTAAAAAAAACTAGAAAAATATATTAAAATTATATTCTTCAAGAGTTTATCTATAGGCATAGATACTTTATTTAAATAATTTCAGACAGAATTGCAGTGGTATTTAGCATAATCAATTCATATGCAACTCATCTCCAATTGATATTTATTTTTTCAAAGATTCTCAATCATCATTTGTAAAGTCTTACTAAATAGAAATCAATTAAGGAGATTATAAATTATGAAGCTGACAAAACCCCCCAAGATCACTTCGGCAATTGCATCTTCATTAGTTGCCATTTTGTTGCTCATTAATGGTTGTGGAAAAAAAGCTTCTGATGAGAAAAGGAGTGGAGTTAGCAAAATTGAAATTCCACATCCTAGGGTTTTGAAACCTATAAAAATTGGTCTGGCCGAAAATTTTTCAATTCTCGCTTACGCAAATATTTACTCAATTCCCAATTCATCTATTGATGGAAAAGTAGGGCTTCTTCCTGGAACCAGAGGACAGATTATCCTTGATCCAATTGAGGTGAAGGGCGGAGCGCAAGATATTTTGGCAAGCGATGATGAAGCGACCTCAACCATTTTTTTAAATAATGCAATAGCTGATATGGTCACAGCTTACAAGGAAGCGGTGACCATTACTCCAGATAACGATAAGATTGGATTATATGGAGGGGAGCTAAGTGGAAAAATATTAGCGACCGGTTGTTATAAGTGGAGCGGCGATCTCGTAATTAAAAACGATTTTACAATCGAAGGATCAGATACAGATGTTTGGATTTTTAAAATTTCTGCCAATTTTAAAGTGGCCAGTGATGTTCACCTCACTCTAAGAGGTGGAGCAAAAGCTCAAAATATATTTTGGCAAGTTGCTGGAGGCGCGGTACTTGGTTCGGGAAGTGTGATGGCTGGTACCATTATTGCTCAGCAGTCTGTAGAGATGAAGAATCAATCTTTACTCACGGGAAGGGTCTTTGCAAAAAATGGCTATATTAATTTGGATCAAGCGACAATAAATAAACCATAAACAAAGGCTCCATTCGGAGCCTTTGTTTATAAACATTTTAATTAATTTGAAGCAAAGATAATAGAGCCACCTTTAATTTGATCTATGATCTGCACTGAGTAGCGAGATTCTACCGCTGGACACCCCCAGCTTCTACCACCATCGGCGACATAATCTGCTGGGTGCATGACGATTGCTCTACTGCGGGCATTGGAGTTAGTGCTCGAGAGTCCGTCTAACATTAAAGAATAACCGTGTCCGCCTTCATAGGTTTCAGCAGTTAAGTAAAATCCAAGTGAGCTCGCTTCTGAACTGGGAGCATTAGAGAAGACAGTCGCGAATCCATCATGGTCTGGATCGGAATTTTTTCCTGCGGCAACAAGATATGTATCAACTTGGCCAGTTGCCAAATCAATAATAAACAAACGCTCTTTCGAACTGTTTAATTTAAAATCAATTATGCTAATAACTTTTTTATTTTTAATAGTACTTTGATGTGCATCGAAATAAGTTAGGGCCTGGCTCAATAGTGCCGTTCGCACCACATGACCCGGATCTAAATGAGAATACTTATCAGCTATGGGGGTGACGCTTCCTGTGTCAACGCTCCCCGTACCTGTTCCTGATGATCCAGAAGTTGATCCACCGGGATTTGTATTGTCCGCAACTGTGCCATCCGTGGCAGTCATTGTACCTGTATTAGCTACATCGGGCATCTTGGCTCCAGACGCGAAAGCTAGGCCATGAATTCCCAATGAGAGCAGTGTAGTTAGAAGATATAAACGTGCATTTAAGAAGACTGAAAACAGTCTAGTATTTTGACTATGCTTCATCCTGAAGCTCCTTTTTTAAAATTTTTAGTTTGGTACATTCAATAATGCAGACGACGTACCATTCGGATGAGCGTTAAAAAAAGCGTCAAGACTTTGAATACTCTTGGCCATGCAAAACAAAAAAAATTGAATGGGTGCGTTCTGACATTTAAAGTGATCCTGAACTTTTCACTATGTCACCGAGTGGTTTATTCTTTTAAGTTATGTTCTCGAGTTGAGTTGAGAATATCTAAATTATCTTTAAGTGACTTATCTGCTTCCTTTTTCTTCTTAACTGCTTCGTCATTTGATTTAAAAACTAGAGCTGATGAATCGTTTTTTACCTCAATTTTTTCTGTTTCTAAACCAGAATTAGATGCTTCTTTTTCACCATCAAAAACGACGAGGTCGAGTAAGCGTAATACTTCAGGTGCAGTGTATTCTTGATAAGATTTAATTTCGTCTGGTTTTAATTTTCTATCTTTGTGCTCGAAACCTTTTTGGTCTTTAATGATGACCGCGTGATCGCCCGGGAGAAGATCTTGTTGCAACTCTGGTCTTTCACCTTGTAGGTGAATATGGCCTTCGAGTAGAGCTATTTGAGTAATCTCTTTGTTGCCAATGGTATTCACATTCACCATTAACTCAGTTCCTCTAACTCCCATACTTACCAGGTTAGTTTTTATTTTTAGCTGATCATCGTCTTTTGATTTAGATTTGATCAATGCTCGCCATTGACCTTTAATCACAGAAAAAACAGCATCTCGGTCATTTTTAGTTCTATAAGCCCAGTTTTCAACTTTAAAATCAGATTTTGGGCCTAGGGTAATGACAGTTAGGTCTATCATTTCAATCACTACAAAACTTTTTTCAGATGTTTGAACCAGGTCATTATTATAAATCTTCGATCCTTTTTTAAGTTCTCGGTCCCCAATGACAGCTTTGCCGTTCATGACTTTCACAAGACCTAAGTATTTAGGAATTAAAGAAGAAGTTTTAGGGTCAAAGTTCCAATCTTTATCTAGTGCTTTTGCTTGAAATACGGGAAGATATAAGCAACAAATTGCGATGATAAAACTAAATAATATTTTCATAATAAATATTATAAACCTATAATTAGTTTATGTGGTACAACTTTGTTTTTTAAATAGGCAGAAATGAAACATAAAATCACCAATAAGAATCAGGCAGACGCAATAGAACTTACTCCAGATACACCGGTTAGATCTGGCTATAACTGGTTTCCGGGACATATGGCCCGTGCCATCCGTGAAATAAAAGAGAAGGTAAAGCTAGTAGACATCGTACTCGAAATTAGAGATGCACGTGCACCTCTTGCTTCAGGTAATAGAATGATGGAAGAAAACCTTCGTCAAAAAAGCCGACTCATTTTATTAAATAAAGTAAATCTTGCCGACCCTAAAGTAATACATCTTTGGGAGGAATGGTTTAAGAAACAAGGAGAGCCTTTTATTTTCTTAGATTGTTTTGACAAGGGCTCAATGAAAAAAGCCATGGCAATGGCCCGGGCAATTGTTGATCAAAAAAGAAAGGATTCTAATCCTGAGACTTATGAACACAAAGCAAAATTAAAACTGATGATCATCGGACTTCCCAATACTGGAAAATCCACCATAATAAATCAACTAGCCAATCGCAATGCAACCAAAGTTGCTGATCGCCCAGGACAAACTCAAGTTCAACAATGGATTGTCATCGACAAAGACCTAGACCTCTTAGATACACCAGGAGTAATGCCGCCCTTGCTGGCCAAGGAAGAACATGGCCTTTGGCTCTCGGCCTTAAATGCCATTCCTGATGAAGCCTTTGGAGAAGAGCGACCTGCAAAATTTCTTATCGAATATTTAAAAGAAAGAAATTCAAAAGAACTCAAAGAACGCTATAAGCTCGAATCATTGGACTTAAGTGTTGAAGAAATTCTAGAGAAAATTGCCGTTCTTCGAGGATGCGTAAGACAAAAAGGACTTCCTGATTTTGAGAGAGTTTATAAATTAGTTCTGCTCGACTTTAGAAAAGGCGAGTTGGGAAAAATTTGTTTTGGTGTTCCTCCAAAAGATAACGACTAATCTAATAGCATTTTTTTATTAATCATTTCATAAAAAGTTCGCGGGCCCCGATTACGCCCACAAGTGGAAGCTTGTTTGCAACGGCCATTATTTTTGTAATGGGCTTGCTGTTATAAAATAAACTCCAACCAGTTTTAGATTGCGCCAGCTGTAATTCATAAGATTTTCTTTTTCCGGTAATTACATTATAAAGTGAATCGATATTAATCATTCCACCTTGCATTTCATTAAAATTCTCTCCAGTAATTTTGGCAAATAGTATCTTTCCTTTGTGGGGCAATTTTATTCCTTCTTTTACAAAAGTCTTCATTGCGAGAATATCGCGATTTGTGAATTGGCCGTTAGAGAAATTATCAATATAAAAAGCGGTGAGTGTACGCTCTTCTTCGTTGGTATCCACAATCAAACGATAGGAGTCATTCAATACATCAGTTGTTATATCGGCTAGAATTTGTTCTGAAGCTTTAGAAACATTGACAAAAATTAAAGTAGAAAGACAAAAGGCAAGTGCCATTAGTTTTTTAGAGTTTATCATTTTGAATAATCCTAAGGATGAAACGCAAAAAAGAGCGTTCAAGAGGAAGTGTTTAACCACAAACACTCTGTCCTTAAAAATATATAAAGATTATCTAACTCATAATATAAATTTATGAATCAGATTAAACTATCCCAACCTAAAACTTGATAGCCCTTGTCTCGAGATTTGAGAGTTTCATCGGGATAGAGCTTCGGTCTTGAAGCACAGGCAACAAAAGCAAAAGAAAGAGAAATAATAGTGAGGAATTTTAAAAAATTTGGAGTTTTCATATTTCATAATTATTATTCAATACAGATTTTTATTAAAGAGAAGCAGTCAAAAGGATTTTTCCGCTGGTAATTGTCTCTTACAAGTATTAATGCCAAGTGTTGCACGAGAGCTTTTTGCTTGTCACAGTGGCCCATAAAATGCATTCTCAACCTAAAAAAAATACTCAAAATATAACTCTTTCGGAGGGCCTCATGACCCAATCTCGATTTAAAAGAATTGTCACACCAACTGTGCTTATTGCCTCTCTAGGTTATTTTGTCGATATGTTCGATATCACTCTTTTTGGAGTTGTAATGCTTGGCTCAGTGAAGGCCATGGGGGAGACAACTTTATCAGGAATGATTTCTACAGGAGTCAAACTTTATAATTTTCAAATGGGTGGAATGCTTCTAGGAGGTATTTTTTGGGGAATACTCGGGGATAAAAAAGGTCGTCATGTCGTTTTATATTCTTCGATTTTAATGTACTCAGTTGCCAATATTTTAAATGCTTTCGTAACGACTACTGGTCAGTATGAAGTACTTCGCTTCCTGGCAGGGGTAGGTCTGGCTGGAGAGTTAGGTGCTGCCGTTACAATGGTTGCAGAGTCACTCAATAAAGAAGACCGAGGTTATGCGACAACTCTTGTAGCAACACTTGGAATGATCGGAAGTTTATGTGCGGCATTGATTGGTAAATACTTCGCCTGGAATCACGCCTATCTGATTGGTGGAATTTTAGGACTGGTTCTTTTAGCTGCCAGATTAAAAAGTTTTGACTCTGCAATGTTCAAAGCACTTCAACATAAAAAAATTGTTCGTGGGAATGTAAAATTATTATTTGCACCTAAAAGAGCTCTTCGCTATTTAAGTTCAGTGGCCGTAGGAGTTCCTATTTATTTTATCACAGCAATTTTATTAACTCTTGCACCTTTAGTGACTAGTGAATTGCATTTAACAGCACCTGTCACTGCTGCTGACGCCCTCATCTGGGGATCAATTGGTTTAGCGGTTGGTGATATGGCCAGTGGTTTACTTTCTCAATGGCTTAAGAGCAGAAAAAAAGCGATCGCTCTTTTCTTGAGTATCGCTCTTGGAACTATGATTCTTTATACTAAATCAGATGGCGCCACGCCAGGATTCATACATTTATTATGCTTCGTCCTTGGCACATGTGCAGGATACTGGGCAGTACTCGTGACTACGGCAGCTGAGCAGTTTGGAACAGATATTAGATCAACTGTAGCAACTACGGTTCCCAATTTCGTTCGTGGATCAGGAATGATTATTGCTTCTTCATTTTTATACTTAAAACCACATTTCACAATTATTCAAACGGTGCAAATTATAGGTGCTGTTGTATTTGCAATGGGATTTCTTTCACTTTTAGTTTTGAAAGAAACTTATGGAAAAGATTTAGATTTCGTAGAAGTTGAAGAAAAAGAGTCTTAAAAAAAATCTAATAATATTGAGGGAGATTATTTTTCTCTCTCAATATTTATAAATATCTTCATTAAATTCTTCTCGTACTATGTGCAAATTCTTCTATTATTTTTTTATTGAATGCAGGAATGTCTCTCGGTGAACGACTAGTAATTAAATGTTCATCAACAACCACTTCTTCATCAACCCAATCTGCACCAGAATTAATTAAATCTGTTTTAAGAGATGGCCAGGAAGTCAGGTGTTTTCCCTTGGTCAATCCTGCTTCAATCAGAACCTGAGGTCCATGGCAGATGGAGGCGATGGTTTTATCATCCTCGACAAATTCAAGAATAAAAGCGATTGCTCTTTTGTTGCTTCTTAACTTATCAGGATTCAATACACCACCTGGGATTAACAGAGAATCGTATTTATATCCTTCAGTGTCGTCGACAGTAGCATCAACGTGAATGCTTTTTCCCCAGTCATCATCTTTCCAGGCTTTAATTCTTCCGGGTTGCAGTGAGATAATATCCACTTTTGCTCCTGCATCTTCCAAAGCTTTTTTTGGTTCAAACAATTCTGATTCTTCAAAACCATCCGTCGCTAAAATGGCAATTCTTCTATCTAAGAGTAGAGTGCTTTTTTGATCTGTCATATAAAACTCCTTATACCTTTTACCTAAGTTTTAATAACATTATTCGCAAGTTGGTAAGGCAAGCGTTTTATTAAAAAGATGATTTCCCGTTTCAAGTTTATTGGCGCGTACAATTTCTAATGAGTAGCTCTCCGGATATGTAGAAGTAATCGATCCCCATTCGATACATTCATTGGAAGTGGTCTCAGTTGGAAGAACATGTTTTGTGCAAACAACTTTGGTGTGAGTTTTACTGACGACTACATCCTGTATAGCCGATTTTTTACAAACGGGTTCTATATAGGTTCCAGCCTCTGTATTGACACCTTTTTGGGCATCTCTTAAATCCAAACAAACATTTACGGGATTGATACTTTTTATTTCATCATCAGTGACGCATGCATTGAATAATCCAGTACGTCCAAATGCTTCAGCAAATTTGGGCTGAACAATATTAATTCTTTTGTTTTTTCTAATTTCACTCCATTCACTTTTTTCTGAAAAAGCAAATGCAGTGCTTGAAAGTGTAAGGGACATTGCTATTAATAATAAATTTTTTTTCATTTAAGACTCCCAGGATCAATTTAAATAAAAGCGGAATGCTTTTTTTCTCTATGACTTCACTAATAAAAGAGCAATAGCAGTGCCATAAATTTTCAATATAAGAATATCGTTTGCGTTGTATGAGTTGGGGCAAACTGAGCCAATCGGGAAAAATGTCAGGGTAAATTGGGCGTTGAGAGAAATGAGAAAGAGTTATATAAAAATTAAGGGTGAGTAAAGAACTCAAGGAGAATTCTATGCGATCAAATATTTGGAAAGGAGCACTGAGTTTTGGATTGTTAAATATTCCGGTTAGATTGATGAAAGCTGAAGAAGAGAAAACACTCCATTTTTCCATGTTGGATGAAAAAGATTTATCTCCTATCCGCTACAAAAAAATAAATGCAAAAACTGGAAAAGAAGTTCCTTACAATAGAATTGTAAAGGGGTATGAATTTAAAAAAAATCAATACGTCGTCATGAATGATAAAGATTTTAAGGTGGCAAATGTTGAAGCAACAGGAACTATAGATATTGAAAATTTTGTTGAACAAAAGGATATCGATTTGATGTTTTTAGAACGACCTTATTACCTGGTTCCAGAAAAAAATGGTGAAAAAGGCTATTTCCTATTATCTGAAGCTATGAAAAAAAGTAAAAAAGTTGCCATTGCTAAAATTGTCATGAGAACGAAACAGCACTTAGTGATGATCATGGTGAGAGGGGATTATTTAGTTCTGGAGATGATGCGTTTTGCTCATGAAGTTATCGAAGCGGATAAAGTTGATTATTTTAAAGATTTTAAAAAAGTTAAATTTAATCCTAAAGAAATGAGCATGGCCGTAGACCTGGTTGATGGAATGACTGAAAAATGGATGCCAGAACAATACAAAGACACTTACTATACCGACTTAAAAAAAATTATCGATAAAAAAATAAAAGGCGGAAAAGGCAAAGTCATCGATTACGAAGTTCCAGAACCGATCAAAGCTTCCAATGTTCTCGATTTAATGCCTCTTCTTAAACAAAGCTTGGAATCGAAAAAAAGCAGCAAAAAAGTATCAAGTAAAATATCTGCAAAAGTAAGCAAGAGTATCAAAAAACCTGCTCACAAGAAAAGAGCATGAAAAAATTATTAAAAACATATTCTAAAAAAAGAATTTTTAGTAAAACTCTGGAACCTCAAGGTAATGCAAAAACTAAAAATTCTAAAGGACTTATTTTTGTTATTCAAGAACACCATGCAAGTCATCTCCATTATGATTTCAGGCTCGAGCTTGATGGTGTCTTAAAAAGTTGGGCGGTTCCTAAGGGGCCTTCGATGAAACCCGAAGATAAAAGATTAGCCATTGAAGTTGAAGATCATCCCCTGGATTACGCCAAATTTCATGGGACAATTCCCAAAGGACAATACGGAGGGGGGGAAGTTTATATTTGGGACAAGGGAACATGGGAAGTTGATGGAGATCCCCATCAAGGTTTAAAAAAAGGTAAGCTGGAATTCACTCTAAAAGGTAAAAAGCTTAAAGGGCATTTTGTTTTAGTGAGAATCCATACTCCTGATGATTCGAAAAAGCACAATTGGTTATTGATGAAGAAAACTGATAAAGAAGTAGATTCGCATTTTGAGCTTGAGCCAATTGCAGCAAACGAAGAAGAGGCAGTAAAACTAAAAAAAGTAAAAAAAAAAGTAATAAAAAAAGATAAATGGCCTGGCTTTGTTCCTCCTCAGTTGTCCTTGCTAGTCGATGCTCCACCCGAAGATTCTGGATGGGTTCATGAAATTAAATACGATGGCTATCGTATTCAGGCCCATCTTCAAAAGAATAAAATTAATTTATTCACTAGAAATGCCAACGACTGGAGTGAAAAATTTAAAGGATTGGTTGCGGCCTTAAAAAAACTCTCTATTGAATCTGCTATTTTTGACGGTGAAGCAGTCGTATTAGATGATCGAGGTAGAAGTAATTTTGGACTGCTTCAAGATGCTTTATCTTTAGGTGATGATTCGAAAATTAAATTGTTTATTTTCGATCTGCTGTTTCTAAATGGAGAAGACTTGAGAGAGCTCTCCTTAAAAGAACGAAAAGAAAAATTAAAAAGGATTCTTCCTAAATCCAATTCTGTTATTTTCTACAGTGAAGATGTCAAAAAAAGCGGGGCAGATTTTTTTAAAATAGCTTGTCAGCACGAATTAGAAGGGATTGTTTCTAAATATAATTCAGCGGTCTATAGTTCCGGTCGAAGCCGCATATGGTGCAAATCCAAATGCACTAAAAGACAAGAATTTGTTATTGGAGGGTTTACTGAAGGAAAGGGGCATAGAGAGAGTGAGTTAGGTGCGCTTCTTTTAGGTGTATATGAAAAGCATGAAGGACAAAAAAAATTTCGTTATGTCGGAAGTGTTGGATCTGGATTTGATAATAAATCGTTGATTGAAGTAAAAAAGAAGGTTGAAAAGCTGGAGCAAAAAAAATCATCTTTTGATATTAAAGCACCAAAAAGCAGGGGGATCCATTGGATAAAACCTAAGCTTGTCGCCGAAGTAAAATTTTCGAATTGGACTACCGATCAGTCACTTCGGCATCCTGTTTTTTTAGGATTTCGAAATGATAAAGATATTAATGATATTTTTATTGAAAAGGCAGCTCATTTAACTAAAAGTGATTTGAAAATTGAAGTCCATGAAAATGTGGAAATCACTCACCCAGAAAAAATAATTTTTCCAAAAGAAAAAATTTCAAAACAAATAATTGCCAATTACTATCAAAAAGTCTCAATTTTCATGCTGCCTTTTGTAAGTGACCGGCCTTTATCGTTAGTGCGCTGTCCGGAAGGTGCCGGTAAAAAATGCTTTTATCAAAAGCACCCTGGACCTGGAGTAGTTTCAAAGAATTTTAAAAGTTTTAAAGTAAAAGAAAAATCTGAATCAGGACTTTATATTTCACTAAATTCTCCTGAGGGATTGCGACAATTAGTGCAGATGAACGCTTTTGAAATTCATACCTGGAATTGTCATTATCAAACTCTGCAGAATCCAGATCAGATTGTAATGGATTTTGATCCCGACCCAACTGTTAACTTCAAAACAGTGGTGAAAGCATGTTTGGAAATGAAGAAAACTCTTGATAAATTAAAATTAAAAAGTTTTGTCAAAGTCACAGGTGGAAAGGGAATTCACATCCATATTCCAATTGAACCTCTGTATAGTTGGGAGGAAGTTACGGCATTTAGTAAAGTATTGGCCGATGAAATGGTTTTGCGATTTCCCGATCTCTATATTGCAACAATGTCTAAAACTTTAAGAAAAGGAAAAATATTTATTGATTATTTAAGAAACGGTTACGGATCAACTGCAGTTGCCCCATATGCTATACGTGCCAGAAAGATTAGCGCTGTGGCACTTCCCGTAGATTGGATTGAATTGGCTACACTAAAAAGTTCTGACCAATTCACCATTAAAAAAGCTCTCGCCAAAATTAAGAGCAGGAAATCAGATCCATGGAAAAAATTCTTAAGTGTAAAACAAAGAATTACAATACTGGATTAGCATCGGCATCCGGCCACACTTTTAACACGTCCGGTGGATGAAGTGCAGGAGTAGAGCTTATCAGTGTTAAATCAGAGACAGCTGGTCCGTCTATTACTTTTCCATGGCAATCAAAGCGAGATCCATGGCATGGACAATCCCAGGATTTTTCCGCTTTATTCCAATGAACAATTCCACCCAAGTGAGGACAAACTGCAGAATTTAATTCGAGGTTTCCATAATCATCCTTATAAGCGGCAACTATTTGAAGGCCATCACGATACACAACACCTTCACCTACTTTAATGCTATCGAGATTACCAAGTTTTTTTTCAATCAACCAATCTTTATATTGAATAAGTGTATTTGCGTTTTCTTTTAAATAAGCCCCTGCGCTCGTTAGACTAATGCGCGAAGGATTGTATAAACTTTTCCATGGATTTTCTTTTTCTAAGATCAGATCAGTGATTAGCATTCCCGCGATTGTCGAATAAGTCATGCCATTTCCAGAGTGACCGGTAACGACATAAACATTATCGCTGTCCATTGGATTATGACCAATATAAGCGAGTCCATCTACCGGCTCCATGACATGACCTGACCAACGATAAATAACTCTACCTGCCTCTGTGAATCTTTTGCGTGTCCAATTCTCCAGTCGAGTGTAGCAATGTTCAGGATTATCATTTTGTCCTGTCTTATGATCTTCTCCACCAACTAACAGCACTTCATTGGGATGGTTGTCTTCATTTTTTTCTAAACGAACGTAGTGATAAGGATCTTCTGTATCCCAGAACAATCCTTTGATGATAGATCCTTTAGGAACTTCTACTCCAATGACATAACTTCTGTAAGAAGCTTGTTTGGTGTGAATGGCGACGAGGTCATTGATGGGGCTATTTGTGGCAACGACGATAGAGTCACAAGAGACAATATGATCATTTTGTAATCTTACGAATGCTGCCTCACCACCTTGAACTTCAACAACATGCGAGTTGGTGAAAATTTGTCCGCCTTTTTTAATAATTGCTTGTGCCAGGCCTTGTAAATATTTAAGAGGGTGTAGTTGTAACTGGTCAGGAAAACAAAGTGCAGGTCCCGGATCAAATGAACTGAGAGGTACTCTTTCAGTCATATAGACATCAGACAAACCTGCACGAAGCACGGCCTCTAATTCAATATTTAAATATTCATGACTTTTATCTCGGTTGCTTTTAAGTTGATAGTTGGGATCGTCGTGTGAATTAAAAAGATAACCATTTATTTTTTCCAAATCACAATCAATATTTTCTTTACGAGTTATTTCATAAACTTTTTTTATTGCAGCACTATGACTTTCGGCCGCAAGTCGCGCCCCTTTTTCACCATGAAATTTTTCCAGCATAAAATATCTTTCATCTAGTGCTGTAGTAAGCTGAGCGGTGGTTCTTCCGGTCTGTCCGCTGCCAATTTCAAATCCTTCAAGTACACAAACTTTTTTTCCTGCTTGTAATAAAAGGTAAGCAGTCGTTAGCCCTGCTAATCCTCCACCAACAATACAAACTTCAGTATCAATATCTTCGAGAAGAGTACTAAATGTCGGCATCTGAACTGTATCCATCCAGGCCGAAACACTTTCACCGTGGTGTAATGAAATCATGATTTTTTCCTTTTAGTTAAACAGAGAATTCTCCTCGTACTTTCACATCATTTTGGAGAGTGCACCGAATAATTTATTAAGAAAAATATATAATTAATATAGCACGCATAGAGTAAAGCTTTATAACTTACCTGAACTTGGAAGATTTTTTTTCCATATACTGCATACCTAAGCAATTCTTAGCTTGTCTTCTGAGACCGCTCAATTCATACTTTTCCTATGAAAATTTTGATCAGCATCATTCTTTTACTTACCATTGGTTTGAGCAAATCTTTTGCTGAAGAAGAAATTCCTCACTACAAAATTTATCCTCGAACACCAATCGTTGATTACAAAAATGAAGTCTTGGATTTTTATTCGGTTAAAGATTCCTATGGAGAATTTTCTAATTTCGCTCTTTTTCCAATAACCATTGAAGGGATAATTTGGCCAAGCAGTGAACACTATTACCAGGCCCATAAATTTCTAGATCATGATTTGCAAGAAAGAGTAAGAGTCGCAGCAAGTCCGTTTCTCGCCGCTCAAATTGGCCGCGATTCAAAACTTCCAATACGAGATGATTGGGATGATGTGAAAGATGGTTTTATGTTGGTGGCTCTTCATGCAAAATACAGTCAATACTCAGTTTTAAAAGATTTGCTTCTATCAACTCAAAATTCTCATATTTACGAGCACACTAAAAATGATTGTTACTGGGCCGATTGTGGAGACCACACTGGTAAAAATATGTTGGGTCAGCAATTGATGCAAATTAGAGAGGAAATTAAAGTCGCAACCAAAGGCGAGATTTTACTCAATGATTAATGAGACCCCACTCCCTTTTGGCGACGTACTTCCTAAAACTCGACTCAAACGCTTATTAAAATTAATTCTAACTATGACTCTGGGATTTCTTATCTTAAGCATTAGTAGCGTTGTTATTTATCGTTTTGTTCCCGTTCCATACACTCCTTTGATGACCTGGAAAAGTACCCTTTCACTTTTTAATAATGGTTGGATTGGCATAGAAAAGAAATGGGTTCCTATCGAACAGATTGCACGCCCAATGCAATTAGCAGTGATTAAAGCTGAAGATGCCAAATTTTATATCCATAATGGTTTTGATTTCGAGGCCATTGAAAAAGCTATGAAATACAACAAGACTCATAAAAAACAAAAAGGAGCGAGTACCATTTCTCAGCAGACCGCTAAGAATGTTTTTTTATGGCCGGCCAGAAGCTGGCTGCGAAAAGGAATGGAAGTTTATTTTACAGTTTTGATTGAACATCTCTGGAGTAAAAAACGCATTCTTGAAGTTTATTTAAATGTTATTGAATTAGGCCAGGGAGTTTATGGAGTTGAGGCCGCTTCGCAGAAATATTTTCATAAAAATGCTCGTAATCTGACTCGTGCAGAAGCTGCATTAATTGCTTCCGTTCTTCCGAATCCTATTAAATTTAAAATCAATAAACCATCAGCTTACATTCTCAGACGCCAGCGTAAAATTATGGGAAGAGGAACTGTTGTGGCAGAACTCAAACTAGAAACTAAACCTCAAGAGACAGTTGAAGAGACTAAAGAATTTTTTGATATTAAGTTTGATAGTGAAGATGAAGGGGATAATGGAGCTGGGTCAAATGACACAACTCCAGCTAACGAATAATGAGAAGTTACTTGATAGTTTTTGCGAGTTCTAAACCTTTTAATAAATCTATTCTTCCGCCAGACACCATTTTATTTTTAAAGCTATCGATTTTAGTCACTGATCTGATTAAAATATCTTTTAATTGCGCTACCGTTAAATCCGGATTGTGAGAAAGTATTTCTGCAGCTACACCTACAGTTGTTGGAGTTGCCATTGATGTTCCTGACATTGATTCATATTTATTTCCTGGAACAGTTGAATAAACATTTGATCCCGGAGCTGCCACGTCAACATTAATTTTTCCGTAATTAGAGAAGTAGCTCATTCCACCGGTATTAGTAGTGGAAGCAATTATGAGAAGATTATCACTGTTAAAACTTGCCGGATAAGTAAGATTTTTGTCGATATCGGATGAATCGTTTCCAGCGGCCGCAATGACCAGCACTCCAAATTTATCTCCAATATATTTAAGCGTATCAGGAATCAATTGGCGACCTTCATTAGAGCTTTTACCAAATGAACAGTTGATAATTCTTGCACCGTTTCTTGCCGCATAAACAAATGCTTCTGCAACGTCGATATCTGTTTCATCGCCTTCATTAGGAACAGTTCTAATTCCCATGATTAATACATTTGAAGCAATACCGGCTATTCCAATCCCATTATTTTGTTTTGCCCCGATAGTACCTGAGACGTGTGTTCCATGCGAATGAGTATCTTTGTTGTCCATTGTCGCCAATCCATTGGCGTCTCTAACTAAAGTATTGATCCCGTTGATATCATCAATATAACCATTGCCGTCGTCATCGATACCATTGCCTGGAATTTCTTTCTTATTAACCCAAATTACATCTTTTAAATCTTCATGATGAATATCCACCCCTGTATCAACAACTGCCACAATGACTGGTGTTGTATTGGTTGTTCCGTACTCTTTGTAAGCTTCATTAACTGATACACCATTTTTTTTTGCATCCAAGAATGACCAGACTTTTCCAATTAGCGGATCATTAAATTGAGAATCTTGAGGAACCATTTTATCAAGAGTGATGGATGAAGCAGGATCAGGTTTTGGTAAGACTCTTCTTTCTGAGTGATG
Source organism: Bacteriovorax sp. (assembly GCA_014377485.1). GTDB lineage: Bacteria > Bdellovibrionota > Bacteriovoracia > Bacteriovoracales > Bacteriovoracaceae > Bacteriovorax. Next base: position 85,121 of record JACMPM010000002.1, on the reverse strand, counting down.
ATTTCTTTCAGTGTAAATAACAGACGGATTATTTTTAAGTGCTGCTTCCAGCTTTAATAAATTTGTCGTTCTTAAAACATAAACATTTTCAAAGAGATTTTGAACGCTTTTTACATTGGGCAGTTTGGGAAGTGATTGGCCTGGTTTAAGTTTTACAATAAGTTCGTTGGGAGTGAAGTCAAAAGCTTGAGCGGCGTTTAATGTCATGAGGAGGCAGGTAGTGATAAAAAGTTTCATATAATTTTCATCCTTGAAATTAATTCGAAATTAATAAACTAATCTTAGAGGATGAAATATTTAAAGAAAATAATTTGAACGGTATGTTTGAAGAAGTTAGTTAAATGTTTTAGTCGGTTAATCCGGCAATTTCCTTTAGTAGTTTTATATTTAGTATCGCGATATGAGGACCTTCTTGTTCAATAACTTTCTCATCTTTCATATCAGATAGAGTTCGCACTACAGTTTCTTTGGCAGTGCCTATCCAAGAACTTAATTCTTCTCTTGTGAGTTGAATATCTAAAACCCATCGCTCATCTTTTTTTACGCCACAGAAATCTTTGAGCAAAAGGAGAGATTCCGCCATCCTTTCGCGAACATTTTTTTGGCAAAACGAATGAAGTCGCATTTCTGCCAATTTTAATTCGTTGCCCATTCTTTTTAAAATTTCAGAATTAAAATGTTCATCAACTTTTAATAAAGAATTAAAATGTTCTTTAGGAATAAAACAACCTTTTATAGAACCGAGAGCAACAGCTGTCGCTCTAAAAGTATCTTCAGAAAAAAGACAACGGTATCCTGTCATATCGCCGGGAGAAACTATTTTCACAATGCTTTCTTTGCCATCAGTTTTAGGCCAAATTATTTTTGCATGGCCACTGGCAATGCAATAAGCGCCATTTGTAGGATTTCCTTTTTGATTTAATTCAGTCCCGCGATTGAGCTCGAAGCTGGTTTTATTGATTTGAAGATCATCTAATTGAGATTCAGACAAAGCATTGAATGCACTTTGCTTCCAAGCTTGGCAATTATGACAATGGACAGATTTATTTTCTGAAGATTTCAGCATGGTCACAACGCGCTCTAAATTATTATTATTTCTATTAAATGTTAAGAAATAGGCAAAGTAAACGTAAAGGTCGTTCTTTGGGAAGTGTTTACTTCTGCGCGTTATTTTTTATCTTCTAGGAACGGAACAACTGTCCGTTGTCTTGAACGCTTACCATTAAATATTCATAAAAATTTTAACAGAAGGATTAGCGGTATCGAGAACTGCTTCAAATGAATTATTCAAAAGATTATGAAGAACTTGAGAAATTTGAGCCACGTTAATGGTAATTTTTCGTCCTGAGAATATTCTCCAATTTCGAGTTTAATGGAATTTAAATTAAACCGTTCTCCACATAACTCTTAAGTAGTTTTGATGATCAGTTTAAAATTAACTTTTCCATAAGCGCCTACTTTTCTCTGACGAGAAAATAATTTTAGACCATTTATAATTCGACCAATTCGCGTGACTGAGTTTTGGTCGCTAGCGCAAAACTTTGTTCGGCATGTGCTTTTTGAGTAAGAATTTCTTCCTGAGCTTTTTTCAATACTATCTTGTTGACCATATTAAGATTTTATTAAGAAATTAAAAAAAGCCACTCATTCGAGTGGCTTACAATTATTACAATAAATGGTTGCCCGCAATTTTAAGCAATGATTATTTTATTATATGCTCAGAAACAGACAAAAGTGCATCTAGAGCTTCTGAGTCAGATACTGTTGAATCCTGACCTTGAATGTCTTGAATTTTTTGACCTAAAAAAGCAGTCATTTTTCCGGATTGAATGAGTTCTTGTGAGTCGTTTATTACTTGAGCAGCTTCTTTTTGCACGTTACCTGAAGACGAAACACTTAAAAGCGCCAAAGATTGAGTTGGAAGAAGAGTAGTTCCAACAAATGAAGCTGAAAAAGCGTTTACTGAAAGTACAAGAGTAGCGATTGCGATAAGTTTTTTCATAAGAGTCTCCAAAGGTTAAGTAGCGAGTGTGTTTGTGTTGTCAAAAGTATAATTGCACCAGCATTTTAATCAAGTAATAGTCTTTACGCCTGTAAAAATTACCTAAAAGGTTTGAAGATATCTCATACCCTGCCGATAGGGAGAGATATGAAGAAAGCTCTCCTTTTAATTCTTATATTTGCATCTATGAACCAGGTTCGGGCCGAACATAAGGTTATTGATGTAGAGGATGACCTTAATTTCAACGAACCTTGGTATAAAAAAAATCGAACAGATGAAGAAAATTTTAAGCGTTTAGTAGAAGGTCTTAAAAAGGTCCCCAGCGGTAAAAAAGTCATTGATAAGGCCACTGAAAAAGCCGGTCAGAAAGGTTTTACTTTGTATGATGTAGTTGCAATTGGTGATGGGTCACTAACCGACACAACTTTAATTCGTAGGTTTGCTGCCTCGAATCCCACACAAGTAATGTACGAAACCAAGTCCAAAGTTTATTTGAATCGCCATTTAAAAACTCTGGATGCACTACTAGATTTTGCTCACGAGTTAACTCATTTCACTTACCGAGAAGCTTTTAATCCTTACGATCATCGTTTTGCTCTAAAGGATTTTATCAAAGGAACAGTTGAAGGTAGAGGCGGCGAAGTCGATGCTTATATGGTGGAATGCAAAGTTCTTTTCGAACTTCTTCCGGGCAGTGGTTCTGAGCGCTCAAACTGCCAAAAAGTGTTTGATAAAAAAATGGGAACTGTTTCCAAAGAACTAGGTATTCAAGAATTTTATAAAGTAGGAAATCACTATAGTAGTTTTAAAAAAGATATCGAAAAATTTTCATTGAATGAAAAAGATCTACCTCAGGCTTCTGAGGGAGAGGCCATGTTTATTTCTTCTGCATGGGGTCTTCCTTATCCTGTTGCAGCAGTAAAAGAGTACACTAATATTATGGATCGAGTTTGCAAAAATGACCAAAATCGACTTACTCTTATGCAAAATAAAATCACTCGAGCTCCGGCCTCGCAAGAAGGTTCAGAATTAGAGAAAAATGAAGCTCAGACCGCCTATAAAATGATGTTCGAAGATTTCAAGATCCGCTGTGATAAATTCACCCAAAATTAATAGCATTAAGTCAATAAAAGGCTCGCCCAAATCATTGACGAGAACTACTCTCATCGGTAAATTTAACTAAGTATGTAATTAGTGATTTTAGAATTTTTGTGCGCATAAAATAGGAGCACGAGATGCAAGACAGCGTCGTTTTGATGAAAGTTGATGATTTTTTAAACTGGGGTCGCAAGAACTCTTTGTGGCCCATGACTTTTGGTCTCGCTTGTTGCGCGATTGAAATGATGGCAACAGGTGCTTCGAAATACGATCTGGAAAGATTTGGTTGTGGAGCTTTCATGGCCACTCCTCGTCGGGCCGATCTCATGATTGTTGCTGGAACAGTAACATTCAAGATGGCCACTAGAATTAAAACACTCTACGAACAAATGCCTGAACCTCGTTATGTTATATCGATGGGCTCTTGTGCAAATAAAGGTGGACCTTACTGGCAACACGGCTATCACGTTTTAAAAGGTGTAGACGAAGTTGTTCCTGTTGACGTTTATGTTCCAGGTTGTCCTCCGAGACCAGAAGCTTTAATCGAAGGGATCATGACTCTTCAAAAGAAAATCGCCAACGAGCGTATGCTTCGCGATAAGTGGGTAAAACATGCATAGTCAAATTGTAGATTTTTTAAACAAGAATGTTCCTGGTTGTAATCCAGTTATCAATGCACCGGTTGCCGTAGTTGGAGATCAGTCAATAACGGTTGCAGCCGTTAATATTTTAGAAGTTTGTAGAGCCCTTAGATCTTCTCCTGAATTTGCTTTCAATGTTCTTCAAGTTATTACGGGAACTGATTACCCGGATAGAATTGAATTAAGCTACATACTCGCAAGTTATTCAAAAAATTTAGAACTCATTTTAAAAACTAATCTTCCTCGCGGAGATAAAAATAATCTTTCAAAAATCAATTCAGTTGTTTCTGTTTGGAGTGCTGCTAATTTTCAAGAGCGTGAAACTTACGACATGATCGGTGTGGACTTTGTAGGACATCCGGATTTTAGAAGAATTCTTTGTCCCTACGACTGGGATGGACATCCTCTCCGTAAAGATTACGTTGTTCAAGAAAAATATCTCGATATGGTAGTTAATCCTCCAGCAAAAAATAATACCGATGACCAAATGTTTGGGAAACGTTTAAAAGAAGAATTAGGCGATCCAAAACGAGTCTCTGCAAGTTGGAAAGACAACACTGCCGGGGCCGATGCTGCTGAAGCAAAGGATGGTGAATAATGTCTACTCATAATGAAAACGCTGATAAAATTATTCTAGGTGACCAAGAAGTTTTAAAGTCTGAACTCCTAACTTTAAATATGGGTCCTCAACACCCTGCCACTCATGGTGTTCTTCGTGTAGAAATTAAAACTGATTCTGAAATTGTGGTTGATGCCATTCCTCATCTTGGATACCTTCACCGTTGTTTTGAAAAACACGCTGAGAACCTAGATTATAGGGGAGTCATTCCTTTTGTTGACCGCATGGATTATCTTGCGGCGATGAGTATGGAATGGGGATATGCCCTAACTGTAGAAAAAATGCTTGGTACTGAAGTACCCAAGCGAGCTGAATATGTTCGCGTACTGGTTGCCGAGCTTCAAAGAATTGCTTCCCACCTAGTTTTCTTCGGAACATACGGAATCGACCTTGGTGCCTTCACTGTTTTTCTTTATTGTTTCGAAGATCGCGAAGAAATTTTACGCTTATTTGAAGAGCTCTCTGGAGCTCGCATGCTTTACAATTACATCTGGATTGGTGGAGTTTGGAATGATATTAATGACAGTCAATTAAATCGTGTTAAAGCTTTCTGTGACCGTTTTGAAGGTGAACTTCATAAATATCATACTCTTGTTGGTGAAAATAAAATTTTTATCGGAAGAACAGCAAACGTTGGTATAATTTCTGAGAAAATGGCGTTTGACTTTGGAGCGACTGGACCAATTTTACGTGCATCTGGTGTAAAATGGGATTTAAGAAAAAACCGACCTTATAGTATCTACGATAAATTTGATTTTGATATCCCGGTCGGAGTTGGAGAAAAAGGAACAGTTGGAGATTGTTGGGATCGCTACCATGTCCGCGTTTTAGAGATGTTCGAATCGATAAAAATTATTCGTCAGGTTCTTGATGGAATTGAAGAAGGTCCCGTCATGGGCAAAGTTCCAAAAATTATCAAAGTACCGGCCGGAGAAATTTATATGAGAACTGAGTGTCCACGTGGAGAGCTTGGTTACCATTTAATTTCTGACGGTGGAAAAACTCCTTATAGATTAAAAGTTAAGTCATCATGTTTTACTCATGTTTCAATCCTTCCTGCCATAGCTCCAGGGCTTATGATTGCGGACATGGTTGCGTCCATCGGTAGTATTGATATAGTTCTCGGGGAAGTCGATAGGTAGTAAGGCACAAAAAATTTTAATTTAGGATAATTATGGAAACAATTCACCTTAAAAAACATATAGAACCTGAACTGACTTTTACGAAGTGGTTTAAAAATGTTTACGACGCTGTTAAAACGACAATGATTGGGATGGGGATTACTTTCAAATACGTTTGGGCCAGAGACGTCGTAACGATTGAATACCCAGAAGTTAGAGAAGAGCTTCCAGCAAACTCACGTTCTCGCCTTTATAACGATGCAGAGAACTGCATTTCGTGTCTTCAGTGTGCGGTTTCTTGTCCTGTGGACTGTATCTATATAGCTGCGGTTAAAAGACCAACAGATGCTGCAAAAATTAAAACCAAAGACGGAACACCAATTCGTCTTGATTTAAAGCAATACACTATTGATACAGCACTTTGCTGTTACTGCGGACTTTGTACCACTGTATGTCCTACAGAGTGTTTAACTCACACAACTGACTACGAATTTGCTTCATACACATTGGCATCAATGAAATATGATTACCTGGCACCAGACATCCGTGCATGGCGAACAAGAATCGTAAAATCTTAATTTAAAAATTGAATTCATAAAAAGCCCCTCCGAAAGAGGGGCTTTTTTTGGGCGACTTATGAAAATTGAAAATAATGAAAATAATAAAAAATACAAAGAAGTTCTTTTTTATTTTTTACGCTTAGGATCCTTAGGATTTGGCGGTCCACTTGCAGTAGTAGGAACTATCCAAAAAGATTTAATAGAAAACAGGAAGTGGATGAAAGAAGAAGATTTCAACGCCACATTCTCGCTGATTAAAGCGATGCCCGGGCCAGTGGCCTTTCAGACTGCAGTCTTTATGGGCAGAGTCCGAGCTGGTTTTATTGGTGGTGCCTTGGCCGCTTTTGGGCTGGTTACTCCGGCCTTCTTTTTAATGATTTTATTTTCACTTTTTTTTAAATCAATGAGTGAACTCTCTTTTACCCATTCTATACTTCTTGGAATGCAAGTGGCGGCCTTGGGAGTAATTCTTGGAAGCTTGAAAGGTCTTGTTAAAAATAATATGAAAGACTTTTTCTTTTGGGTTTTAGTCATTATCTCAGGTGCCATTAATTTTTATCATCCATCTATTGAACCGATAATTATTATTGGATTTGGCCTGATGATTGTTGTGTTTAAACAGTGGCAGCGAAATCCAAAGTCCCATTTAACTCTCTTGAATATCGTAGCACCAGTAGCTTTTTTCTCAGGTACAATTCGAGATTTGGCCTTAGTTTGTTTTAAAGCAGGCGCTCTTGTATTTGGAACTGGACTGGCGATAGTACCAATGCTTCAACATGATGTAGTGACTAAGTATAAATGGCTTTCACAAAGTGAATTCTTGGATGCATTGGCCTTTGGTCAAATGACTCCGGGGCCGGTAGTTATCACCGCAACTTATATCGGCCATAAATTAGCAGGGATGCCAGGTGCAATAATTGCGACTGTTGCAATTTTTGCAGCAGCTTTTTTTCACATGTCTACTTGGTTTCCGTTAGTCGTTGATCGTTTGCGTGGGAAAAAATGGATTAATGATTTTGTTTTTGGCGCGGTAGCGGCGGTTGTTGGTCCAATTATTGTCACTGTTTTGAAAATGGGTTCTGTTGTTCCTTTCACTTTTTTTCTAATGATCATGGCCGTTGTTGTGTTTGTTTTGACTCTTTTGAACAAAGTTCCTCTATGGCTTTTGATTCCTATGGGTGGGATTCTTAACTTAATTGTTCTAAAAATATTTTAAATTTTTCTCAGACTCTTAATCACAGTAACGATAACTTTATCATAGGTGGAATCCAATAATGATTGAAGTTGTTTGCGGCATAATCCTAATTTGTTTTGAACAGGATAACTCAAAACTCCAATTACACTCGCTAATAACGAAAAGATTATAATGGATGCTACCGTGGCAATCAGGACTTGTTTGGAAGTTGGAGTTGGAGGAGCGTATTTATAATAGGCCCTACCTAGAGTTCTTCCGAAGACAAAATGTGAAACGGCTTCATTCTTTGCGTAGATAGTTGCAATTTCTTTTCCTATTCCAAAGATATCGAGGGAATTGCTGCCAAATCTCTTATGAGCTATGAATATCACTGCAGCGGAGGCGGCAAGACTAGTGATCTCCTGCTGTTTAGTAAATTGTAGAGTGACTTCCGACTTTATGTCTCTCTCAACAATTAAAATAATATTTTTTAATTCTATCGGAGAAATTTTTTGCAATTTGGAATGTGCTCGCAGCATTTGCTCAAAATGAGAAGGCGCTAGATTGTTTTTTGAAAAACCAAAAACCTCGTTCAAGATTGATTGCTCTATTTCTTTTTGGTAATCAGTCCGCAAAATCTTAGGGATTTTTAAAATGGCGATTTTTGCCCAAGCAGATCCCATCTTTTCAGCGAATTCTAAAATTTTTCTGATAGAAAAATAAGGAATTGCCCAGAGTACATTTATAGGATTGCGAAAAAAATCTTTTGCAATATGTTTAGTCTGCAACCTTAAACAATGTGATAAAACTAAATGATCTTTTAAATATATCGGAATATTTTTCTTAAGTTCAAGGATGTATCTATCCAGGATATCTTGAATGTCATCAATCATTATAGAAGATTGCTGTGTTGAGTTTTCATTCATATAATGATCATGATTTTATAATATTATTAATTAATATCTATATTCTTAGTTTTTCTAGCAAACATAAATTTCATCTGATCAACCCATTCATTCCAAAGTCCATTACTTTCATAAACTTTATTAACAACGACTGTATCGGCGAAAAGATCATGGAGAGTCTGATTCTTCTTGGTAAAAAGCGCACACAGGTACCCAAGGCCCAACATTAAGCCCGAAACCCAAGAAGCAAAATACCGAATATAAGCATCTTTTAAAGAAAGTTTATCGCCGTTACTTCTTACAACTGAAATCTCTGCCAGGTATTTTCCCGGAGTCGCACGAACATTTGAAGATTCAAAAATTGGCTTGTAGAAAAAATGTAAAATAAAAGCAAATGGTAACAGAACAACTAATCTCATACAAAGCGCACTGATTGCAGAGAGAATTATCCCATCTATAATTGCAGCGGCACCTCTTCTCCAAAAACTAGTATAATCCATAATCAACTCCCTATTGTTTTGATAGCGAAATAAACGTCACACTCAAAAAAGCAAAAAATATTCCAATAACTTTCATTAAATTTAAATTAATATCTTCTACCATCATATCCCAAACGATACTGGTAACCATTTGGGCCGCTATAAGACCAACTGTAACTTTAACAGCCCCCAGCTTAGCGATTGCATAGGGAATTCCTGCAATAATTAAAAATCCTAATATCGGAGGAAAAATATACCACCATTTATAAGTCGTGATAGGAGCTTTTATTTGAAATAAATCTGGAAATAAATTCGAAAAAGATTTCACAAAAAAATAAAAACAAATACAAATGATCACAGTTCCAATATTGGTAATAAGTGTAGCTTGAGTCACACCGATAGTCGTTGCAATTTGGCGATTGAGCGCCCCTTGAAGGATACCAAAACAGCCAATAAACAGAGGAAGGAGAATAGTCCAGTTCATTAATTTCCTTTATTTTTAAAATCAATTAAAAAGCCTTTAAGATAATCGCCTTCGTGAAATCCTTTAAGTGGAAGACAATCTTCGCTTAATTTAAATCTCTTTCCGATATTGATCTTATTGGCAAATTCAGAAGTTTGCACAATCTGCTTTAATTTTTCTTCAAACTTGTTCCAACTTATGGTGTGGGTATTCTGAAAAACAAATATTGATCCGTTTTGGGCCAGAAGCTTCAACATTAGTGGCAATAATTTTTCATAAGATTTCAAAGCGCTGCTGGTAGTAGATCCATCACTGGAGGCACTAGGTGGATCACATATAATTGCATCAAACTTTACTTGCTCGCTTATCATTTTCTCTAACGCTTTCTCTGTCGGCATGCAAAGTGATGAGTGAAGATCAGGATTCAGTTCAGGGTTAAGTGCAATATTTTCATCAAGCCAATTTAAGTATTTTGAAGAAAGATCTACGGAAACAACATTTTTAGCACCAAGTTTTAGTGCATAAAGAGAAAAAGCTCCGGTGTAGCAAAAAAGGTTCAGCATAGACTGACACTTTTCCAGATAAGGCCGCATCTGCATTCTTATAGCACTCATATCAGTGTAAATGCCAAAGTCGTAATGTTCATTCAAGCGTATTTGATAATTAATCCCAAATTCATTTAATATAAAATCAGCATGAGTTTTACCATTTATTGAGCGAATTGATTTTGCCTGATTAAAGTTTCTTTCTTGAATCCAAATATCTTCCATCACAAATTCAGGAAGAAGTAGTTTTATTTGAGCTTGTAAAATTTCCAGCAATTGAGTTTCGACATTTTTCCAAAAGAGCGCGTAGTACTGAATGAGAATTTGATTTTTAAGTTTTAAAACTAAAAGCCCGGGTAGAAAGTCACTTTCTGCATTTATTAAGTAAAAATTATCTCTCTCATTAATAAGATTGGCACTAATTCTAAGTTCGATCGAATTTTTAATTCTTTTTTCTAATTCCGCTTTAAAGTCAGGAGTATTTTTCCAATCTTCTGGATTTAAACTCCAAAGTCTTGCTTTAACATTTTTATGACCGGGGTCATTGATAAGCAGAGCAATCTCTTGTCGGTTTTTTTCATCGACTCCGATTAAGAAGAAATCATTCTTAGGAAATCGCACTGTATAAGTGTCTTCGGTAATCCACGGATGACCGAGCTTTAAGTATTTGCACGAAGCTGGATGGAGATTTACTTTAGAAATTTTAGTTATCATTGAAAGGTTTTAGAATATGAAGTTCATCGATCGTATCTTCCAATAACATCAAAAGCGCATTGGTAATTTTAAAAGGATCACTAAATTCCATAATATTAAATTCTCTAAGTCTAAATTTAAAATCTTCAGGAATCGGCGTGTAAGGATTTAAATCGTTGCAAATTTCACCAAGTTTTAGAATACGGGCTTCAAGATAAAGAATTTTTTCGTCATTTTGAAAAAGGGCAGGATTAGTTCCCAAGTCATTAATAGTTTTGTTTTGCATGGGCTTATAATTTCAAAAATGGAAAGTGTAGTCAACTAGGATTTAGCTAATGGCTCCAAACTTGCTAAGTATTTTCTCTTTACAAAGGATTCTATGACCACAATATGTTTTTCACTATTTTCATATGCTCTATTGCTTCTCACCATTGCAAAGCTTCCTGAAAATGCCTGGGATTATTTGCTGAAATTAGTTCCATTATGGTTGACAATACTTAAGCAGCAAAAAAAGAATTTACCACTGATAGGTGAAATAGATCGCGGGAAAGATCTGTTAATTGCTTTTACCGAGTGTGAAGCCAAGATTTCTTTAGGTATAAAAATACTCCCAAGTTCAATACCGCAGTACAAGTTCTACACTAATTTGCTTGAACAGTTATTCGAAACTCACCGCCGTCTTGGAATTGGAATTAAGAAATTTATTCCAGAAATACGATCAGCACTTATTCAGGATATTCAATTTGAAAAAAAAGTTATAGATGAACTTTTTTCGGGTATTTTGCAATTTTTAGTTATTGCCGCCACTACTTGGAGTTTTGTTTTTCTTTCTTCCTCCATTGTTCAAATCCCACTTCCGAGGTTCACTCTCTTTGTTATGATCGGCCTGCAATTAAGTGGTATTGCCGTCTTTTTTCAATTGGTGAAAAAAGTAAAAAGCAGAACTTTCACTAAATTTAGCAAGGCGATAGAGGAACTCTACTTATTTACCAGTCTACTTGAAATTGGTCTTCCTCTAAATGAAATACTTCAGCGCTCAGGAATTTTGCAGGGAAATCTGGTCAGTTTTAAAATTTTTGAAAATTTATCCGACCGAATGAAAAAGTTGGTTGCAAGGCTTAAGGAGACCGGGTTATCGCCAAGGGATGAGGCCCAGGAGATTATTCGTGAAATTTGGCACTTACAAGAGGAGAATTTTCAAAAATTTACCAAGATTGTACAGGTTTTGAAATTTAGCGTCTTGGCCTTCTTCTTTTTGCCCGCTTACTTTCTCTATCTCTACTCAATTTTTAAATTTTTCATGGAACAATAGCGAGTTTTTAGGTAGTTTATGAGCCTATTGCGCAATTTTAGCCAGAGGGAAAACTCATGTCTTACGTCAATGACAAACAAATTATCTACAACATGAACAAAGTCGGAAAAGTTTATAAACAAAAGCATGTCTTAAAAGACATCAGACTTTCTTATTACTACGGCGCCAAGATTGGTGTTCTAGGTCTTAACGGTTCTGGAAAATCAACATTATTAAAAATTATGGCAGGTATAGATAAAGACTATCTTGGAGAAACAACTCTTTCAAAAAATTATACAGTTGGATATCTTGAACAGGATCCACAACTTGATCCGGAAAAAACTGTTCGCGAAATTGTGCAAGAAGGAGCGCAGGCCACAGTTGATCTTCTCGCTGAATTCGATGAAGTGAATAATAAATTTGGCGAAACTTTATCTGACGCTGAAATGGAAAAACTTTATGCCAGACAATCTGATCTCCAAGATAAGCTTGACGCCTGCAATGCTTGGGATTTAGATTCTAGGCTTGAACTTGCGATGGACTCTCTGAATTGTCCACCACCAGATCAAAAATGCGGAGTCCTCTCAGGTGGAGAAAAACGTCGAGTTGCTCTCTGCAGACTTCTCCTTCAAGAACCAGATATTCTCCTATTAGATGAACCAACCAATCACCTTGATGCTGAAACAGTCTGGTGGTTAGAGCGACACCTTCATGCTTACAAAGGAACAGTCATAGCTGTTACCCATGATAGATACTTTTTAGATAATGTTGCCGGTTGGATTCTTGAACTTGACAGAGGTGCTGGAATTCCTTACGAAGGAAATTACACTGGCTGGCTTGAACAAAAATCAGCTCGATTAGCTACAGAAGAGAAGCAGGAATCGAAAAGGCAGAAGGCGATGAAAGAAGAATTGGAGTGGATTAGGTCATCTCCAAAAGCCCGGCATGCGAAATCAAAAGCTCGTATCAGTGATTACGAGAAACGCCTACAAGTCCAATCTGAAACTCGCAATGAAACTAATGAACTCTTTATTCCCTCTGGACCACGTTTAGGTCAACAAGTTATCGAGTTCGAAGGTGTTTCTAAAGCTTATGGCGATAGACTTTTATACGAGAATTTAAATTTTAAACTTCCTCCAGGCGGAATAGTTGGGATCATCGGACCCAATGGTGCAGGTAAGACAACTCTTTTCAGAATGATTTCTGGAAAAGAAAAGCCAACATCAGGAACGATAAAAATTGGTGACTCCGTAAAGTTGGCTTATGTAGATCAGGACCGCGCACTCGAGCCGGAAAAAACGGTTATTGAATGCATTTCCGGTGGACTGGATATTATGAAACTTGGCGGAAGAGAAGTGAATGCTAGGGCTTTTATTTCACGTTTTAACTTTTCAGGTGAAGACCAAAGTAAAAGAATTAAAGAGCTCTCTGGTGGTGAAAAAAACCGGGTGCACTTAGCTTCAGTTTTAAAAGAAGAAGGAAACGTTCTACTCCTGGATGAGCCTACCAACGACTTGGATGTAAATACTCTAAGGGCACTGGAAGAGGCCTTAATGGAATACGCTGGCTGTGCAGTCGTAATTTCCCATGATCGCTTTTTCCTGGATAGAATTGCCACTCATATGATTGCATTCGAAGGTGATCAGGTTGTGTTCTTTGATGGAAACTTTTCTGATTACGAAGAAGATAAAAAACGTCGCTTAGGTGATAAAGCACTTACACCAAGCAAGACAAGTCATAAAAAACTAACGAGAGGATAACTTGGAGGACTACAATGAAAAGTAAATGGATCGTTTCGAAATTTGGTGGAAGTAGTGTAAAAGACGCAGCTGCAATGCTTAGATGCTCCCAGATCATAGAGAATAATCCGTTAACTAAAATTGTAGTCATCTCAGCTACTCAAAATACAACGAATCAATTGGAGTTTGTTGCTCGTGCCGCCTCTATGGGTGACGAAGAAACTCTTAATAATGTGACTCAAGAATTAATTAATAAACACGTCAATATCGCAGTAGAATTATTCACTAGTCCTGCGGTTTTGACTGAATTAGAGGCACTCTGCGGAGAGCTTAAGGCCCTTGGAGTAAGCATATTACAAGAGCGTACATACACTCCCAAGATGATGGATGAGTTATATAGTTTGGGTGAACGTATGTCATCACTCTTGATGTCTGATTTACTAAGGCTAAGACTTCCTAAAAAAAATATTAATTTTCTTGATGCTCGTAAAATTATTAAAACTAGTTCTGATTTTCAAAGGGCCGAGCCACAAATTGATTTAATTCAAAAAAATGCAGCCACAGAAATAATACCTCACTTAGAGGAAGACACACTTTTTGTGACTCAAGGATTTATTGGTGCAGATCTCTTAGGTAACACTACGACCTTGGGCCGTGAAGGATCAGATTATTCCGCAGCACTTTTTGGAGAGGCCATCAATGCTTCGCTGGTAGAGATCTGGACAGATGTTCCCGGAGTTGCCAGCTCAGATCCGAGGTTGATTGAAAATGTTAAATTTATCAAAGAGCTTTCATATGATGAAGCGACAGCGCTTGCCACACTAGGGGCTAAAGTTCTTTTTCCAACGACTTTATTGCCCACAAAAAGAAAAAATATTCCCGTTTTTGTTGGTTCAAGCCTGAATCCAGAAAAGGGGGGAACTATGGTTACCAGTGATCAAAATGCTGGCTTTAGCCTAAAAGGCGTAAGCCAGCTAGTAAGACCGGAAGGAATATTAGTATCGTTCATTGGAACCCATCTCGATGAAAAAGAAAACCTTGCTGAAATTTTGCAAAAAGATTTGGGCGAAAACTCTTTTGAATTCTCTGACCTCACGGCCGTTTCAATTAGTTTTAAAGTTACATCCAATAAGATGGATTTTGTTTCTTCTTTGAAAGTGGCTCATGATGTCCTGGCGAAATTCTTTTCATAAATAATTTCATAGAAAGGTGTTTCACCTTCCGAGCCTATGACTCGGCAGATTTCCGATATATTTTTATTTTCCATATGAATAACGTAATCAATATTTTTACACGCCAGTTTGGTAATTAAACTAAAATCGATTTCTTTATTTTCGGAATAAAGTGAAAACAATAACGCAATTCTTGAGAGGGCATCCACACAAGAATTGGCGTGTATAGTGCTCATTAAACCCTTGTGGCCAGTGTTCATTGCCAACATGTAGGGCACAACTTCAGTAGATCTCATTTCTCCCACAATCAAGCGGTCAGGGCTCATGCGAAGAGCATAGGCGCAGTAATCCTTCAGAGACTTTTTCAACAAATCGTCATGGGACAAAAAGGAAGTCTGGTGAGGGGAGAAAGTTAGGATTTCATGAGTGTCTTCTAAAACCACGACATGTTCTTCCGGTGAAATCTCGCTTAAAAGTGCCCGTAAAAAAGTCGTTTTACCTGAACCGGTACTACCAGATATTAAAATATTTTTTTTGTTTTTAATAAATCCAATTAAGAGCTCCATGGTTGATTCATTTTCATTAAAAAGCGAAAGTCGTGGATTAATTTTTTGCAAAGATCGCAAAAATATTTTTGATATTCGATTAGCCGAAGTGGAGTGGTGTATGAGGGTAATGCGAAATTCCTGGTTGGCGATACTTGTTGAAAAACTGGCAAAAGGAACAGAAAAGTTCCAGGCAATATTATTTTTCTGCGCCATGATTTCAAAACTCAATTGATAGTCATCTGGAGTGAGGTGGGGGAACTCAATAATTTCTTTTTTGTCAGAATAAATCTTTTGAGCCTCAGTATTTGAATGAAAAATAATTTCATTAAATTGTCCATCGTTAAGCATGTTGGTGATAAATAGCTGGTGATGAATTGTATCAAACCAAGTTTTAAGAAATTCAACTTCATGAGGGGAAAATTTAATTATCCCCAGCTCGCAAAATGTTGATTGTAAGACAGTCGTAAAATCCAAAGCCATATCCTTTGCACTCATTTTTCTATAGTGAACTTTGAATAGTTCAAGAACTTCGAGCTGGTAATTTTGTAAAATTTTATCATTCATCATTTTCACAGACCTCTATAATTCCAGTAATTGTTTTATAATTACTTTGATTACTTTTAGATTTAAACAGTTCTCCTAATAAGGGAATGGCATTCAAAAAAGGCATTTGGTCCGTAGACTTACCTTCTGTTTTAAGACTGAGTTGAAATATTTTCACTGCCGTTTTAAGGGGAATGATGACTGAAGATTTTTCTTTGTTGCCGCCAATGCTCGTTACACCGTTGGCGTCATTTGAAGGTTGGGTAAGTTCAGTTTCGTAGTTAATTTTGATATTCTCGCCATAGTTTTCAAGCAATATTTTTATTTTTAATCCCGCAAATTTCCAGTCAGTACTTTGAACATTGTTTGTATTTATGTTTTTAAATGGAATGTCGGCCCCAATTTGCATTTCTGCCGGAGTAAGAGGACGGATTAAACTTTGAGGCTCGGCGAGGGTACTCATTCTGACTTTTTTTTGAGCAAGCAGAACCTGATTTTTTTGAACTATCGAATCAAGTGGAATTTTGAAAAAGTCTCCCAAACTGCCACTGACTTGCTCAAGACCCAAGCGCAAATCTTCCCCGTCGAGTTGTTCAAGCTGTATCAATTTAATTTTAAGTGAATAATTTTTTTTAAATTGTTGATTATTTTGTTGAACTAAATTTATTTTATATTTCTCAATTAAGTATTTTTTTAAAAATTCGCCGGGAGCTTCATTTTCAGGATAAAAGCAGGAAATTTCGGAAAAATCTAAACTGCAGCGAATTGACTCCTTATAGTCTTCAAAAAAAGCAGAATAGACACTGGCAAAAATCTTATTTTTTAATTCCACACTCAATTGAACTTCGTCCAGAATGGCCTCTTTATTTTGCTCGAGAATTTTTTTATAATCCAAGTATTGGGAGTATTTTTTAAGAAGTCCTGAAACCCTTATATGAGGAATCAGGATCTGAGTGTTTAGTCCAAGGTTTGAAGTTATTTCGGCTAGGTGCAGAAATTTAGCTTCCTGAATCTTCGAGATGACAAAAATTTGATAAGTTTCAGTACTTTTGTCCCGATTCCAGACCAAGATTTCTGAATGGCCAAGACTTACTCCCCGAACCAGCAGTTTTTTACTCTTTTCATTGAGCCGATAAGTGATAACCTGTCGGTTGCCAATATTGAATTTCTCCATACCGCTGAGAGATAGCTCAGTAGATTGTCCTCGTGCGAGTATAATATCCTTATGGATTGTTTCTGCGTTAATTGCCATTGGTAAAAATAGGAATAAACAAGTGCAAGGAATTGCAACTATTCCTTTGACACATGGGCTTTTGATAGGTAAAAAATAGGGCTTAAAGTTGTTATAAAGTGATCCGTTATATCTATTTCTAGAGAGGAGTTTTCGAATGGTTTCAAGAACATGTGTTACTACAAACAAAAGATTAAGAAAGAAAAAAAATGCTGGAGCTAAAAGAAAAGCTGCTAATAGAAATAAAGGCACTACTCCTAAGTTCGCTGTCCACGCTGCAAAATAGTTTCTAACGAAATTGTTAATATAAATGCCGTCTTTTTTAAGACGGCTTTTTATTTTATGCCCCATTATTCCACCTCTCCTTGCACTTGCGTTTGATTTAAAAATACACCTAAAGAATTTCTGACCACATATTGATTCATTTTTTTTATAAGTAATTCACCATTTGCCTCAAGGCATAAGTGAATAATAGCTTCGGATTTTGCCTCGCACGCAAAACGAGTGCTCCTGAGAGTGATGAGTTCCTGTGGCAAATGAAATTTTTTAATGAGGATAGATTTTAGAAGTTCACCTTCTGATGGACTCGCAAGGTTTTCAATTAACACCACTTCACGGGCAAGTAATGTCGGAGACATGAGAATTAGATAACAGCAAATTAAGCTTTTAAAGTTTGATTTCATACTGAGACACTCGTTTGTTCAAAGGTTTACTTACTTTCTCTGGAAGTTTTAATTCTGGAATAGCTACCATCGTGTCTGATCCTTCGGCATTTATGTTTAAGACTTCGTCCTCAGGTATTTCTATTTTGAAACGTGGATTGCTTTCAAGGTCTTTATTTGAAGATATTAGCATTTCATGAAGGTAGGCTTTGTGAATGAGAATTTTTTTAGATTTATTCAAAAGTGTTACCGGATTTTCTAAACTTTTTGGGTCAAGATCGATCAAAATATTTAATGGAACAACAATCATTTTGAAGTGAGGATGAAGTATTTTTGCAATGATTAATTCTTTTGGAGGAAGTAATTCATGCGGACCAAATGACAGGCATAAAACAGCAACTAAAATATTGCTCGAAATCATGGATACTACAAATTTTAGTTTTTCTTTTTTCTTTGAGTCTCCATTTTTTTTAATCTCTTCATAGATTGTTCCATTCATTCTGAAAATCCTTTTGTAATTTGAGGTGTTGGTTCATATAGGTCCTATGGATTTGAAAGAATCCTCCGAGGATGACGGTGATTACGAGGGTCCAGAGAAGCATTTCAAGCTCGATAAACCCGCCATCTGAATTTCGCTGGAAGTGTAAGATGCGTTGGGAAAATAAACGTCTTGCATTTGAAATTCGCTTATTAAGCAGAAGGATTTTTTTAACCTTATTCCTGCTGGATTTTTGTAATATTGATAGGACCATTTTTTCTGCCTCATAATACTTGTTTCATCTACGTTGGTTATTAGAGCTAAGTTGGCCTGAACTCTAAACGGTGTATTCTTTAAATAAGAGTAGGTTTCAGGAACATGACAATATTTATTGCTGGCGAGTTTTTTAAGGTAATAAAAGTGGCGAATATTGCGAACGATAGTCAAGGCCTTAAAAACTTCTAGCGCTTCTGCTGTGGCGACCCCTGAGCTCTGAGCGGCGAATGCTGCGCTTAAGGACCAATTGAAAATGGACATTTCATTGATGTATTTTTCGGTTTGACGATTCATATAATGAAAGCATAAATAGCTCTCTTTTCTATAGATGGCTTCGCGGTAGTCAATTTTCATTTTTGTGATAAAAAAAAGCAGCAATAATGACAAAAGGGCGCTGAGGACTGCGGCCGTCAGAGAAATATTACCTTTTTCGTCATTTTTAGAAGATTTAAGAAGTTTTCTGGTTTGAGCTACAAACTTTGCTTCTATTTTTCCGAGAGCAATGTCTGATTCAATAAAAAGATCGGCCGTTTTAACGACCGATAAGATGACAAGACTAATGGCCAATAGGTAGTTAAGGATAAACATAATACTTACGTTTTAAGGTTTTCAACGATTGAATGTTCCATGTCCTGGATTCGTTTTTTTATGACATCCCCGAAGCCTTTAACGGCCGTGATGCAAACTATGCCTACCAGACTGGAGATTATGACGTATTCCATGACCCCTTGGCCTTTTTGATCTTCTAGTATTCTCATCTTAAAAAAATTCATTTATTCCCCCGGTCTTTTTTGATTGTTCTCCTAGCTAATTGCATGTGACAGGCCAATTTTTCCTGACTAAAAATGAGCTAAAAATGATTAGTTGAGAAAAATAAGTGGTTTTCAATTTGAACCAAGGTAAAAAGTTGATTGCACGAACTGCGCATTGCTATTAAAATTTGTGTATGGATTCAAAAACTAAATTATATGTCTTTGCGAAAAAAGAAGTCGGCCTTATTTTTATTTTCATGATCTTGATAGCGATAACCTCGTTTGTCATGGGTGTGAAGATTGGAAAAAATTATTCGCTTGAACTGGCGGGTATCACCAAAGGTGACGAAAAGAAAGTGGTGGAACTGCTTTCTAAAAAAGAAGAGGATCTCGAATCAATAAAAAAGAATGCTGAAGCTCATACTGTTGAGAGCAGTGATATTGAACATAAATTACAAGAAAAGATTTCTGCTGAATTTGGAACGGATGCCAAAGGTGCTCATGAGACGGTTCAACCGGCCGCTCATGCTGTGAATATGTCGACTGAGAAAACTGCTCATGAGGCTGGGTCTAACAAAGATGCATTAAGTGGTAAATTCACTATTCAATTAGGAAGCCATCGTACATTAAAAGAAGCAGAAGATTTTGCTGAAGGCTTTAAAGCTCGTGGTTACGACCCAATTATAAATCAAATTGAGATCAAAGGGAAAGGGACTTGGTACCGAGTCAGTCTTGGAGCTTTTTTAAATAGTGATGAAGCTAAATCATATATCAATAAAGAGAAAACTCTGTTTATTGGGCAAGATTATACGATTGTGAAAATGCCATGAATTTTCCTAAAAATATTTTCGGATTGTATTGTCTGATAATGGCCGGTGGACGTGGAACTCGTTTTTGGCCAGAGTCTACTCAAGCAAAACCCAAGCAATATTTAAGTCTTACTGGGACAAAAACTTTACTGGAAGAAACACTCGATAGGTTTGATTCGTTAATCGAAAAAAATCATCGTTATATAGTAACTGTAAAAGAGCAGGAAATCCTATGTGTTGAAAGTTCTTTAGGTAAAATTGCAAAAGATGGAATTATATTTGAGCCTTCCGGTAGAAATACCGGGCCATGTATTTTAATGTCTATAGCGGCCCTTTTAGATAAAGGAGTGAGCCTTGACGACGTTTTGGCGATCGTGCCTTCTGACCATGTCATATTAAACCGTAAAGGTTTTCACAAAACGATAAAAAAAGCAGCGGACTTCTCGGTCCATAAGCAAACGATTGTGACTATTGGAATCACCCCTAATTTTCCTCACACTGGATTTGGTTATATTGAAAAAGGTGAAATGGTTGGTGGTGAAGGATTTAAAGTTTCACGTTTTAGTGAAAAACCTCATTTTGAATTAGCTAAAGAATATATTAGAAGCGGGGACTATTTGTGGAATGCAGGTATGTTTGTGGCGCCGATCAGAGTTCTTTTGGATGAATTTAAAACACATGCTCCAAAAATGTTTGAACACTTTGCGGAGCTACAACTAGTTATAAATGATCCTGTTAAATTAAAGGTCGTTTACGAAAAGATGCCATCTGATTCTATTGATTATTGTGTAATGGAAAAATCTAAAAATATTTCAGTAGTGCCAGCAGCTTTTGATTGGAATGATTTGGGGTCTTGGGATGCATTGACTTCAGTTATTGAAGAAACTCATGGAAATACTATCGTAAAGTCTGACGGTGCTTTCTTTTTAAACTCTGCTGACAACGTAGTCTTCGCCCCAGATAAATTTGTTGCATTAATCAATATGGATAAACATATCGTAGTCGTGAACGATAAAGTTGTTTTAGTGGCGCCTGTGGCAGACGCGCAGGAAATTAAAAAAGTTGTTGAACACTTAAAACTTACTCGACCAGATCTAATATAGCGGCCAATATGCTCAAGTGGCACAATTTTCCAATCATCATTTTGTTATTTTTATCCACTCATAGTGCGATTGCGAATTCACCATTGGGTGCGTGTATTCACGACCCTAATGCGGATGTGCTTCAAAATAAATGGAAACATTATCTCGAGGTGAAAAAAAAACGCGCTCATATCAATACTGCCCTTATGGTTCAAGCCATCAGGATGGATCAGGAAACACTTAAACTCTTGCAGGCCATTTCTGAAGTCGAAAATCTAATGGTGGTGCTGGATAAACTGGAAAATAATTTTCTTAAAAAAGCATTCGTGGACCTGCGCTTTAATGACATGATTTCTCACCCTGATTTTTTAGCCAAGCTGGCAAAAAAAGAAGTGGATGCTGAAATTCATTCTTCAGAATTAAAATTTCGAGACGATCCAAAATTTTATGAATTATTAGATTTAGTAAGGGCCGAAACGACGAGACCTGAAGTTATGCAGGCCTTGGAATTATTTCGAAATTATGATTTGGGAGTTCTTGAGAGTGTTTACCGAAAAAGTGCAAGGTCTGCACTTCGCCTGATTCGTAAAAAAGGTGCCAGTCTTCTGGCCGTTCGCAGTTGGTTGACTGATCCGCCATTTTTAAAAAATGTTCCGCTACCAAGTGTAAAGCTTGGACCATTTGCTGTTCGTTACCGAAGTCTGCTCACAAAATCGATTGGGTCATTTGCAGAAGCGAGAGCGATTACACTTGATGAAGCCCGTACTAGATTTCCCCGGATCAAACAAATTGAAGTCGATGAAATGAATAATCTGGAAGCGCCTACTGAAACAAATTCCTTCGATAATCATATTTCCAATATAAAGACTAACTCACGCGAGCAAAGTGCGATGGAAGGTGTGGCCCGGACTCTATGGGGGGAGGCAAGTAGTTGCCAGCTTCAGGGACTGCCGCAGTTTGAAGCGATCGGAAGAATTATTGCCGATCGAAGCATGGCGGTGGCCAGAGCACTTAATGAACAGTCTCAGCTTGAGATAAAAAGTTCTGTCGTTAGAGAAGAGAACTGGACGATTTTTTTAAATAATTGGGTAGGGATATCCCGTCCTGCTCCAGGACTAAAAAATAAACCTATAAATCATTTAAGAGGATTGAGTGATTTTGGCCGGAAAGAAAAAAGTGATTTACATCCAGCTGCTCAAGTGATTTCTAAAAAAGGTCAATTTTCTGTTTGGAATTCTTTTTCTATTAAGAAATTTCATACGGGACAGTTTCATCCCAATATTCCAGATGCTGTTTATGAAATTCAAGGCCCTCAGGCCGAGAATGATGACAAAGCGCTGGTGAGAATTTTATGTCCGCAGTTTCAAACTGATCAGCAGAGAGAGCTTTGGAGTCAGGCAGAAAAGTTGGCGGAAGAGATTGTTATGCGGCCGGAGAGTGTGGGCAAACGGATCACGTGGCAAGTGAGTGGGGAAATTCTTTTTTATACCCATGAGGCGGGGTTGCCGTTTGCTAAAGAGATTAAGGTTCCTTATTTGTTGGTTGATAATGGGAAGAGAATGTTGAGAGGGAAGGGGCGTGGGTCCTGCAATCAGTTTAGGTTATTTGTGCCGAAGAATAAGAATGAGTATTGAGTTAAGCTAAAAATAATTTTAAATAAAGTCCAGTTATTAGTGTCACAAGAATTCCTCCCTGCCACATCATGATTGAGCTTAAACGATCAATTTTTTTGTCAACTTGTTCAAAATTTTGTTTGATGTAACATGACTTCTCCCATGAGAAAGCTTCCTTTTTTAGGAACTTTATATCATAAGAGAGCAAGACATTTTGGATATTTATAAAAGCAAGGTCTTGAAATTATGAAGCTAAATTAATGAGAAACTAATTTTTTGAATATCTACTTAATGAATTTTTCAAATTCTTTACTGGTTACTAAATCATATAGACTGGCATCAATTGACCTTTTTTGATGTATTTCATTCGTTATCGGCTACAATTTTTGGGTTTATTATTTTAACGAGAATTTATCGCCACTAATGTTTATCGGAAGACTGCTCATTTTTGCCGGTCTGGTTATTGGCAACTTGCCAAGGAATGCGGTTGAGGAGAATCCGGACTGAGTAATTAATAGATATTTTTTTACTCATTTGGCATATTTTTATCTTGTTCTGAGTTTGATTGTTTTAGATTTTCTTCGATTTGATTTTTAACAGCGACTGGTAATTCTTCACTATTTTTAATAGGAATATTGAGAGAAGTATTCATATTTTTGACCATTGCTTTTCTTTGTTTTAAGTTCAAAAAAACCACGATAAATACCACTAAAAGTAGACCTAAAAGTAATAAACCAGATTTTTTCACCAAACATCCTTCTTCAGGGTCTTTAAATAAAAAAAGGGACCACGAGGGTCCCTTTTTTATAAATTCTCTTCTTAAAAACTAAACTGCTGGAGCTACTACAGCGGCTACTTTTTTCGTAGCTCTTTTCTTCGTTGCTTTTTTAACAGCTTTCTTAGCTACTTTTTTCGTAGCTTTCTTAGCTACTTTTTTCGTAGCTTTCTTAGCTACTTTTTTCGTAGCTTTCTTAGCTACTTTTTTTGTAGCTTTCTTAGCTGCTTTTTTTGTAGCTTTCTTAGCTGCTTTTTTTGTAGCTTTCTTTGCTACTGACTTTACTACTTTTTTTGTAGCTTTTTTCTTAGTTGTCGTTGCTTTTTTAACGGCCATGGAATCCTCCAGAGTTATGTACACGATGTACATAGTGCACGCATAGGCTGAAACCTTGAGTGCGTTGTTGTTATGTATAGAATAAACATTATCTTGTTTTCTTGCAAATAAAAAATGATCACTTTGATTATGGAGGATGGAAGGACTGTCTTCATGAATTTATTTTTTTATGTAATATCGTTTTTTTAAGCCGCTTGAACTAAATTTTAAGCCTGAAAGTTGGGAAACTATGTATGAAATGCACTCTCTTCAGTAGTTATACGAGTGGCTTTGGCTGAGTTTTTTTTGCCTATGTTCATTCTACTCATCACAATGCCATTTATAGTCTCTTACAATCTCTATATAAATTTTGAAAATTAATAGTCATAAAACTTCAATTAAGGAAGTTCTGGCAAAAATGGATTCGATAGAATCAGACTGGGATGAAGCGATCTACTTAGGTTTTCAACTACATTTTTTATAAAAACTCAAACTTTTTGGGTCAGATGTCTTTACCGTTTGTATTGACGCCACCGCAGATGACCAGACTCTAAATGATGACATTCTTCTAATCTCAAATTTTAAGTCCTTCAGAGAATTTATTGCTTACGCGGACTTTTGTTATGCCTTTGACGATATCGATTTTACCATTTGAATTACATTTGTACGAACATACGAAAGCAACGTCTCTGGGGTATGCGCGGAAATCGCTCGTTAAATAAACTTTTGAATCCATAACAGGCCCAAATTGACTTAGTTCTGGAGTGACATAAGTAATCCTATGTATCTCGTACATATTAAATTTAAGGCATTACTTCACTATTTTAAATCAACATCGCTAGTTTTTATAATCCAGCCTTTTTGTCTATTATTTACATAAACATATATGACCAAATGATCTTTTACGAAGAGGACTCTCAAAACTTTTACATGATCGGTGGGATTAATAATTCCAATTTTAATGCTGCTAACAGTATCGCTGCTTTGATATAGATCAACTGAATTTTTTGTAATAAAGACAAGTTTTTGGTCCCGAAATGTATCATATAAATAGACCGACCCTACAAATAACCAGACGAAGATAATGAAAATAAATCCATAATTAAGAGCTTTTAAAATGTTTTTGTTTGTCTTTAAGCTTTTAATACTTTGAGGCCTTTAATTCCTTATTCATTTTTTGAACTTGAATTGTTTGGTTAGCTCTGAATTTTTCAATTTTCAACGCCAAAGTATTATCTTCAATTGATAGGATTTGAATGGCAAGAAGAGCAGCATTGGCTGCATTTCCAATTGCTACAGTGGCAACTGGAATGCCTTTAGGCATTTGAACGATTGAAAGCAAGCTGTCTACGCCTTGGAGAGTTTTAGAAAGAATAGGAACACCGATAACCGGCAAAGTCGTATAAGCTGCAGTCATGCCTGGAAGGTGAGCTGCTCCTCCGGCACCAGCGATAATTATTTTAATTCCATTTTTGCGAGCATCGAGAGCGAAGTCACGCATCTCATCGGGAGTTCTGTGAGCAGAAAGAATTTGGTGTTCGTAGGCAATATTAAAAGCTTCGAGAACATCTGTGGCCTCTTTCATTGTTGGCCAGTCAGAAAGGCTTCCCATGATAACCGCGACTATTGGCTTAGCTTTAGTTTTAGTTTTATTGGGCGCAACTTTCATTGAAGTTTTTTTTGAAATTTTTTTCATAAACTGTATTCCGATTTAAGTTTTTCTAAAATTGTAAGAATTACTTTTTGGTTTTTACCTAAAAGAGTAAAGTGTCCCATTTTTCTTCCGACTTTAGATAATTTTTTGCCATAGAGGTGAAGATGACCATCCGGGATTTTTAAAAAATCATTGGCATTATTTAATTCAGCTGGACCATTTTGTGTTCCCAATAAATTGAGCATCATTATATGAGGACTGCGAAGATCCGTTTTTCCCAAAGGAAGATTGAGAACGCTGCGAACATGGTTGTGAAATTGGCTGGTGATCGTTCCTTCAATAGTATAATGACCGCTATTATGAGGACGAGGAGCAGATTCATTTAAATAAAGATCGCCGTTTTTGGTTAGAAAAAATTCAAAAGCAAAAATACCGATTGCATCGATTGCAATCATGGCCTTTTTAGCATTTTCGATAATTTCTATTTCATTATCTTTGGGAAGAGTCGCAGGCACGCTAACATAATGGCAGATATGGTTTTCCTGCACCGTATGAGCAATGGGGTAAGTCACCATTTCGTTTTTATTTCTAGCGATCATGATGGCCAGTTCAGCAACATAGGGAATGAAGGCTTCAACTAAAAGAGATCTTTTTATATCATTAGCCTTTAGTTTTAATATTCCTGCTTCAATTTCACTTTCATTTTTAATAGTGCAATTGCCATAACCATCGTATCCGCCTTTTGCACTTTTTAGAACTACGGGGTAGCCGTGAGTTTTGGTAAAGGCCACAACATCATCAATGTTATGAATAGCACAAAAGGGAACGACTTTTATTCCAGCTTTTTTAAAACTTTCTTTTTCTGAAATTTTATCGCCAATACAATTAAATGTTTTTGAATTGGGAAATAGGCGATTGGGAAATTTTGTATCAATGGCATTTAGGATGTCTTGATCGATAAATTCATTTTCAAGGGTGACAAAATCACATTTTTCACAAAATTTTATAATCTCTACTTTATCGGTAAATTTTCCTTTAAAAGTTTTTGAAGCAACATGTTCTGCAGGACTAACCTCAGATTCAGAACAATATATATAGGTGATGATTCCTAACTCACTGGCAGCAAGTGCGGTCATGCGCGCCAATTGACCGCTGCCAAGTATTCCGAGAACTGTTTGGGATTTTAGAGAAGATATTTGATTCATATTTAAATAGATTTTGCCTTTTATTTATTAAAATTGCCAAAGGTTTTAATTGCCACAGTTAAGAAATAATTTTAGTCTCATTTGAAAGATATAAGAATAAATTTTCCAACCATGAGACAAACAGAATGTGTGGAATCGTCGGTGTTTACGGAACTCCTTATTCATTTCAAGAAGTCTACCAAGGTTTGCTTTTACTGCAACACCGAGGACAAGACGCCGCTGGAATTCTCAGCTTCGATTTTAACTCCAAAGATTTTCACCATTATAAAGACCTAGGGCTTATCAGTGATGTTTTCTCTCCTGAGATTTTAGCAGGCTTTAGTGGCCAAATGAGCATTGCTCACACCCGTTACGCAACAGTCGGCCCTAAAGAAGGCCCAAAAAATGCGATCGACAAAAAACGCGATATTCAGCCGATGATGATCAATTATCCTTTTGGGATTGGTATGGTTCATAACGGTAATATTGTTAATTATTTCCAATTAAAAAAATACCTGCAAGAAGAAAAAGCCCGCCATCTTTTTACTCAGAGTGATTTAGAAGCGCTGATTAATCTTTTATCGGATGGATTAAGCGAGCGTTCAAAATCTGCTTTTAGTTTTGACCAATTCCAAATGGCGATTCAAGGAATTTTCGATAAAGCACACGGTGGATTTTCAGTTGTCGGTTTATTGGCCGATAAAGGATTGTTCGCTTTTAGAGACCCACATGGATTAAGACCTTTAATCCTGGGAGAGAGAGCTTTAACTGAAGATGAAAAAGCCGCTCATCCTAAACATTTTGGTAAAAGTTATATTCTCGCTTCAGAATCAAATGCGCTTAATTTTTTAGGCTACGATGTGGTTCGTGATTTAGAGCCAGGTGAGATTCTTTTTATTAACGATACTGGAGAAGTTTTTTCTTCAACTAGTTATTCTAAACTTAAAAAAATTCCTCAAAAATCTTGTATGTTTGAATGGGTCTATTTTGCCAATCCTGAAAGTGTGTTGGAAAAAAGAAGTGTTTATTCAGCTCGCTTAGATTTTGGAATGAATCTGGCATCGGAAATTCAAGTCCTAATAGATGAAGGCAAGATTTCCCCCGATATCGTTGTGCCTATACCTGAGACATCTCGAGTAGCGGCCATCAGTTTAAGTGAAACACTCAAAATTCCGTACCGCGAAGTTTTGATTAAAAATCGCTATATCCAAAGAAGTTTTATTTTAAATACTCAAGAAAGTAGAAATAGGGCCGTTCAGTTAAAACTCACGGCAATTGCCAGTGAGATTAGAGGAAAAAATGTTTTACTGGTTGACGATAGTATCGTCCGCGGAACGACATCAAAACGCATTATTGAAATGGTGAAAGAGGCCGGAGCTCGTGAAGTTTACTTCGCAAGTACTTGTCCGCCCATTCGCAACCCTTGTTATTATGGAATTGATTTTCCAGATCCAAAAGAATTAGTGGCTTCTGATCGAACGGTTGAAGAAGTTGCAAAATATTTAGGAGCTGATCGCTTAATTTATCTCTCAGAAGAGGGAATGAAAAAAAGTATTGGTAAAGAGAGCTTATGCATGGCCTGTATCAACGGAAATTATCCAGTTGATGTAAGTGCCGCTACCGAATTTCTTGATATGAGAAGCTTACATAGGGAGTAAGAGAATGATTACACTGCCGCCTCTTCTGTACCGTGGATCGGTAAAAAATGTTAGGGGAGAAGTGTCAGCAGAATCTCTACTATTTGAATTTTCCGATCGCTATTCTGTTTTTGACTGGGGAGAAATGCCTGATCAACTCGAAGGAAAAGGGGCTGCCCTTGCTATTATGGGTAAATCTTTTTTTCAGTACCTGGAAAATCCCAAAAATTGGAAAAATCTTTTTTCCTCAGAAATCATTAACAAAACTTTTGATGCCCATTATTTGTTAGGTTTAAAGGAGAGTGCACTTTTTAAAAAATACTGTGAATCTGGTCTAAACCACCACGCTTTACTTAATGATGAAACATACACTTGGAATTCTCCCTACCTGAAAGTAAAAAATATTTCTATTTTAAAACCCACTATCGATACAGACCAAAGTTATCAATATTTTGCCTATCACGATAAACCAGTGAACACTTTAGTGCCCTTGGAAGTCATTTTTCGAATTGGACTCTCAGAAGGAAATTCATTATCCAAGCGGTTAGGAAATGACCTGAATCAATGGACAGAATTTGGATTTAGCGAAATTCCTAGTGGTGGACATCTGCTAAAAAAACCAGTGATCGATTTTTCAACCAAATTAGAAAGAGGCGATAGATATCTAAGTTATTCTGAAGCTCAATACATTTCAGGATTAAATTCTACAGAGTGGACTGAACTTCACCAGATGACTCATTTAATTGCGCTTAATCTTTTTTATTTTCATCACAAAATGGGGCTTGAACTTTGGGATGGAAAAATTGAAGTGGCCTTTATTCAAAATCCAGATGGCACACGCTCTTTTATGCTAGTTGATTCCGTTGGCATTGATGAACTCCGCCTCTTATATAAAGGAAAGAGTTTTTCAAAAGAATTTTTGCGCGAAACTTATAAAAATTCTGAATGGTATAAAAATTTAGAAGCCGCTAAAAAAGATTCTCTTTTAAGTGGAATTGATTTTAAAGAAATTTGCCTCGAAAATTTTCACTCTGAACCTCTCGCCCTTGACCCTGAAATAAAACTTCGAGCCGAATCTGTTTATAAAAGTTATTGCAATAATGTGAGTGCCTTTTTAGGACATGAACTAAATTTTAATGCCGAATTTAATTTAGATAACTACGCTTCGAGGTACCTATGAAAGTTCTTATTATAGGTTCCGGTGGAAGAGAGCATGCGATAGCAGAAAAAGTAAGCCTTTCAAATGAAGTCTCAGCTGTATTTGTATGTCCAGGTAACCCTGGAATGAAAAAAATGATTCCAGAAATTAAACTCGAAGCGATTTCTGCCTCTGATATCGAAGGCCTTTTGAATTTTGCCAAGAAAGAAAAAATTGGGCTAACGATTGTCGGGCCTGAGGCCACTTTATCACTTGGAATTGTAGATCTCTTTCGAGCAAATAATCTTTTAATTGTTGGTTCTACCCAAAAAGCCAGCTTGCTTGAAACTTCAAAATCTTTTGCAAAAAAAATTATGAATGAAGCTGGAGTTCCTACTGCCGGTTTCAGTGAGTTTTTTCAGGCGGAAGCTGCCCTGGCCTATATTGAATCATTAAAAAATACTAAAATGGTGGTGAAGTGCGACGGGCTTGCAGCTGGAAAAGGCGTCGTTGTTTGCTTAAATAAAACAGAAGCTTGTGAAGCCGTAAATGCGTTGATGAAAGATAAGTTACTTGGGGAAAATGTAGACCATATTATCATTGAAGATTTTCTTGAAGGTGTAGAGGTTTCAGCTTTTGCTCTTTGTGATGGAGATTCATTTTCATTTTTAGGAACGGCCTGTGATCATAAAAGATTACTTGATGGCGATCTAGGTCCTAACACTGGTGGAATGGGAGTTTTTTCTCCGGCCAGCGTCTATAGTGCAGAAGATGAATTATGGGTTAATGAAAACGTTTTTACGCCAATGTTGAGTGCAATGAAAAAAAATGGAAGTCCTTTTTCAGGAATTCTTTTTGCAGGATTAATGAAAACTAGGCATGGATGGGCTGTTTTAGAATTTAATGTAAGACTTGGGGATCCTGAAACTCAAGTGCTATTGCCATTAATTGAAGAGGATTTACTTCCTTGGTTTAGAGCTTCAGCAGAAGGTAATATTCTAGGCTTACAAAATAAGCTTGGAAGCACCTCTCCCAAGAAATTGAATCTTGTCGGTGTACATGTAGTGATGGCCGCTCATGGTTACCCGGGAACTGAGGGAGTGAAGGTTCGCTCGGGAGATATTATAGAATTTAATAAAAATTTTAAACCCAGCAATAAGGATTATCTTTTTTTTGCAGGTGTTGAAAAATCAGGCCTTGAATTGGTCACCAAAGGCGGAAGAGTTCTTGGAATATCTTCAATTGAAGAAAATTTTTCTAAGGCCCGAAAAAATGCCTATGACTTAATTTCCCAAATACATTTCGATGGAGCTCAGTTCCGTCGTGATATTGGAAGTGGTCAAGTCTAATGAGTAAAATCAAACTGGCCATACTCGCTTCAGGATCCGGATCAAATGCAGAGGCCATTATGAAATGGGCGGCAACAAGTGATTTGGCAGAAGTGGTTTGTGTTGGTTGTAATAAAAAAGCGGCCATGGTAATATCCCGCGCAGAAATTTTTAATATTCCAAAGTTTACTGTTTTAAAAAGAAAAAAAGAGACTAGAGAAAGCTTTGATGAACGAATGACTAAATCATTGAGCGAATATAAACCAGATTGGATTATTCTTGCAGGATATATGCGTCTTTTGACTGAAGATTTTTTAAAACATTTTAAATACCAAGTGATCAATATTCACCCTTCTTTATTGCCTATGTTTCCAGGCCTTGATGGTTATGGAGATGCTTTTAAAGCTGGTGTGCTTGAAAGTGGATGCACTGTTCATTATGTAGATGCAGGACTCGATAGCGGAGAGATTATTGATCAGTGTAAATTCCCACTTATTCCTGGCGAGAGTTTCGAGGATTTTAAAAGGCGCGGCCTGGCGATTGAAAATAAATTTTACCCTGAAGTATTAGAAAAGTTTTTTAAAGGATTTGTATGAGCATTGTTTATAGATTTGAAATTTATCCCAATACCGATAATTTGAATGCGAGTGCGACCCAAGAAGAGTCTCTTAAAACCTGGTTTCACAAATACTTAAATAGAAGTATTAAAAATATTTGGGAAGTTCGCTATTTCTTAGTCGAAACCGAAAAACCAATAGCAAACATCAGGGATTATGCCCAAGAAGTTTTTACAGATAGTGTTGTAGAAGTAATGCTCTCCTCTGAAGATGAAAATCTAGAGCAAGTTTTGGGCTGGCTTCAAAAAAAGAATTTTCAATCTCCAAGTCTTATTGATATTAGTTATCGTCCGGGCGTGACGGACAACTCTGCACACGCAGCTCTCGAAGCTTTAAAATTAATTCCTGTATTAAGAAAAGTGGAGATGAAAGTTGCTTCGGGAACGATGTATTTTATTGAAACTGACTTGCCTTTGAATTCGATTCAACTCGAAGGACTTGCGTATGAAAAGCTAGCGAATAATTTACTACATAAAGTCTTAATTACTATTCCCTCTGAGCTTGCGAATTTTGCCCGCATGAAGACCATCGTTTTTCCAAGTGTTTCGATTGTTGCTTCCAAGGCAAAACTCGTTAATCTTGAAGTGAGTAATCCAGAATTAGAAAAAATGAATCAGGATAATTGCTGGGCACTTAGCAGCGATGAAATGATCCATATCAAAAACTATTATCAATCATTAAAGAGATCTCCAACTGATGTAGAGATGGAAGTCATTGCTCAAAGCTGGAGTGAACATTGTAAGCATAAAATCTTTTCTTCTGAGATTACTTACAGTGAATCTAATTTACCAAAAGGTGTGAAGCCCATTGGAGAATTTACAGTTAAAGGAATTTTTAAGAATTTTATTCGTGGAGCGACTTTAAAAATCCAAGAAGAAAGAAAAATTCCATGGCTTATTTCTATCTTCCACGACAACGCCGGTATCGTTCGGTTTGATGACACTGTCGATGTGTGCATCAAAGTAGAGACTCATAATTCTCCTTCTGCACTTGATCCATACGGTGGAGCATTGACTGGAATTCTCGGAGTCAATCGCGATATTTTAGGAGTTGGACAGGGAGCAAAACCTATTGCTAACACCAATGTTTTTTGCCTGGCTGAAAATCATTATTTTGAAGACAACAAAATTTCTATTCCTCTTCTATTAAAAAATCCAGATCGTATAAAAGAAGGTGTGCATCTTGGCGTTCAAGATGGTGGAAACAAAAGTGGGATTCCTACGGTGAATGGAGCCTTTGTTTTTGACCGCGACTTTGTTGGAAAACCATTGGTTTTTTGTGGAACGATTGGAGTTATGCCTCAAGCAGAAAGAGGACTTGCCACATCTGAAAAACGTCAACGTCCTGGAGACTTAATTGTCATGGCCGGAGGAAGAATTGGTAAAGACGGAATTCATGGAGCAACTTTTAGCTCAATGGAATTAGTTGATGGAGTTCCATCATCTGTTGTTCAGATTGGTGACCCCATTACTCAAAAACGATTGGGGGATTTTTTAGTAGAAGCAAGACGTCTTGGACTCTTCAACAGTGTAACTGACAACGGCGCTGGAGGATTAAGTTCTAGTGTTGGCGAGATGGCCCAGCTTACGAATGGTGCAAATGTTGAATTAGAAAAAGCTTTAGTTAAATACCCAGGCTTATCTCCATTTGAATTGATGGTCAGTGAGTCTCAGGAACGTATGACCTTTTCAGTTCCAAAAGATACAATTGCAGCCTTTTTAGAACTCTCTATAAAAAGAAGTGTTGAAGCATCAGTCATTGGAGAATTTAATAACTCGGGTTTTTTAAATATTAATTATGAAGGTGTTGAAGTCGCTAATATCGACTTACATTTTTTACATGAATCACTAATGCCGATGAAGCTAACGGGGCATTTTGATGTATCTAAAAAATCTCCTCACTGGATCAAGCAAAAAATTGCCAAACCATCACTTCCCAAATTAGATGGTAAAATTAATTACACACAAATTCTGCTGGATCTTTTTAAGACTCCCAATATAAGAAGCCATGAACATCTCATTCGTCGTTATGATCATGAAGTAAAGGCCTCAACCATTGTAAAACCATTCACCGGAACTCCTGAAGTTGGTTTTTCAGCACCGAGTGATGCTGGTGTCATTTGGATGAAGCCTCACGGTGGCGGGGCCGATAATGCATTGGCGATTGCCAGCGGTATTTGTCCAAAAGTTTCAAAGTACGATACATATCTCATGGCCGAATACGCAGTGGATGAAGCTGTCAGGAATGCGGTTTGTGTTGGCGCCAATCCTGATGAGATGGTTTTAGTAGATAACTACTGCTGGCCTGATCCGATAACGTCTGATCGTAATCCAGATGCTGAATTAAAACTCGCTCAATTAGTGCGTGCTTCAAAAGCTTTATACGATATCAGTATAGCTTATGGCATGCCTTTCGTGAGTGGTAAAGACAGTATGAAAAATGATTTCATTGGTATGAATGAACATCAGGAAAAAATTAAAATAAGTGTTCCGCCCACTCTTTTAGTCACAGCTATGGGACGTGTTCCATCTCTTTCGATAGTGACGACTTCAGAAATTAAAAACACTGGAGATTTGGTTTATTTAATAGGAGAGAATTTACTAGAATTCACTTCGGCGTTTGAGCTCTCAGAACTCTATGAAGATTATGAAGTTCAATATCCATTGCCAGCGTTGGATACTAAAAAACAAATTGAATGCTATCGTCAGATTTACAAGGCAATGAAAAATAATCTCATTGAAAGTAGCCATGATATTTCTGATGGCGGATTGATTTTAGCTCTCGCCGAAAAAATGATGGGAACGACCATGGGGATTAGAATCAGTTTAGATATGGATGAAAAATCACTCACGAACTTTTTATTCAATGAAAGTGCGGGACGAATCCTGGTAACAGTAAAACCTGCCAATGAAAAAGCATTTGAAGAAATATTAAAAAGATTCACTAGCATGCTGCTCGGAGAGACTACAAATAATGGAAGTCTATTTGTTAAATCAAATAAATTAGAAATTCTAAAAGTGAGCGGGCAGGACTGTATGAAAAGTTACAAATGCCAGGTAGGAGAAATCTAGATGAAGCGCTCAGATATAAAAGTTTTAGTTATCACAGGGGACGGAATCAATTGCGAGGAAGAAACCGCATTGGCCTTCAGAGAACACGGAGTCGTTGCTCGAATTATTCATATTTATGATTTGATTCATACTCCAAGTCTTTTGGAAGAAGCTCATATCTTTGCAATGCCGGGTGGTTTTTCTTTTGGTGATGAAATTGGCTCAGGTCAAATTCTCGCTTTGAAATTAAAATACTCACTAGGCAGTGAATTGAAAAAATTTATTGATTCAGGAAAATTAATCATTGGTATTTGCAATGGCTTTCAGGCCCTGGTTCGACTGGGACTTTTACCAAAACCGTTTACTACAAGAGAGATGACTCTTACTCATAATCGGCAGGGGCATTTTATCAATCGTTGGGTTGATTTATCGGTACCCAATTCAAAATGCGTCTGGACTAAAAAGATAGTCAATCAAACCATTGCTCTTCCTATCAGACACGGAGAAGGAAAAATTGTTTTTGCAGGGGACTTGAAAACTCAGGCAATCACTTATGAAATACTAATCAATAATCAGCAGATCGCTCTAACTTATGTTGATGATGTGAATGGTTCTTACCAGAGAATTGCTGGAGTTTGTGATCCTAGCGGCCGTATTTTTGGTTTAATGCCACATCCAGAAGCGGCCATTAGTGAATGGTTGAATCCGTCTGGGGCAAAAAAATCAGATGCCGTTGGTATTGGAGCAAGTTTTTTTGAAAGTGGAATTGAATATTGCGAAAATAATTTTTAATAAAACCTGAAATACAAGAGGATCAAATGAAAGAAGAAAATCGCTTCATTAAACGTGCCTTAGTCAGTGTTACAGATAAAAGTCACCTGGCATCTCTTGTTGAAACTCTGGTTAAATTTAAAGTAGAAATCATCTCTACTGGTGGAACTAAAAAGTTTATTGAAGACTTGGGAATTCCAGTCACTTCTATTGAGCTAGTGTCTGGCAACCCGGAAGCTTTTGGCGGTCGTATGAAATCGATCAGCTTTCCAGTGACAAGTTCACTTTTATTTAGACGTTATCATCCAACAGATCTAGAAGAAGCCTGTGAATTAAAAATTGAGGCCATTGATTTAGTGATATGCAATCTTTATCCCTTTGATCAGTATGCGGGAAAAAATTCTGAACAAGATATCCTGATTGAAAATATTGATATCGGTGGACCACTTATGTTACGGGCCAGTGCTAAAAACTATGAATCAGTAACGGTTTTGTCTGATATTTCTGATTACGAAAATTTCATAAGTACTTTTAATGAAAATAACGGTGCTATTAGTTTCAAAATGAGACGAGACCTCGCCATTAAAACTTTTACGAGAGTCGCTCAGTATGATTGTTTAATTGCCGAAGAATTATCAAGCCGTTTCTTGGACGATCATCAGACAGGTGATTTGCCTTGGCTGTCTCTGACACCAAAAGAAACTCTACGCTATGGAGAGAACCCTCACCAATGGGCGAAGATTTTTAAATTAAAAAATACAAAATCAAAACATACTTTAGTGGATGCTGTTGTATTACAAGGCAAAGAGCTCTCTTATAATAACTGGGTTGATGCCGATGCGGCATGGAGAGTGATGAGCGATATCACTAATGTTACTCCTGGAAAAAGTATTGTTGCAATTATTAAACATGCTAACCCTTGCGGACTGGCCGTTGCACCTACTTTAATTGAAGCGCTGGAAGAAGCCTGGAATGGCGATAGCATTTCTAGTTTTGGTGGAGTCCTGGCTTTCTCAAATGCAGTAGATCTAGAATGCGCTAATTTTTTAAGTGAAAATTTTATTGAAGTTGTTATTGCACCAGACTTTTCAGTAGAAGCTCTAAAAGTTTTTCAAAAGAAAAAGAACGTTCGTTTATTAAAAGTTCCGGTAAGAGAAAAAATTGAATCAGAATTTATTGTTAAAAGTATTTCTGGTGGTCTTCTAATGCAAAACGAGGACGAAAGTAATGGCGTTAGTGAACCTCTAAAATTAGTGACAAAAACGGATATGACTTCTGAAGCAAAAGAGTTGGTTGATTTTGGAATCCTTGCCTGCAAACATTTAAAAAGTAATGGCATCGCACTTGTTTATAAAACAGAGAAAGGAAGATTAACTTTAGCAGGAACAGGAATGGGGCAACCCAATCGTTTGGACTCGCTAAAACTTCTCGCTAAAATAAGAGCTGAACAAAAAGGTCTTGCCATGGATAAAATGGTTTTAATCTCAGACGCTTTTTTTCCATTCGCTGATTCAGTTGAAGTTTGCAATGAAGTAGGAATTAAAAATATCGTTCAACCTGGTGGAAGTATCAAGGACTCCGAAGTTGTTGAAGCGTGTAATCGTTTTGGAATTGCAATGCTGACAACTGGTAAGAGACATTTTAGACATTAGACCGAAAATGCACAGCATTTTTACATAAAAGGATAAAGTTATGGTTATTAGTTATAAAGACAGCGGTGTGGATATTGAAAAAGGTGATTTATTCGTCGAGCGCATATCTAAAATGGTCCGCTCAACTTATAACCAACAAGTAGTCTCTGGCGTTGGCGGCTTTTGTGCTTTGTACGCCCTTGATCCAGATCGCTACCTTGCCTCATCAACAGATGGAGTTGGTACAAAAATAAAATTAGCGATTGAGTTGGGTATGCATGAAACAATTGGAATCGATCTGGTTGCAATGTGTGTGAATGATTTAATTTGCTCGGGTGCACGTCCGCTTTTTTTCCTGGATTATTTCGCTTCCAGTAAACTTGATCTTGAAGTGAGTGAAGCTGTACTTAAAGGAATTGTAGATGGATGTCTTCAGTCTCAAATGGCCCTAATTGGCGGAGAGACGGCAGAGATGCCAGGCATGTATCAAATAGGTGACTACGATCTTGCAGGATTCTCTGTTGGTGAAGTTAAAAAGAGTGAACTCATTGATGGCTTAAGTCTGACAGAAGGCGACTCTCTCGTTGCGATTGCCAGCACAGGTTTTCATTCGAATGGTTATTCTTTGGTGAGAAAAATTCTTGAAACGAAAGGGGCAGATGAAACTTTGAAAAAAGAATGTCTCACTCCTACCAAGATTTATGTGAAGACGATTCTTTCATTAATAAATTCTTCGAGAATAAATATTAAAGGTGTTGCAAACATTACAGGTTCTGGATTTTTAAATATTCCAAGAATCAATGAAAAATTCGATTATCATGTAAGCAGCATGGGACTTCTTCCACCATTTATGGAAAAAGTTTGTGAGTTAAGTGCTCTGGATGAAGCCGAGCTTCACCGAACTTTTAATATGGGGGTTGGTATGGTGGTTGCCACTGATAATCCAAAAGAAATTATTAAAAAATTAGAAGAGCTTGGAGAGAAAGCTTACCTGATAGGGAATGTTACCAAGGGTAGCGGAAAGATTTTTCTGAAAGAACAGGAGTTATAAAAAATTAAGACTCTGATTTTTTACGGCAGAGTCTTAAACTTTTTATTTATTCTAAAACTTTATTTTTAACGATAATTAGAGCTGAGAATTTAGCATCTGAATAAGCATAATGCCCTTTTAAATCCACTTCAACTGTCCCATCAACTCTAAATTTAGGAATTCTTGAACCTTGAGTTTCTTCTATACGAGCGAAAATTTCTGAAGCAATTTCACCTGGAAGACGAACACATCCACCAGAAGCTTTTGTTCCTAGAGCAGATTCAGTTCCTTTGGGAGCTTGGTGAAGAGCAATGTCTCCATTGAAAAAGATTGCGAATGGCATTTTTACGCCACCAACTAACCATGACCATTTTCCAGCATAGGCACCAGATTTATGATTTTTATCTAAGAAACTTGGAGTGTAGTACCCAGTTGGTGTGACTGACCATGAATCTCTTTTTGAATTATGGACACCAGCGGCTTCAAATTCATCTCTACCAGTTGAAACACTTCCAGTTATAATTAAATTTCCGTACTCATAGACTTTTATCGTTTGAGCATCTTTTCCGCTGTTTGCTTTATTTACAACAACGACATAATGAAATTCTTTAACCCATGGCTTTGATTCGAAATAACTTGTTTGAAAATCTACATCTAGATCTAATGGTCTTGTGGCCGAAACAGTTGCACCGGCCATGTCGTTGGCAAATAGAGAGAATGAAGAAAATGATAGAACAATGATACTGATTAATAAATTTTTCAATTTATATTCCCCAACGTTTGTTTATTTTATTAGGGTAATAGCTTTGTTATTTGTGATTGCATAGTGAATAATGGAAGAGATTCCAGTTTAGACGTCTTGTCTACGAACTGACCAAATAAATCCATCAAACCAAAAATGCATAAGTGAGGTAAGCAGCCAAAATGCTGCCAGAAATTCCACCCCAGAAGTTGTTTGCCGTATAGCAGCAAATACAATCACAAAAGGAATAATCACCAAAAAATAAAGTAGGTTCACACCTTGGTTTGATTTTTGCTTCATGCCTGTAATGTTTGAAAGATTATTTCGTTCACTAATTAAAACAATAAAAACATATTGAAGAGCGTGATAAATATTTCCAAAAAATATTCCGTCTGCGATTGTAAAAATTGAAGCAGTTAAAATGGTGGTGATACCTGTAACTGCAAATAATGCAAACTTAGCTTTTGGAAAACTATATCCCTCTTTATGAAATCTTCGGTAACTTTGAATATAGAATATTGTATAGCCCACTCCAAAAGTGTAGAGCGGAATTCTAATAAGCTTAAGCACCCAGCTATAATTGTTTATAATATTTTGCGACAATTCAAGATACTTGATGAGACCAGCGTCCCGTTGTGAATCAGGTAAATAAGTTAATAAGATTAAATGGGGTAGTAGTCCGAGAACAAAACACATCCCCATATCTAGTTTTCGTCCTTTTAAAGGATCGTTGCCATGTCTTCCATCGTAAATTCGGCCAAAGCCAAAAGTTTGCATGATGGAATGCCATTCACCCCAATAAAGAGCAAGAACTCCTAGAGCACCAAACAAAAATGGAGAAATCCACATGCAGCTTAAAACGACTAATGGCACGAGAGTGAAGCGATATTTATAGCGCATAAAAACAGACTTGTTTAAATGACTCCGAGTAAAAACCAACAGGACATGCATATGAGTTAATAGAGTTGCAGATATAGCAAACCAATACGGAGTTTCGGTACCATAAATGAAAGCACCGTTTTTTGATCGTGGTTCGCAAATGGCCGCCACAAAAAGAAAAGCGAGGAGTGGACACAAGACAATAAAAAGAAGATCTGTGGTTTTACTGTTGATATACCAAGTTTTCTTAGAAGTCGTGTCGTTCATAGTTTATAAAACTCGATTAAAAATATGATCGACAGATTTTAGATATATATCTTTTAATCCTGCGGCCGATACTTCTGGCAGTTTCAAATCTATTTTTTGTTTCTTTAAAGATTCTTGAATAAATTCTCTATATTTTACCGGATTTGATTTTGCTTCTGGATCAAATGAAGCCGCTTGAATGATAGTGTAGAGCTCTTCTCTGGTGATCGCTTCGCAATTAGCGATCAGAAAATGTAAATAATAGCTTGAGAGATAATGAGTGTGGTTTAAAACTTTGCCTTCGACTACAACGGTATCGATATCTAGCAGATTGAGAGTTATTGTAAAGCGCTCCAGAGCATAAACGAGAATTCCAAAATGGTCTGGAAGGTAGAGTCTCTCGGCACTTGAGTGAGAGATATCACGTTCGTGCCAAAGAATGGCATTTTCCAAGGCCATCGTTAAGTGAGAACGAAGGTAGCGGGATAGACCTGTGAGATTTTCAGAAGAAATTGGATTTTTTTTATGAGGCATTGTAGACGAGCCTTTTTGGCCTGGTCTAAATCCTTCTGCTACTTCTTTTACGTCAGAGTGATGAAGGTGACGAATTTCTACGGCAAGTCTCTCAATTGCGTTGGCCACCAGAGAAGTGATTGAAATAAGTTTTGCAATACGATCACGAGGAATAATTTGAGTTGAAACGTCTTCAACTTTTACTCCCAACTTCCGAGCTACATTTTCTTCAATATCAGGAGTGAGGATGGTGTAATTTCCTACAGCACCAGAGAGTTGAATTGTTAATTCGTTTTTATAAAAATCTTCAAGTTCATGACGTCTGCGTTTGAACTCAGCATAATGGCCGAGCAGTTTTTGTCCAAAGCTCATTGGCTCGGCATACATTCCGTGGGATCTTCCTAGAGTCATAAGCATTTTTGTTTCAATCGCACGTGCTTTTAAGGCCAGAAGAAAAAGATCAAAAGATTTCATCACGACATCTAGTGATGCCTTAATTTGTAAAGTAAGAGCACTATCGATGACGTCTGAGGAAGTCACACCATAATGAAAATATTTTCCAATATCTGCAGGAAGTTGTTCGGTTATAGAAGTACAAAAAGCAATAACGTCATGGCGGGTTACTAATTCAATTTCATCAATACGATCTGGCAAAATTTTCGCAGACTTCTCGATTTTATCGGCAATCCCGTTGGGAATCATTTTTTTTTCTTCGAGCGCCCGAAGCAGTTCAAGCTCGATTTTTAAATAGGTGCGGAATTTATTTTCATCGGCCCAGATTGGAGTAATGCTTTTTGCTTCATAACGGGAAATCATAATTCACCACTTTTAAAAATTTAGAGGAAAAAACTGAGGTCAAATCCAACGGTCAGATAACTCATTGTGAGGGAGCGGGTGGAACTATTTTCGGTGTCATTATCAGCCGACCTTTTAACAACTGCTAAGTTGTAAGTGAGCTGGGTCCCGGCGCTAAATGCATCTGAAAACCTTTTGTACACAGAGAACTTAGCAATCATTCCAGGACCTGTGAATGATTTTCCTGAAGTGTTTTCTTTATAAATATTATAAGTGAGATCTGCAGCTGTTAATTCGTATATGTCTTTAAATGGTAATAATGTTTGAGCGTAACGACTCTCTCTGCCAATTCCAACGCCAATTGTTGTCATATAACTTTTGGTATCAACCAACTGATCATTAGTTAAACCTGTAGCCGACGGATTATTTGTACTGATTTTTTTGAAAATTCCATTTGTAATGATCAGGTTACTGTCGAACCAGTAATTATCCATTTTTTTACCGAATGAAAAAATAAAATTGGTAACATCACCTGCTTTTTGAATGCTGGGATTCACTCCAACCAGAAATGAGAAACGATTCTGGTAAGTAGGATTAAAAGCGGGTTCCGAATGCAAAACAAATTCTTCCACAGCATGAGCTTCGGCAGAAACAAGTAAACAGAAAAAAAGAATGTTAAAATATTTTATCATAAGTATCATTATCCTTATTTACCTTTTATTCTGACTGCCAATTGCTCAAAATTCTCGCCTGGAAAATCTTCGATACCCGAGAGTTTTGCCAGATTTAATTTTTCTTTTAGGTGCTGCAGCTTCGTTTGTTCGTAGAGAATTCTAGTAGTCGTTAACTCGTCAAGAATAAGATGAAAATCGTAGTACTTTGTTTTACTACCTAAGTAGTTATCCAAAATAGTATCAAATGATTTTTGTAAGCTTGGGATTCTAGCTTCAAGAATAACAATCTGGTTTTGAAGTGAAAGAATTGAAAGATATGTTTGTCGAATAAGGGATTGAGTAAAATGACTGTTCTTCTCAAACTCCTTAAACGCAATTTCTTTGCTAATTCTGCCGATGGCCAGCTTGTTTGAATTTAAAAAACCATCTTCACCTGTTAAACTCCAGGTCGCATTTATAGAGGCGACTAGTTCTACGTTTCCGCTTCCGCTATAGGTTTCGTAAACAGTTGAATTAGTGGTAGGGCCAAATTTTTTATTATAGGCTCCAAGATTTACTGTGAATTTTGGGAGAGGCATATTTTCTTTTAGAGCAACGTCGTAAGAGCGTTCAGCATTTTCAATTAATGTTTTATTGTTGAGGAGTGTAGGGTTATTTTTTGCAGAGATTAGGATTGAATCATCGAGTGTCATTTTAATTCGGCGATAATCAAGCGCTTCATTTAAAACATACTTAGTTCCCATTTCATCAGCAATTAAAAAGGCCATATTTTCATCTGCTACATCTGAAGTAATTTTGGCATCGTGATAATCGTTTTGGGCTTTTAAGTATTCACTACGGGAAAGATAATACTCTTGTTTTGATGTTTTACCGATAGTGATTTTTTCTTTATTTAAACGATAAAGAAAAGAGGCCTGGCGTAGTTGGTCCTGGCGAATCTTTTCAATATTTTTTGAAGACATTAAAAAGAAATAAGTGCCAATTAAATCTAGTTTTAACTCGCGCTTTGATTCATCAAAGATTTGTTTATTTCTTGAATAGGTGGATTTCTTATTTAAATAAAGAGCGTAGTCTTTACCCCAATTAAATACGGTGTAATTACCAAAACTCAACCCCAAATTTCCACTTGGAGTAGTCGAATTTGGAACTGCTGGAGGTGTATTGCTCGAGTGAAGCGTTGAAATTCTCTGATTAGTTGTTGTCAGGTTGATTTTTAACTCAGGTAACCAAAAAGCATTCTTCGCTCCCTTATATTCAATTTCATTAAGTGTATCAAATTGTCCGCGGATATTTTGTTCATAGTTTTTGCGAAGGCCTTGCTCAATAACATCATTAAGCTGAAGATTCTTATAGGTCTCAGTTAATTTATACTTATCTGCTTCCTGAACATAGATTTCAGATTCAGAAGCTTGTTTGGCCTTTACTTTGTCATCGGATCGGATCTTTTTGGCTTCTGTGGATGGTTTTAAGAGCTCTTCTTCTGAAAGTATCGGTGATTTAGTTTTCTTCAATTCTGGAGCTTGTTCAGGTTGAGCCTTAACTTCTTCAGCTTTAACTTCTTCCTCTTTAATGACTTCTTCTTTAACAGTTTCATCAGGAGCAGGAATGACTTCAGTCTTAGGAGTTGTATCAGTAATGGGAAGAGTTTGGGGACCGTCACTTAATTCGGTAGTATCGACTTCTTCTGAGAAAGCAGATTTAGAAAAAGCCAGTACGCCCATGAGGAGTATAAATTGAATCTTGTTTTTCATAACTAAAATGATAAAGAATTGATTTAGCTATGAAAAGTTTTTTTATCGGAGAATGTTCTCAAAGAGCAATGCCGGGACAACCCTTGCGAACAATGTTTTCTTCTTGATACTGGATTTGAGTTTGAGTAAGAATGAGTTCGTGTTGAAGGTGGCCTAGATTTACTTCTAATTTTTTCTTTACTGTGACTTTATTTTCTGGAGTGATTTTTTGAAGATGTTTATTCCTCTCAATCATGGCGAGGATTCTTTGTTTATTGGCAATTTTTTCTTGGCGCTTTTCAGTTAAGAGTTCACAGCGTCTGCTGATGCTGGGATCAGTGATGACTGTACGCTTATAATCTTCTGCATAGGAGATTTTTGACGTAAATACCGTGATTCCGACCAAAATACTCAGAAAAATCGGGCAAATTCTTTGGGCCATTCCAATTCAACTCCTCTATAATAACAAAATCAATTATATCACCATTTGGAGACCTTTAAAGTGAGCAAAAAGAGAATCCTCATTTTAATTCCTGCTCGTTTTGCTTCAACTCGTTTTCCGGGAAAACCACTGGCATTAATCTCCGGTATTTCCATGATTCAAAGAGTTTTAGTAAATTGCTCTCGGACCCAAGCTCCGGGGATTGAGTTCGACTCTTATGTTGTCACAGATGATAGCCGAGTTGAAGAGCATATAAAAAGCTTTTCTCCAAATGTAGTCAGAGTTGATGATGAAGTGATCTCCGGCACACTACGTATTCAACTGGCCTATGAACGTTTTTTTAAAGATAAAAATTATGATCTCGTAATCAATGTTCAAGGGGACGAGCCCTTATTAGACTCAGTTGATTTAGCAAACCTGGCCCAGTTTCATTTAAAAAGTTCTTTCGATTTAACTACGCTAGTAAAAAAGAAAATGAAATTTGAAGAAGACTTTTTAGATTCTAATAAAGTTAAAGTGGCGATGAGTGAAGACACTGGAACTGCTTTTTATTTCTCTAGAGCAGGAATTCCTTTTAAACGAGATCTCAATGCTGATTTTAAAAATGATTATTGGTTTTTGCATATTGGAGTTTACTCATACAGGCCAATCGCTCTGACAAAATTTTCAATTCATCCTGAAACCAGACTGGAAAATTTAGAAAAACTAGAACAACTCCGTGCTCTCGAAATCGGTCTTACTATTGGAGCTCATCAAACAGAGAGTTTCGTTATTGGAGTCGATTGTCCCGAAGATATTAAAAAAGTAGAAGAGGTATTAAATGGCAGAAAATAAAAAACACAAAAAATTTATCTTTATCACGGGCGGGGTCGCCAGCTCACTGGGGAAAGGGTTAGCTGCTGCCAGTATTGCCAGTCTACTCGAGAGACGCGGAATTAAAGTAGCAATGTTAAAAATGGATCCATACATCAATGTCGATCCAGGAACCATGAGTCCTACTCAGCACGGTGAAGTTTTTGTTACAGACGATGGAGCTGAAACTGATTTGGATCTAGGGCATTATGAAAGATTCACCTCATTAACTCTCAAACGTGAAAGTAACTTTACGACAGGGCAGGTTTATTTAAAAGTTATTGAAAATGAACGCGAAGGAAAATACTTAGGGAAAACTGTTCAGGTTGTTCCTCATATTACAAATGAAATTAAAAGAC
The DNA here is from genome assembly GCA_014377485.1 of Bacteriovorax sp. Lineage (GTDB taxonomy): Bacteria > Bdellovibrionota > Bacteriovoracia > Bacteriovoracales > Bacteriovoracaceae > Bacteriovorax. Next base: position 40,263 of record JACMPM010000002.1, on the reverse strand, counting down.
GAATTCATATAGCTGCTGAAAATTCAGATCTGCTCATTGGAGAAATCGGTGGAACGGTAGGAGATATTGAATCGCTGCCTTTTATTGAATCAATTCGTCAATTAGCTCACGATGAAGGTGCAGCGAATGTCTTATTTATTCACTTAGTACTTCTGCCATACATTGCAGCTGCAGGAGAGTTAAAATCAAAACCTGCTCAGCACTCTGTGAAAGAATTAATGTCTCAAGGACTTTCTCCCCATATTATTATTAGTAGATCTGATCGAGTCGTTGATGAAGACACTCTTGATAAAATTTCTAGATTTTGTAACGTGGCCAGAAAAAATGTATTTCAATCAATCGATATGGATTCAATTTATAAAGTTCCGCTTGAATTTCATAAGCAAGGATTGGATCAAAGAATTGCCGAGCTCCTGGGAATTTGGGTGCCAGAGCCAAAAATAGAAGACTTAGAAAAAGTTGTTTATAATTTTACTCATCCACTCCGTGAAGTAAAAATTGGAATTGTGGGTAAGTATACTGACTTAACTGAATCTTATAAATCTCTAGATGAAGCTCTTAATCACGGGGCCATCGCCAATCAATTAAAATTCAAACCGGTTTATATTGATTCTGAACTACTGGAAAAAGATGCAAACCTCAATGACATCTTCAAAGATGTTCAAGGAATTTTAGTTCCTGGAGGCTTTGGAGAACGTGGTACAGAAGGTAAAATTAAGGCCATTGAATATGCCCGTACTAAAAAAATTCCGTTCTTTGGGATTTGTTTGGGATTGCAGTTATCAGTGATTGAATACGCCAGAAATGTTTTGGGTATTACTGATGCCACTTCTGAAGAATTCAAGAGTGGAGGTTCACACCTCATTCATTATATGGAAGGACAGCGAAGTGATGGTGCCAAAGGCGGTAGTATGCGCTTAGGTTCATATGCTTGTGCGCTTGAAGAGGGAACACTCGCTAAAAAAATCTACCATGCAGATATTATTCATGAGCGCCATCGCCACCGCTTAGAAGTGAATAATATGTATATGGATAAATTTGAGAACACTAGCTTGGTCGTTTCAGGATTTAATAAAGAATTAAATTTAGTTGAAGTGATAGAGCTTAAAGACCATCCATTTTTTATAGCCTGTCAGTACCACCCGGAATTTAAATCAAAACCATTTTCTCCTCATCCGTTATTTAAAGCATTTATTGAGGAATCTGATAAAAACAGAAATACGATTTAGGAAATATATATGAGTAAACCCAAGTTAGATCTTTTCATCGGTTCATGCGTTTTAGAAAGCGAAGAACTTGCTATGACTATTGCAGACCGTTTGATCAAAGACTTAAAACCATTCGAAGATAAAATCACACTTACCTATAAAGGTAGCTTTGATAAAGCTAATCGCACTTCAATTAATTCATACCGAGGTCCTGGTATAGATGAAGGAATGCGTATTTTAGAAAAAATAAAAACAACTTTTGGTCTACCAGTACTTACTGATTTTCATGAAGCTTCTCAAGCTATGAAATTGGCCACTATCGTGGACGTTCTCCAGGTGCCAGCATTTTTATGCCGTCAAACAGATATGATTGCCGCAGGTGCAGAAGCGTGTGCTAAATACGGACGCATTCTTAAAGTTAAAAAAGGACAATTCTTATCTCCAGAAGAAACAAAAAATATCGTCGATAAAGCGACAACTTTTTTACCAAAAAGCCAGATTCTGCTAACTGAGCGCGGGTCGAGTTTCGGATACAATAATTTAATTGTTGATATGGCCTCATTTCAAATCATGAAAAGTTTTGGAGTGAAAACTGTCCACGATGCCACTCATTGTGTTCAAAGACCTGGTGGTTTAGGAAATGCTACTGGTGGTAAGCGCGAACAAATTTTAGTTCTTGCAAGAGCTGCTATTGCAGCTGGGGCAGATGGAATTTTTATGGAGACACATCCAAGTCCAGATAAGGCCTTATCAGATGCAGCGACCAGTCTGCCTCTTGATCAAATTAAAGGAATAGTTGAACAACTCTTAAGAATTTACGAGGTCGTTTAAAATGGCAAAGCCACTAAATGAAAAACTGAGACTTAAAGAGTATGCTGAAAAATTTAGTGAGAAACTAAAAAAAATTAAGGTATGTGCTTTTGATATTGATGGAATTCTCACTAACGGTGGAATTACCTGGGATGGTGAAAATGTCGGGTTCAATCGAACATGCCATATTCATGATGGTTACGGTTTTAAAATATTAAGAGAAGCTGGTATTTTAGTCGGAATCATTTCTGGCGGCGATAGTGTAGGGATGAGAAAGCGTTTTATTGATACGCTAAAACTTGATTTTGTTTTTTTAGGTAATGAAGACAAACGTGATGCCTACAAAAAAATATTGGCCTTAGGATATGAAGACTTCGAAATTCTTTTTATGGGCGACGAGTTTATTGATCTTCCAATTCTAAAACGAGTTGGATTTTCTGCAACCGTTCCCAATGCCAGTTATGAAATTCAAGAAGCTGTCGATTACATAACTCATCGTGAAGCGGGTGACGCCTGTGCTCGTGAAGTGATTGATATTCTTCGATACGCTCAAGGCATAAAACCCGTGATATTGGAGTTTTAATGGATCCAAAAGATAAAGCGGCGATAGAGGCCGATCGTCTTTTTAAGTTGAAACTCGTGATGGATGAAACTGTAGAGTTTCCAACTGAATATTTATTCAAATTTATAGTTCCGGCCGGTGTAGTTCATCAGATCATGCTTGTTCTTCATGGCATGGATATCGATGAGCGAGCTTCTTCAAACGGTAGATTCATAAGCGTATCTGCTAGAAAAGTTTTTGAAAACAGTGACGAAATCATCGCCATTTATAAAAGTGCTAGTGTGATTCAAGGAATAATCTCATTATGAACAATCTAATTCAAACTCCAAAACGAAAAATTGCTTTAGTCATAGGTGCAGGTGCTTTTGGAACGGCCATGGCCCAAGTGCTTGCCACTAATTTCGATAAAGTCATTTTAAAAGTCCGTTCTGAAGATGTTTATCTCGCTATCAAAAATGGTGAGAACTCTGTGTATCTTCCAGGATTAAAAATAGCTTCCAATATCGATGCAGCACTCACTTGGGAAGAAGTTGATGTTCATAATGAAAACGATATCGAATTAATTGTTTCAGCACTTCCTACAAGTGGAATTTCAGAGTACTTCAAAGAGCATTATGATCGCTTTCTTGGTTACTTAATAAAAGGAATACCACTTTTATCTCTATCAAAAGGAATTGATCCAGAGACTTTAGAATTATCAGATGATCTTCTTTACGATACTTATCCACATTTCAAAGAATTATTTTGTTTTCTTTCAGGTCCTAGCTTTGCTCATGAAATTATGCAAGGGCAGATTACCCTGGTGACAGTGGCCGGTAGATCTAAAAAAGTTTTAGAAAATGTTATTACTATGACGAACACAACCTACTTCAAGGCACTCGCTAGCTATGATGTAAAAGGCGTTCTGTTAGGAGGAGCTCTAAAAAACATTTTAGCAATCGCTGGTGGTGTAATCGAAGGTCTTGGTTATAACCACAATACAAGAGCTGCCATGATTACTCGTGGGATTGCAGAAATGCTTCGCTTCGGAGCTGTTTATAACGCTCGTCCGGAAACTTTCTATGGACTCTCAGGTATGGGAGATTTAATTCTTACGACAACGGGTGACCTTTCAAGAAATAAAACATTTGGTCTGGAGTTAGCTCGTGGCCGAAAGGCTTCGGAAATTATCAGCTCTCAAAGAAATGTAGTCGAAGGATATAAAACTGCAAAGGCCGCACATTTTATTTCAGAACGCTATGATATCCGGGCACAAATATTTAATGGAGTTTATGATGTTCTTTATGAGAATCATCCACCAGAGGATGTAATTACCAAGATTATGGGATCCCCTTCTAAGTTCGAATTGGATTAGCTTTGTAGTCTATTTAGTGGCACTTTTAATTTTTGTCTAATTTTGATCCTTTATTTGAAATTCTTGTTTAATAAGTTACTTAATTAGTTATATTTATTCGGTTTTTTTTCGTTAATTTTCCCAGTTTTTTTTCCTATATATCAATTTTTCTTGATACGAAATATAATATCTCATTATGACGAAACTAATATCAGAGTGCATTTTTAAAAAAAGCTTTGCCCGATTTGGGCACAATGTTTTAATTCGAAATGAAACCAGTCATACACTTATAACAAAGTCGGAACTCATTTCAATTAAAGAGCTTAAAGAACGCGGTGTAACCTTGGAAGTTCCAATTAATGTTTGTCAAAAAGGTCATAACCTCACCCTTTTTTTTCTTCAATTAAATTCAAACACCGTTGGAGTTCTCCCAGATTTCGGTCATTTTAAAGAAGCATTTTTTGAGGCAATAGTTAAAGTTGAATCAATTGAAAAAAACGAGAGTAAAGAAAATTCAGTATTTATAGATGTTCAATTTACACAATACGATTTAGGAGAGTGGACGAAATTATTAAATTTGTATGCGAAAAATCAAGAAGACATTAATAAAATGATAATGCATCAACATGAAATTCGAGAAGATGAATAATGAGTGTATTATTTGATCCAAACGATAAAAAAAATAAAGCATTAATTGATTATTTTGAAAATAAGACATGGTTGGTGGTAGAAGTATCTTCGAGTACACGCAATTCACTAAAAAAAACAATCGCTCAGCTTGGATCTAAAATGTCCAATATGTACGACGCCGATAATTTTATTGATGCTGAAAACTTACTAAATTCCAAAAAACCTCATTTTGTAATCGGAAATAAAAATATAAATGGTGGAAGTACTGTTTCTTTATTTAATTCTCATATGAAAGCATTTCCCAATAGAATGAATAGTGGTTTTTTTATTATCACTGAAGAAAATTCTCAAGCGGAAGTTGCATTGGCTTTAGAGTACGATATGGACGGAATTATTTCCGTTCCATTTACTGGTTTCACTATTATTGATACTTTAATAAGCGGTGTGAAACATAAGCTTACTCCTAGTCCTTATTCAAAAAAAATAGAAGAGGGACGAGATAGATATATTAAGGGACAATTAGATAGTGCAGCTGAATCTTTTCAAACTGCACTATCTCTGCACAAGCATCCTTATGAAGGTCATTATTTCCTTGGAAAAATTTACAGCGATAATAATTTGCGGGATGAAGCCATTCATTGTTATGAGGAATCTATCTATCATAACTCAGAATTTTTTAAATCCTTGAAAAATTTAAGTTCATTATATTATCAAAAGAAAGATTATATTAAAGCTTATAATACCAACCTGTTAATGGCCAATAAGTATCCGACTCCACCCGAGAAGATACCTGAACTCATTCGGCTTTCTATTATCAATCAAAAATATGAAGATATTATTAATTACTTAAAAATTTTTCATACGATTGAATCGCCGAGTATCGAAATGCAAATTTATCTCGCTGCAGGGCTGGCCATTTTAGGGAAATATTTTTTAACATGTAATGATTCAGAAAAAGGGACTGAAGCCTTAAAAAGTGCATTTAAATTTTCTAACGGCAAGTATGAAATTTTAAAAAGCATTACAAAAAGTTTTCAAAAATTTAATAAACTCAACATTCTTTTTGATTTGTTTGAACAAACAGAGATTTCGAATTGGTCATTTGAATCACAGGCACTTTATTTTCATACTTTGCATTTACTGTCAGATGATGATCAAAAAGTCGTAATGACAGGTGAAAAATTAATTAAAAATAAAGTTCGTGATATTCTCGTTTACAAAGGACTAATAGATAGAGCAATTAAAATGAAAAGAAAGATTAGTTATATGGAAAGCCTTGTACAAGAGGGAATAAAAAATTTACCAGATTACAAAGATGAACTTGAAAGCATGTTGAAAAAGATCCAAATCACAATCTAATCACTTCAAATTCTGCTTAATACGGTCAATCGTAACTGTCTCACCAAGATTGACAAGTGTTCCATCTTTTTTCTGAATAAAATAGGCCGGAACTCCAACCAATCCATTCTGTCTTAAAAAAATTCCAATCAATTCGTCTCTTTTAGTCCAGTCGCCAATTAAAAGTTTTAAATTATTATCTGCAACAAATTGCTTAAATTTTTCTGTATCTAAAACTAATTTCTCATTGATTTTGCAAGTGAAGCACCATTTTGCTGTGAAATCGATAAAGACTATTTGTTGATTTTCTTTATGCTCTTTCATTTTATCAAATGACCAGGCTTCCCAGTTCAGGCCTTGAGCTTTTTTGTCTCTTATAAGAGCCGTTTGATCATCTTTACTTGATATCACTGTAGTAGTTGAAAGATTGACGAATAAGCCAATTGCGATAAGAAATGAAATGCCTGCCATCCATCTCTCTTTTCTTAAAATAGCGATTCCTGCAAAAATAAAAACCAGTGCAGTACTTAGCTTTATTAAGTGTGAAGAACCGTCCACTAGAGCGTTGTAGACGTCTAAGAGCCAAATGATAGTAAGTATAAGTGTTAGACCTAAAACTTTTTTAATGGTGTTCATCCAGTTTCCTGGCCGTGGAAGAAATGAAACTAAACTTGGGAAAAATCCAGTTAGGATAAATGGAAAAGCCAGCCCGAGACCGATCGTTATAAAAATTAAAAATATTGAACTGGTTGAAGAGGTAAAGGCGAAAGTAAGCGCAGTTCCTAAAAAAGGAGCACTACAAGGAGTTGAGAGAATAGTGGCAAGAACTCCGCTTAGAAAATCTCCAACGAATCCGTCTTCAGTTTGAATATTTCCTAAACTCTTTCCTCCTGGAGTTGCGAATTCAAAAAGCCCAAACATATTCAACGCAAAAACAAAGAGAACAATAGTCATGATGGCTATAAAATTTGGGGACTGAAGTTGAAAACCCCATCCTACTTGTGTGCCGATTGATTTAGCGGCGAGGACGATGAATCCAAAAACAACAAAAGTTGAAAGAATACCTAAGGTATAAAAAAAATTATGTTCCAGTATTCTTTTTCTCGATTCGTTTCTATACTTAACCAGACCAAAAAGTTTTAAGGAAATAACAGGTAGAACACAAGGCATGATATTGAGAATGAGTCCGCCTATGAACGCAACGGCCAGGTAGTAAAGAATTGAGTTGGAGCCAGCAGTCGCAATAATAGTGTCAGGTCTTCCCAACTGTGACCCCGAAGTGCTGGTTGGAGGAGGATTAGTTGCTGGAGAGGTTGCAGGTACAGCTGTTGATCCGGATAGGTCAAAGCCTCCGAATTTTTTTTCAATGACAATAACTTTTCTTTGAACTGGATCGTTAAATAGAAATCGTATTGTGTAAGGTTTAAGAAATTTTCCATCAGCTGGTAGGGCCACTGGTGGTGTTGAATATTCTCCATCCCAGTTTATTTCAACGATTCCTGAAAGACTTGCTTCCTTCACAATTAAATTTTCATGTTGAAAATCAAACGGTGGAGAAGGGAATGAGTACATCAAGTTAGCATCGTTTAAAAAACCAACATCAGTTGTTTTTTTCACTTCATAACTTAAAACCAACGTTTTTTCTTTTTGGCCTTTTATTAATTTAAAATCCAGATAATCCGGTATTGGCTGGAACTTCGGAAGATTCATGAAGCGAGAACTTAATTCCAATTCATCTAAGGGATTCATTAAATCAGCAGTCGTTGTAATGACTTTGCCGGAAGTAATTTTAAAGGTGATTTTTTTCTGACCAGGAATACAAATATGCTTACAAACTAGCCATGTTGAATTCAGTGAAAGGGTTTTACCTGAAAGTTTATTAAGATCTGATTTTTCTAAGCGATAAAAAAGCGTATAGCTTCCGACATATCCATAGGCCCATTGAGTACCATTTTCAATAAATCGTTTTGGTGCGGGCCATTCTTCTTCTGCTAATTTAATTTCTTTATCGTTAACCAGGAATTGATTTTTTACAGCAAGACCAGCATCTCCCGGATTTTTCCAGTAAGTATGCCAATGGGGAAAATTTTGGAAGCTAATGGCCAGGTAGGGAATATTGTCGACTTTGAAACTTTGTACTGCTATTTGCACGGGGATTGCAGGTACTGCTTCTTCTGCCCAAGAGAGTGAGGTGAAAGTAGTAACAAATGTAAGTAAGAGAGCTAAAACAAATGAAGGCATAAGGACCCCAAATAGCTAAATATTAATGTGGCTATTATCTGACCTAAATTATGCAAAAACAAGCAGGCAATCAGTTAACCAAAAGGTTTACAAATAGTATTAGCTTCATGATACTTAGAAGATGCGAGGCTTAATGCTAAAGACACTCCTAAGACTATTGGATATTTTTTTACCTGCACAATTTCCTGAAGAAGTTGAAGTACCTCTTCTTTACCGTGGTCGTGTCATTGTTGCGACCAATATAATGAGTCTTTTTGCGGCAGGTGGTCTCTTGGCAACTACCATCGCTTTAAAATCTTCTGCTATCATACATATTGGCGTTATCATCAGTATTCTAACCTTGATCGGACATCTTTATTTCCTCAAAAAACTACAAAGAAACTTTGAACGCAATTTATTGATCGGTGCAACTGTCCAGGTCTTAGTTATTACTGGCTTGATCTATATGACGGCTTTCTCAGAAAAAGGAATGGGATTTTTCGGATTGATCTGGTTAATACCCACTTTTTTAATGATTGCTTTCTATTTCAATACTCGTTTTAGTTTTTATTTTGCCATATCTAATTTTATATTTTTTGTTGGTATCAGCTATTTTAAATTCGGACATTTTTTTGATCCTATAAAAATTTTACCAAACTTTTCATTGTTATTTTATATGTTCCTGGTTTTGGTTATTGTTTTTGCCTATCTGCTTGCCTTTTTATTTGTGCACCTTAGTGAAGAGCTGCAAAGAGAAGTTATCAAGCAACGGGATCTTCTCGTAGAAAGTGCAAAGTTTCAGTCCTTAGGACAAATGGCTTCAAACCTTGCTCACGATATTAATAATCCTTTATTCACCATTCAAGGAAAACTCCACCAGATGAGAAATCTTTTGAGTCGCGATCAGTTGGATTTAGGTAAATGTGACCAAATAGTAGAAAGTGTTGAAAAAACACTTTTAAAACTTTCACAAATGGTGAAAGGTATCAGTACGTTTGCTAGAGAAGGCCGTGGAGACCAGATGGTTTCTATCGGTGTTGCCGAATTAATTGAAAGTGATCTGGCTTTAGCTATAGATCGGATTAAAAATTCTGGCATTGAACTTGAAATTCAAATTGATCCTGAGGCGTCAATCATTTGTTACCCTTCTTTCATCTCTCAAGTTATTTTAAATCTTATAAATAATGCGATTGATGTTCTAGAAACTGCCACCGTTAAAAAAATTAAAGTGCGGGCCTTTGTCGAAAAGAAGTGGATTCATATTATTATAAGCGATACCGGAGCAGGGGTTCCTAAAGAAATTGAAAAGAAAATCTTCGATTCATTCTTTACGACAAAAACTTTTGGAAAGGGAACAGGTCTTGGTCTTTCTATTTCAAAAGGTCTGGTTGAAGTTCATGAAGGTGATCTTTCCTATGAACGAGTCGACAATATTACCAATTTTATCATAAGACTCCCTAGTTATGAGTAAAGAGTTCTTCGCTAAACGGATCATTTGCATGACCGAAGAGTCCGTTGAATTTCTATATGCACTAGGAAGAAGTGATTTGATAGTTGGAGTTTCAGTTTATGCTGTAAGGCCGCCTGAAGTATTAAATCATCCTGTTATTTCAGCTTTCACTCATGCCAATATCAAAAAAATCATTGACCTTAAACCCGACCTCGTCATTGGTTTCTCTGATATTCAAAAAGATATTGCTCGCGATTTGATTGGAGAGGGGATTAATGTCTATATATCAAATCAAAGATCACTTGAAGAAATTCTAAGTTATCTGTGGGGTCTTGGGCACTTGATTGGCGAGGTCCAGAAAACAAAAGAATTTATTTTAAAGCTCCAGAATAAAATGGAGTGGGCCGCTTTAAAGGCCAGTAAATTTAAGAAGCATCCTCGAGTGTATATAGAGGAATGGGATGAACCAAAGATCGCTGGCATCCGGTGGTTTAGTGAATTAGTAGAACTCTGTGGCGGAATTGATATTTTTAAAGAGCGAAGCCACTCAGGTTCCAAGGCCCTTGAGCGCTTTGTGAACAACGAAGAAGTTGTGTCGGGCAATCCCGATATTATCCTTGGGTGTTGGTGCGGCAAAAAAGTTGATATCTGCTCCATCAAGAACAGACCAAACTACTCCAATATATCGGCCGTTAAAAATGGCCAGGTTATTGAACTCCCGCCAGAAATCTTTCTACAGCCCGGCCCGGCCCCCATTCTAGACGGTATCGATCAATTGCTTTCTATTTTTTCTGACTACCAAACCAAATAAGAATTAATTTTTTTTCCTTATCTACCGAAAATCCAATAGTGATAGTGCCTTTAAGGCCATGAATTACTTAATTGGGACGTAGATTATGAAAAAAATGAATAAATTAAAAGCTTCACTTTTGGTTTTACCACTCCTTGCTTCATGTAGCGTGGATATGAAAAAGATCGAAGAAAAAGCAGCAATGATTAATCATTACGAAGAAGTTTCATTAAAACTTGCAAGGGATAATAGAGAACTTCACGCAGAAGTAAAGCGGTTGGAGTTTGAAGTTGAAAAACTAAAACATGGAAGCTCTTTTCATGAAAGCAAATCTCCAGATGCAGTGGCACACGGAGAAGCTTCGACTCATGAAACTAAGCATGAAGAAAGTAAACATGTAGAAATTGCAACTCATGAAAGCAAGCACGAAGAAAACAAACGCGAAGAAGTCACTCACGATGCCCATGGTGGACGTGCAATTGCCAGTGTAGCTCCATCTCCAATTTCTGCCGATGCTAAAAAAGATTACGTAGAATTCAAAACCTATAAATGGCACGCAGATGATTTAATGCAGATAGCGGATAAAGAATTCAAAGAAAAAAATTATGAAAAAGCAGCGCAATTTTATAAATCGCTGGTTAATAATTACCCAACTAATAAAAGTATTACCGATGAATTCTATTTTAAAGCGGGTATAGCCGCATACGAAAGTGGATCTCACCACGACTGGACTCTGTCTCACTTTGAAACTTTAATGACCAAATATCCAACATCACAGTATTTTAGAAGTGCAAAACTTTGGGTTGCCCTGACTCATATGAAACTTGGCGATAAGAAGAAATTCTATGCCACGGTAGAAGAATTTAGAAAAAAATATAGAAATACAAATGAATGGAAAATTTTAAGTTCTTATTATGAAAAAATTGAAGAGAAAACAAATGAATAAAATATTTTTAATTGCAGCTAGTCTCTCATTTAGTTTATTCGCTGCTGAGCCCGGTGTGGCCCAGTTTGGACGCATTGTAGACTTAAAAGGATCGGGTTTTATTTCATTTAATGGAAAAACTCGTGAGATCACAAAAGGTGACACTATAGAAGTAGGAGCAGAAATTGTTATTGAACACTCCGGCCAAGTGAGTTTCACTGACAATGCTGATCACCGCTTTCACTTAGGAAATTCATCTTCTGCCAGTGTCACTGCCAATACAGTTGAACTTCGTGGTGGAGACCTTTGGTTTCAATCACTAAACAAGACCGAAGATTATAAAGTTAAAACGGCCAACGCCATGGTGAATTATCAAGGTGGAGAGGGGATTCTTTCTTACGATTCTGTAAAAGGAAAAACTCAATTGATGGTTATCAACAGCATGATGAAACTTTCAAATCTCCGCTCACCTGAATTAAATTTAAGTGTGTCAGAAGGACATTTTTCATTTATTGATAATGCCTACGACGAAGGTGCACCTAGAGATCCAACGCCTGTTGGGGAAAAAACTTATGGGCAATTGGTCGGTCTATTTATTGGCGTTGCACCAATGGATAAAAATTCTGTTGCCATTTTTAAAGATCATGAGAAAACGGGGCATACCGCAGCTCAACCAAAAGCAAGTAGGGCAGTGGCATCCGTAGATTCAGAAAAAGAAGACAAAAAAATTGATATCGATCCAAAAATGATCGAAGAATATAAGAATAGCTTGCTTCATAAAACAGAAGCAAAAAAGGTTGTGACAAATAAATCATCTACGATTAAAGTTGGAAAGAAAAAAGTGGTTTCCGAAAAAATGGTTTTCCATATTTACGGTCAAACAACAGCACCCGCTATCGCATCGACAAAAGATATGGCACCAGCAATGAAATCGAGAGCACCCGCTTCGGTTTTAGACCAGGATGTGCCCAATGAAGCAAGAGAAGCGACAAAAGAAGCTTCTGTAATAAGTCCATACAGCAAAGATTATAAAAACAAATATAAAGAAAGCGATAAATTGATTGATGATTTAAAAAAGCTGTAGAAAAAAATCATACTTTTTTAGTCTTAATCAAAATTGTTTTTTCAAACGAATTTTCTGTGAGAAAGAGTAATTTATGACTAAGATTTCAAAAGAGGCGGCCCTTACTTACGATGACGTTCTCATCAAACCTGCTTATTCTGAAGTTCTTCCAAGTGAAACCAGAACTGAGACTAAATTTTCAAAAAACATTCCACTTAATATACCTATCGTTTCAGCTGCTATGGATACAGTGACTGAAGCACCTTCAGCCATAGTTCTAGCAGAGGAAGGTGGTATTGGTGTAATACATAAAAATATGACTCCTTACCGCCAGGCCGAAGAAGTAGAAAAGGTTAAAAAATTTGAAGCGGGAATGATTCTTAATCCGGTAAGTGTAGATGAAGAGACCACTCTTAGCTACGTCATGGATCTAAAACAACAAAAAAAAATTACTGGTGTTTTAGTTGTCGATAAAAATAAAAAGCTTGTTGGGATCTTAACCAACCGCGATTTGCAATTAGAAACCAACTTTGACCAAAAAGTTAAAGACGTCATGACAAAAAAAGATAAATTAGTGACGGCTGAGCCCCATATCACAGTTGAGGAAGCTAAAAAACTTCTTCACAAGCACCGTATTGAAAAACTTCCTCTCATTACAAATGATGGAATCATTAAAGGTTTAATTACCGTTAAAGATATCTTAAAAACAATTAGTTTTCCAAATGCCAACAAAGATTCTCTCGGTCGTTTAAGAGTGGCAGCGGCGATTGGTGTGAGTGAAAAAGAATTTGAACGGGCTAAAATTTTAGTTGAAGCTCAAGTCGATGCATTAGTAGTCGATACTGCTCACGGACACTCAAAAGGTGTAATTGAAATGGTTCGTATGTTGAAAAAAACATTTCCAAATGTTGATATTGTCGCAGGAAATGTTGCGACAGCAAAAGCATGTAAAGATTTAATCGAAGCAGGCGTAGATGGAATAAAAGTAGGAATTGGACCAGGTTCAATTTGCACGACAAGAGTTGTTGCCGGTATTGGCGTACCACAATTTTCCGCCATTCTTGAATGCGCTGAATTCTGTCGCAAAATGAATATACCTATTATTGCCGACGGAGGAATTAAACTCTCAGGAGACGTAGTGAAGGCACTCGCTGCCGGAGCAAGCTCAGTTATGATTGGATCCCTCTTTGCTGGAACGGATGAAGCTCCGGGAGAGATGGTGCTTTATCAAGGACGAGCTTACAAAGTTTATCGAGGAATGGGCTCGTTAAGCGCTATGGCCTTGGGATCAAAAGATCGTTATGGGCAAGGCGCAGTTGAAGATATAGGAAAATTCGTACCAGAGGGAATCGAAGGACAAGTTCCTTATAGAGGATCACTTTCTAGTAATATTTTTCAACTAGTCGGTGGACTTCGATCTGGAATGGGTTATGTTGGAGCGAAAAACTTAATTGAACTTTTTGAGAAATCAGAATTTATTACTATTTCAAATGCTTCATTAAAAGAAAGTCACCCACACGATATCTTTTTTACTAAAGAAGCACCTAACTACAGATTGGGCTAATAGAATGAAACACACAAAAGTTTGGATCGTGGACTTTGGTTCACAGTATACTCAATTAATTACTCGCAAGACTCGTGAGCTGGGATATTCATCAGAGATTATAACTCTCGATGAATGCCGAACTCGTTTTCAAAATAATTTGTTGCCAGAATGTCTTATTATTTCGGGCGGCCCTCAATCCGTTTTCGAAGATAAAAACGATTATACATTTATGTTCGGCCATAGAGATTTACCAATATTGGGAATTTGCTATGGCATGCAACTTTTGGGAAAACATTTTGGCGGTGTAGTAGAGAAGGGGCTAATTGGCGAATACGGCCATGCTGATATTCACTTCACTTCTCTTTTTAATATTCCAAATTGTCCTCAAACTATGAGTGTGTGGATGAGTCACTCGGATCATGTTTCAACAGTACCTAGTTCTTTTGATATCGTTATGAAAAGCTCCAATCAATTAGTCGCTGCGATCAAACATCGAGACAGACCTATAATGGGATTGCAGTTTCATCCTGAAGTTGAACATTCAAAACAAGGGAAGCTGGTTCTCGATTATTTCTACCGTGAAATTGCCAAGATCAAGACTGACTGGAACGCAGAAGAGATGTTAGTTGAAGCTCTGAACATGGTTAAAAAAGTCGGAGACAAAAAAGTTCTCTGTGCTTTTTCAGGGGGAGTCGACTCGCTTGTCGCTGCCATGCTCGCTCAAAAAGTTTTAGGTGAAAATCTTTATTGCTTTTTTGTAGACAATGGACTTCTTCGTTTACAAGACTATCACCACATAAAAAAACTTCAAGAGCAGACATATCTAAAAATAGAAGTGATCGATGCAAAAAAAGATTTCTACGATGCTTTGAAAGGTGTTGATGATCCTGAGAAAAAAAGAAAAATTATTGGAAAGATATTTATTGATATTTTTGAAGCGAAAGTTCTGGAGTATCAGGAAAAATTCCAAATACATTTTGAATACTTATTGCAGGGAACACTCTATCCGGATGTTATCGAATCAATTTCACCGCATATTGTAGGTGGGAAATCGGTAACAATTAAATCACATCACAATGTTGGTGGGCTTCCAGATCGAATGAAATTGAAATTATTAGAACCACTGCGATTTCTTTTTAAAGATGAAGTCCGCGAGATGGGTATGACCTTGGGATTAAACCGTGAATGGGTTTTCCGCCACCCTTTTCCAGGTCCGGGACTTGGAGTGCGTATTTTAGGGGCGATTGACCACGATTCAATTCGTATGGTTCAGGAGTCAGATCAGATTCTTTATGAAGAATTGCTTGAAGCAAAACTTTATCATTCTACATGGCAGGCCTTTACTGTTTTTCTTCCTGTTAAAACGGTGGGAGTAAAGGGTGATGGCAGAGCTTACGAAAATGTTATCTGTCTGCGAATGGTTAATAGCTCAGATGGAATGACGGCGAATTGGTCTCATTTTCCTCATGAGTTCCTGGAAGCTGTTTCCAGAAGAATTACCAATGAAGTAAAGGGAATAACGAGAGTTGTTTACGATATTACTTCGAAGCCTCCTGGAACAATTGAGTGGGAATAATTTCCTTAAAAAAGAAAATCTTTTTTAGTGGATTTATTTTTCTTATTTTTTTTGGAACTATGGAATCCTTCGCACTTCTAATCGAAAATTGGTATCCCACAGCTCTTGTCGATTTTGACGGAGGATTCACGGCGAATAATCCTATCTTTATCAAAGAAGATGGGCAACCTGAATTCAGAAAAACTAATCCTCAAAAGCTAGCGATCTTTCAGGATCAAGTTTTTCTTGCTAAAAAAAATCCAAATGTTTTTAGAATTGTTTTTTTAGGCGAGTCTTCCATCAACAATATTCATCATTTTCTTCCAGAATTTTCAAAGCAGTTAAAGAGTAAGTTTCCAAATTTCAATGAAGTTGAAATATTAAATCTTGGAGGAAAGTCTTATGGCTCCACCAGGCTACTACTAGCAGCAAAAGAAATGATACAATACCAACCGGATTTATTGCTGGTCTATATAGGACATAATGAGTTCGAAGAAGTAGAACAATTTAATCTTATCAATCCAAAAAATGCTTTTGTGGGGAATTTTTATTATCATTCAGCACTTTTAAGATTGGCATCTACAGGATTTCTTCACCATACCTTAACTCAACTAGAAAAAAGCAAACAAGCTGAGTTTTTGTCAAAGGATCCTGATACTCAAAGAGCGTGGAGTTATCACTTCAATCTAGACGATCTACAAGAACGCATGACGATTTTTAAAAATAATCTTGAAAAACTGGTTAGCATTTATCAAGTTCACAAAATTCCCATCATTATTGGATCGGTTCCTTCAAATATTTTTAATCCTTATCTTCCAAAAGAGATGAGAGCAGATTATCGTGAATTTAATGAGTTTTTTGATAAGGGCGATTACATGAAGGCTTATAACTTCGGCGAAGATTTTCTGGCCAAGACAGTTGGAAGGCATCAATCATCAAAAATTGAAAATCAAATTATCAGGAAAATAGCTTCCTCGAAAAAAATAATACTTGCTGATGTTGAGGAGGAAATCAAAAAAGCAGAGCCTCGTCATATTCCAGGAGAAAGGCTTTTTAATGACCATTGCCATTTGAATGAAGGGGGTAATAAGATTCTAATTGAATCGTTTTATAAAGCGATTGGGGAGAGCCGGAGTGCAAAAGACTATTAATCAAAAAGACTCAATTGCGGTTTAGTAGACTCTTTTGCAGAAATGACTTCTCTAGTTTCATGCATTAAAACTTCTCGTTTAGAAAATGAATCTTTAAAAGTCTCGATCACGAAAAAACTCATCTCTGGATATTTTCTTTTTAAATCTCTCATTTCTTCAGTGATAAGCTCTACATTTTTATGATCGTCATCGCTCATTCCAAAGCGATGGAATGGAGAGTAACCATAAAGTTCAATCGCTTTTTCAACACTTGCTCTTATGGCGTGTTTTTTTAATTCAGCAACACTTTGCTTGAAATCAATATCACCCAAATCTTTTCTAACTTCAGGATTCGAAACTGGATAAATACTATGATAGTTTGGAGCGTTGGGCAGATATCCGGCTTTCACTAATTGATTCACACCTTCGATAATAGTCGTTGGATGATGTCCTCTGGCCGTAATAAGAGAAACAGGTCTATTGTTGTAGGTGGCATGATAAAAATATTCCCAAGACGGTGCTTTCCAGTGTGTGTCCACTTCTTTAAGTGCTTTTAAAATATCTTCGACGAAGCCTTGTTTTTTTCCTTCTCTGATTTCTAGAGGATTAAATTCTTTATCTCTAAAATGTCTAAAAGATCCATGGGCATCATTGAAATCCATGTAGAAATCTGCATAGAGACCAGAGAGACCAATGTTCTTATTTTCATGTGCAAATTCACCGCTTGAAAGTGCAACTTCGGCACCTGACTTTTTATTGAAGATGATAATTGGAGTTGATAAAAAAGCGACATTGTCATCGAAGTCAAAAAAATAAAATGATCTTCCACCAAGGTGGAAGTTGCGGTCAGTTTCTTTTGGAATCATCATATCAAAAGAAAGCTGACCTAAATTTTTATTTTTTTTTGATCCTTTCATAATTTTTTTATATATCAGTAATCATTTTTGAGAGCGCTATGAGCCTCTCCGGATAATCTTTTAGATTCAAATTTTCATTTTTCTTTCTTTTTATTTCAATTAAATTTGTAAGACAAAGAGCACGCACCGGAGTTGTTCCTTCATCATTTTTCGCACAACTTTTATAAAATGGAGCAGCCACTCTTTCATAAGATTCATGAACTTTTAAGACTTCTTTAATCACGCCCAAATCTCTTCCGGCCAAAATAATAAGCGGAGGAGTGTGATGAAGTGCTCCTGGAGGAATTTTTTTGAGGTCAGTGAGTTTTGGCAATCTACGTTCTGTATCTTTTAAAAGTTCAACGAATTTACTCTCAGTCATTTCATTGATTTCTTCTTCTGTATAAACTCGCTCTACTGTTAGAACATTTTGATCTGTGACCTGGGCCTCTGCCATAGCGTTTTGTTTGGCTAAATTCTTTGCGATAAGATTCTTTAAAAGTGGCACTTTTTTGGCAGTATTTAAAAGAGTCAACTTACTTTTATTATCATTTAGGAGGTCAGAATTTTTGTAATGCAAATAGGCCATGAACCCGACAATAAGCAGGGAGATTGATAAGAGGATCAATGCAGGTGAAATGCTGCTTTTTTTCATAAGTTCTCCGTAAGTTATGCTATTTTACGCTAATTGCCAAAAAGATTCAAAACCACTCTGATAACCGTGTAAAAAAGACTTTCGAAATCGCTGACTTTACAGGACGAAAATGCTTAAATAGAGCTATCACACACGCGCATTTAAGGAGTTAAGGATCATGTCCTTTCTTGAAACACACCCAGAGAGTTTTGTTCATTTACATTTACATACCCAGTACTCGCTTTTAGATGGGGCCATTAGGCTGAAAGATCTAATCAAAAGAGCAAAAGAACTAGGCGTTCCTGCCATTGCCCAAACTGATCATGGGAATATGTTTGGTGCTATTGACTTCTATACTCAATGTAAAGCTGCCGGTATCAAACCTATTCTTGGAAGTGAAATTTATTTTACTCCTGGATCTCGCTTTGAAAAAGGCGCACTCAAAAAACAAAAAGTTGTGGGCTCTCAAGATGAAATGGAGTCGCGCCACCAAATCCATCACTTAATTCTTTTGTGTAAAAACGAAACTGGGTATCAAAATTTATGTAAACTTCTCTCACGCGCCTATATGGAAGGTTTTTATTATAAACCTCGAGCTGACTACGAACTACTTCGTGAATTCAAAGAGGGGTTGATTTGCACTACTGCATGTCTGAAGGGGGAAGTTGGATACAACTTTTTCACTGAACAAGATGACAAAGCTATTAAAGCAATAGAAAAACTTCAGGATCTTTTCGGTGAAGATTTTTACCTGGAGATTCAAGAAAATGGAATTCCAGAACAAAAAATTGTTAATGAAAAAATTCTAAAATACGCCAGTACTCGTGACGTGCAAATTGTTGCAACTAACGACTGCCATTACTTAACAAGAGAAGATGCAGCTGCTCAAGAAGTTCTGCTATGTGTTCAAACCGGTAAAACGCTCGCAGATGAAAACCGCATGCGTTTGACTACCAATGAATTTTTTTACAAATCGCCAACTGAGATGCGTGAGTCTTTTCATTACGCTCCACAGGCGTGTGATAACACTCTTAAAATCGCTGATAAATGTAATGTTGAATTCAATTGGAAAGATGAACACGGGAATCAAGTTTATCACCTTCCGGATTACCCGATTGAAACTGATGAAACGGCACCGGATTATTTTAGAAGAAAATCACGCGAAGGAATTGAGTGGCGTTTTGGCGGACCACACTTTGCAAAATTGCGCTTACAAGAAAATTGGGAAACCGAAGTAAAGCCAAAATACTTAGAGAGATTAGAAGACGAACTTGCAATGATTGTGAAGATGGGATTTCCTGGTTACTTCCTCATCGTATCGGACTTCATAAAATGGGCTAAGAGCAATGGTTGTCCAGTAGGTCCAGGGCGTGGTTCAGGAGCTGGTTCTATTGTTGCCTACTCCTTGGAAATAACCAACGTCGATCCAATTCCATTCAATCTACTTTTTGAGCGCTTTATCAATCCTGAACGCGTCTCTATGCCCGATTTTGACGTCGATTTTTGTCAGGAGAACCGCTATAAAGTTATTGAATACGTAACTAAGAAATATGGTGAAGAGCGAGTTGGACAAATTATTACTTTTGGTAAACTTCAGGCTAAAGCAGTTATTAAAGATGTCTCGCGGGTTTTTGGTTTAACTTTTAGTGAGGCCGATGTTCTCTCAAAATTAATTCCAGATGAATTAAAAATGACTTTGGAAAAAGCATTAGAACTTGAACCAAAACTTACTGAACTGATGGAGAGTGACTCTCGCATAAAACAAGTCGTCAATATTTCCCGCCGTCTTGAAGGGCTGCTGCGCCATGCTTCGATTCACGCTGCAGGTGTTATCATTACCAACCAGCCGTTGGTGAATTACTGCCCCTTATTCAAAGGTCGCATGGGTGAAAAAGTCATTCAATTCGATAAAGATTTTTCAGAAAAAATCGGACTGGTTAAATTCGACTTCTTAGGATTAAAAACATTAACCGTAATTGAAAATGCCACTAACTTTATTAAACGCGACAAGGTTCCCGATTTTGATATTGAGAATATTGATCTTGAAGACCAAAACGTTTACGACTTTATTTCAAAAGGCGAAACAGTTGGAGTCTTCCAGCTCGAGTCCTCAGGGATGATCGATCTCTGTAAAAGAATTGCACCTGGATCAATCGACGATATTTCTGCCATCAATGCACTTTATCGCCCGGGTCCACTTGAGTCGGGAATGGTCGATGAGTTTATTGAAATTAAGCACGGAAGAAAACTCACTCATTACCCGTTTGCTTCGCTTGAAGCTGTTTTAAAAGATACTTATGGTGTCATTATTTATCAAGAGCAAGTAATGAACGTTGCTCGAATAGTTGCAGGTTACTCTCTCGGACAAGCAGATATGCTTCGTCGTGCGATGGGAAAGAAAAAAGCTGACGAGATGGCAAAACACCGAGAGTTGTTTTTGGCCGGAGCTAAAGAGCGCAATTACGATACTGTTGTGGCCAACGATCTTTTTGATAAGATGGAAAAATTTGCGGAATACGGTTTCAATAAATCACACGCCGTTGCTTACTCTGTTATTTCTTTTCAAACTGCTTTCTTAAAATACTATTATCCTGCTGCATTTTTTGCTGCTCTACTCAGTTCTGAACTCGGTAACATGGATAAAATTACCCAGTATATTGGGGATGCAAAACATTTTGATATTGATGTTATGCCACCGTCGATTAATGAATCTCTATGGCCGTTTAACGTTGTTGAAAAAAACATCCGTTTTGGTATAGGGGCTGTTAAAAACGTAGGGGCCAATGCTGTCGAAGAAATCGTTCGCGAACGAGTTAAAAATGGTCACTACACGGGATTTGTTAACTTCTGTGAGCGGGTTAATTTAAAAATTATCAATACCCGCGTGATTGAATCGTTGATTAAGGTAGGGGCTTTTGATGAGTGTGAAAAACTCAACCGTAAAACTTTAATTGAAAATCTCGATATGATTTTAGCTTATTGTAAAAAACGTCAGGAAGAAACATCTCTAGGTTTAGTGTCTCTGTTTGATATGTCTTCTGAAAATGGAGCTAGTTTCAACCAGACGGCTGAAGCCAATCTAGATATCCAGGAAGTCCCGGAATTTGATGATATCGAACGCCTGGGTCACGAAGCAGAGTTGATGGGAATTTATATTTCTGGGCATCCACTTGATCGCTACGCAAGCCTTATGAAAGAAATGGCAACTATGCCGGTGGCGCACGTTCAAGATTTTTTAGGTTCAGATCAAAAACGCAATATGACCTTGGCCGGAAAATTTACGGCTAAAAAAGTTATCCTTACCAAGAAAGGGGATAAAATGTCTTTTGCTACTCTGGAAGACCTGACTGGGAAAATTGAGTGTATAGTTTTTCCAAAAGTATTTGCAGAGTTTGAAGCCATTTTAAATAGTGATGAACCGGTTCTGGTTGAAGGTTATGTTAATCTTCAAGAGAGCCCGAGAAAAATATTTGCTGAAAAGATTCATCTTTTGAAAGTGCATGCTGAAAATAAAATCACAGGTGTTCGGATAAGCGTGAGTCTTGAAGATTTAACTGAGATAAAACTCAATAAACTTCGCCAGGTTCTACTTTCATACAGAGGATCAACTCCAATGCATATGATTTTTGAATCAAGTGAAGGGCGCGCAAGACTTCCATTAGGTGAGCAGTATCTTATTAATCCAACTCCGCAAATGGCCCATCAGATAAATGAAGTCTTCAATAAAGATGCCGTTAAATTTATTATTGACGGTCGATTAGAAGACGGAAAAATTGAAGGTGTTCATGTTTAAATATGCTTTCTTTTTATTTATGATTTTAATGAACCTTAGTTTTAATTTCTCATTTGCCAAAGATATTTCAATTGATGTACTGGCTAAACCAAGTGAAGTTACGGCAGAGATGAATGAAGAACAATTGCTGACCCTTAATGGTTATCGTCAGGCAGTTACTAGTGAGCTCGAAGACTTAAAATTAAATTCAGAATTATTCTGGAGTAAACTAGATCAAAAGAAAATGTCTTCTAAAGAAGAAGCTGCTTTTCTGCAAAGTCTTTTTGAAAATGTATCGATTTCAGTTGCAGCTTCACTAGACCCAAAAGAACCGAAACCTGAAGGTAGAAACCTCTCTGGGAATTTTAAGGCCCTACTCAATCCTGAAAAATTAAAAATGACCTTTCTCGAAGTCACAACTGATTTGGCCGCTACCAAATTGAAAACTTTTTATCTTGAAGCCAATATTGATCTGGATGACAATATGACTTGGGATGATGTGGGAGTCATGAAGCCCGAGTCTTTCAGAGGCGTCATTCTCGATTCATGGAAAAAATTAATAGAGAAAGAAATTAAAGGATTTGAAAGCGTTCTTATTTTGGAAAAAGATTTAAGTTCTAAACCTGATTATATGAATACAAAATCAGTCATTCTTAAATGGACTTCTACTTTTAAGAAAGTTTCAAGCAACACAGAAAATTACACTGCAAGTTATGAACTATCTGCTCATTACATACTACAGAATGCAAAATCAGGGTCAACCTTGTTGGCGTTTGATTTTCCGGTACAGAAACGCGATTTCGATATTAAAAACAAAAAGGCGTTGAGTTCATCACTGGCCAGTTTAGTTTATAATCTTCTGCTTTCACAATCAGCTAAAATAAATAGCGTTGTAGAATCTAATGCAAAAACCATAGAACAGACCGAACTTGAAATAAAAATACTTTCAAAGGCCGGTTTAACCGAAATTTATCAAATTAATTCACTCCTTCAAGAAAAGTTTAAAGACCTTAAATTGACCTCGCAGATGAAGTCTTACTCTACCGAGGGATCTACTCTCATTATCAGAGCAGAAGGCAGTGTAGAGAAAATCCTGGATAGATTGAGTGTGGGGGGAGGAAAGTACTCTTTAAACGAGCAAAAAGTTCTCCTTTTCAATCGTGCTGATAAAACTTTTGCAATTCTTCCAAAAGATGGGAATAATTAAAATTAGTGCAGCAAGACCACCTTTAGACGATTAAAAAGAAAAGAGAAAAAAATGAAAATGGTCAGGAATCTAGTAATAGTTCTATTCACAATACTATTTGGCGCTAGCTGTGGAACCGGAGTCATCACCCGTGATGGCCAGGGTAAACGTCCGCGCATTGAAGAAAGAAAATATTTTTCAGGGGTAAAAAAGAAAGTGGCCTTACTGCCATTTTTTAACGAATCACCTTTTGAGAGTGAAGACTTAGAAGTCAATGCAACTGAAGAATTGCGAGTTGAACTCTCGCGCACAGGCGAGTTCCTTGTCGATCCTAGTTCTTATAAATTATTTGGAACATCAAAAGAAATTTATGTTGGCGGAGGGATGAAGTTAGTTCAGCTTACCCGTCAGGCAAAAATAGCAGGAATTAATTTTGTTATTTTCGGAAGAGTCATAGACGCTCGGGTAAGAGAAAAATCTGATGAGATTGGAATTGTCCGCCAAACTAAATCCTACACTGAATCAAAAGTTGAAGTCCGTGTATTTGACGTCAATGCCGGCAAAGAAATTTATACCGAAACTCTAGGTGGTTATGCAGACGATAGTACTTATCGTTTTTTCGCATCAGACCGGGAAGACTACCTGTCTTATAGACGAGATCTTCTTCGCTATGCTGTTAGAGTAGCAGTCAGGAAATCGGTTCCTAAAGTCGTTGAGATGGCCAGCAAGCTCGATTGGGTTGGACGTGTTGCCAAGATCATTGGAAATAAAATTTACTTGAACGCTGGTCGCGAGAGTGGAATTAATATCGGTGATATTTTAAAAATAATCACTGAAGGAACTGAGATTTATGATCCGGAAACCGGGGCTCTCATAGGGATGAGTAAAGGGGATATGAAAGGCACTATTGAAGTGGTCGACTATTTTGGAAGTGATGGTGCCATTGCCATTCTTCATTCTGGTGGACAAGTACTTGAAGGTGACTTCGTCCAATTGTATTAAGATGAAATTCCAGTCAAAAATAGAAGAAAGATTCTTCAATAAAATTAATTCTAAATTGTATCCTATGTTTAAAAATGTGGCCTTTAAGCTTGACGCTGAAATCGCCCATGAACTAACCATTAAATCCATGCACCTCTTGGGTCCATGGGTGAACAATACTCCAACTGATCCTCGCTTTAAACTGCAAGCGATGGGATTAAATTTTAAAAGTCCTATCGGACTTGCAGCGGGCCTTGATAAAAATGCAGCGGCCATAAATTTTTTAACTTATCTTCCATTTAGTTTTATTGAAGTCGGAACCGTTACTCCGCTTCCTCAGGAAGGAAATCCAAAGCCTAGACTCTTTCGTTATATTGAAGAAGAGAGTTTAAGAAACTGCATGGGATTTAATAATGACGGAGCTGACGCTATTGTAAAGAATATTCAAAATTCTGATCGTCGAGAAAAAATTCTTGGAGCGAATTTAGGAAAAAATAAACTCACACCTAATGAACAAGCACAAAATGACTATGCTACTCTTTACGAAAAGTTCGCCCCGCACTCAGATTATCTAGTGATCAACGTATCTTCTCCCAATACTCCAGGGCTTCGCGATCTGCTGGGGGATATTGGCTTAAGAGAAATTTTTCAAGCAGTAACAGAAAAAAGAAAAAATTTTTATCGACCTCTGTTGGTAAAAGTCTCTCCTGATATGAATCAGGATGAACTCACTTCAGTGGTGAACTTAGTTAAAGAATATGAACTAAGCGGAATCATCGCGACTAATACTACCATTATGCCAGATCGTGGAGCAGGTGGAATATCGGGTAAATTGCTTTATGAAAATGCCCGAAACACTCGTAAATTTTTACTAGAACAATTAAAAGAAACACCCGCAATTGAATTAATCGGAGTCGGTGGATTTTCAAGCTATGAAGATTGTCTCGATTTCTGGAAAATGGGTGGAAGACTTATTCAACTTTATTCAGCGTTTGTTTTTCAAGGTCCTAAAATTTTACATGATATAGAAAAGAAATTAGCAGACGATATGACAAAAAAAAATATTGCGAGCTTCGATGAATTCAGAAGCTCGCTTTAATCATTAATTACTTACAATTTACATTGATACTTTCAATTGCCGATCCATTTTCCAACATAGTTAAAACACCAGTAGTTCCTTCTTTATTTAATTCAAGAACAAATTTAACTGTACCCACATCTCTAAATTCTGAAACCTTAACATCAGTGTCTGTTACGCAATTTCTTGCAGCTATTGTTTTTATCTTATTATAGATAGCACTTGGAGGAACAGGAGGTATTGCGTGAACTCCAACTGAGAAAAGTACTAATACTAAAGCTAAAATTTTTTTGAAGGCCATGAGAGTCTCCCTAAGTTATAAAATCATCTTACTAATTTTACTTAGGGTAACATGACTTATAATTAAGTGGGAAATCATGTAAAAATTATCGGGTGTTCATTGAGATGGATTATTTTTTTAAGTAGTTAGGACGCTGTTCATACTCAATAGGATCGACCACCGAAGCCTTCTGAAAGCCTCTTAAACGAAGAGCACAAGAATCACAAACCCCACAGGCCCGGTCGTTTTTCTCATAACAAGACCAGCTGAATTCCAAAGGAGCTTTAAGCTCCAAAGCCTTTTTCACGATTTCATCTTTTTTAAGATAGATAACTGGAGTTATAACTTCGATGTCGCCGTTTTTGGTTCCTTGTTTTATGAGTGCATTCATGGCCTCATAGTAACTTGGTCTGCAGTCTGGGTAGCCAGAAGAATCTTCATAGACGGCCCCAATATAGATTTTTTTAGCGCCAACAACTTCTGCCCAAGAAACGGCCATGGAAATGATATGAGTGTTTCTAAATGGCACGTATGAATCGGGAATTTCAGTATCATCGCCTTTATATTTTTTAACATCAATAGCGTCGTCAGTAAGAGATGATCCACCGATTTGCTTCAAGAAACTCACATCGATAATTTTTTGGTGGCTGCTCGGAACATTATAGTATTCAGCTATTTTTTTAAAGCTCTCTAGTTCGCGCTTCTCTGTTTTTTGTCCGTAATTTAAATGTAAAAATGCCAGTCTTTCGTGTTTGGTAGCGGCGATGGCAGCTGTTACCAATGAATCCATTCCACCACTTACTAAACATACTGCTAATTCTTTGCTTTTCATAAATTCACTATTTTTTTGTTATGCTTTTTCTACTGTTTCTTTGATGAAGGCCAGTAGTGTGTCAGTTTTTTCTAATGCTCTTTTCTTCTTATCGTTTAGTGTTCCGGATTTTTCTTGAATCATAATATAAAATTTAATTTTCGGCTCTGTTCCAGATGGTCTCAGATAAAACTGATCGCCATTTTCAAAAAAGAATCCAAGGACATTGCTCTTTGGAAGATCGGCGTATCCAATAGCATAATCTCTGATTTCTAAAATGCGGTTTCCAACCATGGTGTTATCGCTGATTTTCCTGAACTTTGTCATTATCCGTGAAATTTTTTCTTGCCCTTCGATCCCAAAATAATCTAGTGAAAGTAGCGACTCATGAGAGAAGCCATATTCTTCATAAATCTTATCGAGGGCCTGAAGTAAATCCATCCCTTGTAGTTTGTAGAAGAGTGCCACTTCGGCCATCATCGCGACCGAGCTGACCCCGTCTTTATCGCGAGCAAAAGTATGACATAAATAACCAAACGATTCTTCAGTGGCAAAGATAAATTGTTTACCTGGATCTGACTTTTCAATCTGATTCATTTTTCCGCAAATCCATTTAAAGCCAGTAAGAGTGTTATAAACTTCAGTTCCAAAACTTTTTGCAATCACGTCCAACAGGGAAGTGGTCACAATACTTTTGACGAAATAACTATTATTTGTGAGTTTATTTTGTTTTTTCAATTGAGAGAGGATGTAGTGGAGTTTTAAAATTCCAATTTGATTTCCAGTTAAATATTCAATTTTACCATTGCTTTTAATTGCTACACCTAAGCGATCAGTGTCGGGGTCAGTACCTAGGACTATATCTGCATTGGTTTTCTCCAATAAATCAACGGCCAGTTTTAGAGCCGTTGGATTTTCAGGATTTGGGCTTTTAACTGTTGGGAAATTTCCATCAGGCTCAGCTTGCTCTGCTACAATATGAAGATCGCTAAAACCTGAATCGAGTAATTCTTTTTTACAGGGTACGAGTCCTGAGCCGTGAATAGGAGTGTAAACTATTCTAAGTTTTGATCCATCGTTATGGCAGAGTTCAGGATTTACCGCCTTAGATCGAATGGCCGCATGATAAAGATTTTCTACGTCTTCTCCCACCCATTTAATAAGTTCTTTTTTCTCACCTTCATCGAAAGGAATAAATTTAATAGTCCCAAAATCTGTGATGCTATTGTAGTTATTGATTATATTTTGATCGTTGGGAGGAATAACTTGCGCACCATCAGACCAGAAAACTTTATACCCATTATATTCAGGCGGATTGTGAGAGGCAGTAACCATAACACCGGCCATGGATTTATGATGGCGTACAGAAAAAGAGAGCATTGCGACGGGGTTTAAACGTTTATAGATATAAGCTCTAATTCCGTTGCCGGCCATGACTTCAGCGGAGACTTTGGCAAATTCAAAGGAAAAGTTGCGGGAGTCATAAGAGATACAGATGCTGGGATTGCTTGCATTCTGGGCTAAAACTTCAATGCAGAGAGCTTGAGTGGCCTTTCTGATAGTATAAATATTGATTCGGTTAATTCCCTGGCCTAAGATGCTTCGAATACCTCCAGTGCCGAATTCTAAATCTTTATAAAAGCGCTCTTCAATTTCTTTTTGGTTATCGTTATCAATCAAAGATTGAATTTCTTTTCTTGATTGATTGTCAAAAACCGGGTTATTGGCCCAGGCCTGAGCCTTGTCAAATGAAGAGGATTGATCAGATGTTTTTTCCATTGGGAATCCTGTCTAAAAATTGTTTGCCGTAGAACTTAGCCGAATTCTAAGAAAAGCGGTCCGTTAAAGCAATCTTTTATGTGTCCTAATGCTGACTTTCCTCTTCTTTGAACCTATTTTTTTCGGTATACTCATGATAGTTTTTTTGTCTGTTAAGAATTAATTATTTCGGAGGACCTCATGGCCAATAAAAATATGAAGCATAAATTAAACATTCCAGGTGCCTGGTTCTGTACTGATCCTGACGACGATAATGGAGAAGGCTGTATCGCCTGTAACGTTTGTTACACTGGTGCTCCAGACTTTTTTAAAGAAGATGAAGACGGAAATGCTTATGTGGTAAAGCAACCACTCACACCAGCTGAAATTGAACTTTGCCAAGAACAATTGGAAGCATGCCCAGTGGCGTCTATTGGAAAAGACGGATAGACATTTTTTTGCAATCTGCTTTTCTAGAATTAATTCAATCTTAGTTTTTTTCGTGGCGATCGTTCATACTTTTCTTGTCAGCAAGTTTTGAATGATCGCTTATCGATATCCAAAAAATTCAATCACGCACAATATTTGGCATCTTTTGTCAGAAGTTGAAGTAGTTATATGTTTGAGCATTTGGGTATAAATCAGTACTCGGAATTTTATGCCAGCTGACTCTGCCAAGCATTCAATTTTAATTTTTGGTAAAAATTCTTATAAATTTTCTGGTAATTTTTTCGGCTCGACACTTACAATCCAATTATACTTGTCTACACTTCTTCCTTCTTGAATCGAGAGAAGTAGTTCGCGCAAATGCAATGCAAGCAATCCTTCGTGGTCTCTAAGCGGGAATCTCTCTCCACTTTCTTCTGCCAAATAATCGATAGGTGCGATAATTGCTGCTGTTCCACAGGCAAATGCCTCTGTACAACGTTCAGCTTTGATATCTTCCAACAGCTCATTAATATCCATTTTTCTTTCAACAACTTTTATTCCAGCATCGCGAGCAAGTGTAATAATAGATTTTCTAGTAATCCCTTCGAGAATACTGTCGTTGATTTCTGGAGTGTGTAATTCATTATTGATGACAGCGAAAAAATTCATACCAGACATTTCTTCGATATATTTTTTGTCTCTTCCGTCGAGCCAAAGAGTTTGAACGAATCCTAATTGTTTAGTTTTTATTGCTGATAATAAACTTGCAGCATAATTTCCGCCTGCCTTGGCATAACCTGTTCCACCTGGAAAAGCGCGTGCACCATGGCGTTCAACTAAAACAGAAAGTCCACCTGTACTGAAATAAGATCCAGATGGAGAAGCAATAACCATGAAACGAAATTTTTCAGACGGTTTAATTCCTAATGCTTCTTCTGTGGCAAACATGAATGGACGAAGGTAAAGCGATTCGCCTGATCTTCTCGGGACGAATTCAGCAGAGTACGCCGTGAGTTCCACTGAAGCTTTCATAAATAGCTCTATCGGAATATGAGGCATGGCCATGCGTTCAGCAGAACGATTAAAACGAAGATGATTTTCATCTGGGCGAAAAATAAATGGGCCTAATCCTCCTACGCGGTAAGCTTTCATTCCTTCAAAAATTTCTTGAGCGTAATGAAGAACTTTTGCATTGGGGTACATTGAAATAGGTCCGTAGGGAAGTAATTCTAGTTGTCCCCATTTTCCATTTTCATATGTACAACTTGCCATTACAGGCGCCATTACCAAACCGAAGCCAAGATTTTCCGGTAAAGTAAAATTTTTTAATGCTTCAGCAATGGCAGGGGCAATTTTTATGTGAGTCATAATTAATCCAGTTTCTGTTTAAATGATTGCCATTATAACTGATATTAAAGAAGAATCAAGTTTTGTCAGGTATTTCTGAATCAAAGTTCAGGGTATTAGCTGCAATAATTCATTAAAACTCCAGTATGGATTAATTAAGCTTTTTGCTATCAAAAACCGATAGATTTACCAGACATCAGGCACTTTGAATCAACCGAGATTGAGAATATGGATGAATTTGAAAAAGAAGTTAAATTAGATTTTTTGGCAGAAGCCATTCAACTCCTCAATGATGCTGAGCAAGCATTTCTTGCGTTGGAGAGTGATAAGAATAATGCCAATTTAATGAACGAGATATTCAGACTTGCACACAATTTAAAAGGAACTTCACGTGCTGTTGGTTTTGGTGATGTGGCCGAGTTTACGCATGAAATGGAAAACCTCATTTTAAAAGTTAAAGAAGGGCATATTCAAATTACTGATGGAATCGTTTCTCTCTTACTAGAGTGTAATGACCATGTAAGTGTCATGATTAAAATGTTAAACATGGATCTCGACTCTCGTTTTAGTTCAGTAGAAATTATCGCAAAAATCAAACTCGCATTAACAGGTAAACTTGAAAGTGTAGTTGAATGTGAATCAATAGCGCAAACTGATAATGAAAATGAATCCGTCATATCTAATTCTATTTCAGCAGAAGACATCGCACTACTAGAGAGCTTTGAACGCGATTTAGATGCACCAGGTGAAGTTTTTTCTAATGATCAAAAAGAAGAGAGAGCTCGTTCATTTTTTCCAACCGAAGCTCCAAAAGCAATACTGGAATTAGTTCCGGAAAAAGCTGTGGGAAAAGTAAGCGATCTTCCCGAACATAAAAAAACCGCAACGAACAAGGGTGCAGCTGAAGACGATAGTATTCGAGTGAGTCTTGCAAGAGTTGAATTACTCAACAACGTGGTGGGTGAGTTAGTTATTATTCAAACTGTGCTCAACCAACATAGAGATGAAATACATAATCCATTAATGCTAAAGTCACTTTCCCAGTTGGCTAAACTCTCGAAAGAGATTCAAAATATTTCCATGAGTTTAAGAATGGTTCCTCTTAAACAGACACTGCAAAAAATGCAAAGAATTGTTCGCGATACTTCAAAAGCACTAGATAAAAAAGTTGTTTTGGAAATAATTGGTGAAGAGACTGAAATCGATAAAACAGTCCTAGAACATTTAGCCGACCCTTTGGTCCACATCGTCAGAAACGCTGTTGACCATGGTTTAGAAAGTACAGCTGATCGATTGAGATCGGGAAAAAGTCAAGAAGGGCGAGTATCTATCAAAGCATTTCACGAAGGCAATAATCTCGTTATTGAGATCAGCGATGACGGAAATGGAATTGACCCAAAAATTATTAGAGAGAAAGCTATTGAGAAAAAAGTTATCTCTGCAAATTCTAATTTGACTGATGATGAACTTGTTAATCTCATTTTTCATCCAGGCTTTTCAACCAAGGCAGAAGTTTCAGAAATTTCGGGTCGCGGAGTTGGGATGGATGTTGTTAAAACCAATATTGAAAAACTCTCAGGTGAAGTTAAAGTTGTTACGCAACTTGGAAAAGGTTCTGTTTTCAAAGTTGTGCTGCCATTAACTCTTGCCATTATAGAAGCGATGGTTACTCAAATTGGCGAAGAGAGATATATTATTCCATTGGGACAAATTTATGAATCGCTTTCCCCAACTCCCGACCTTGTTCACCATGTGAATGGTGTGGGTAATTGTCTAAAACTTCGCGGTCAAATTATTCCAATGTTTAGTATTAGCAGCGCTCTTCAGAGACCGATGAAAGAGAAGTCTATTCACGAGCAAATAGCAATTATCGTAAACTCAGAAGAAAGAAACTTTGCGGTGTTGGTAGATGATATTCTTCACCAACAGCAAGTTGTTATCAAAAAACTTGGAAACGAAATTAAAAATCAAAAAGGGTTTATGGGAAGTTCAATTCTTGGTGACGGACGACCGGCCTTTATTTTGGACTTAATTGAATTATTTTCAGGAAGTATGAAAAAGAAAAAAATAAATTTTACAGACGACGTAGCTGTTTAGGAGTAAAAAAATGGAAAAAGATAATGTTACAAAAATGAAAAGAACAAATGCAGAACTTAGCCGTTTTATCGAATTTAGTTTAGGTAAAGAAGACTATGCGATACCGCTATTAATGGTGAGAGAAGTTATTTCAGTACCTGATACAACTCCTATTCCAAAATCTCCTAATCATTTTTTGGGGATCATGAACTTGCGCGGACAAGTCATCTCGGTCGTTGATCTAAGAAAAAAATTAAAAATTGAAGCAAGACAAGATAAAGAAGAGGCTGTTATCATTGTTGATATTGGCGGTATGAATATCGGCGTGGTTGTCGATTCAATTAATAAAGTTCTTGCTTTTTCATCAGATGAAGTCAGCGAAATGCCCGAAGTTGAAAACCAGATAAACACACATTTTATTTTTGGTATTTATAAAAAAGAAAATTCACTTACAATCCTTCTTGATATCGCAAAAGTTTTGGACTTAAAAGATATGGAAGCCATTAGTGGTTTTAAAAAAGCTGCATAATTAGAATTTTCTTTTTCTTTTTTCTTTTATTTTTATGTATATGAGGTCTTCATGTCTGCTGTTGCAATTGGAACTATAAGTACTGATTTTGTGAATTTAATCGATAAGGTTTCTACTATTGTTCATAAGCTTTCGGGAAATCGATTGGGGCAAAAGCAAGCTTACATGGTCGAGACTCGCATAAAAAAAAGAATGATTGAATTGGGCATTAAAGAACCAGCTGATTATTTAAGGTATATTGATCAACATTTTGAAAACGAATCCGGTATTCTGGTTGGTTTAATTACAACTCACCATACTTTCTTTTTTAGAGAATTTCCCCATTTTGAAATTCTTAAAAAATCACTACCTGAGCTGGTGACCCAAGCAAAAAATAGAGGAGATAAAACTCTGAAAATTTGGTCTGCTGCTTGTAGTAGAGGCCAGGAAGTTTACTCTCTTGCCATGTTTCTTGAATACTATCTACGGGAAATTGATTCCAGTATGAGTTTTAAGATTTTGGGAACAGATATTGATGTTGAATCTGTAAGAGTAGCCATTAACGGTGTTTATCACCAGAATGAAATTAAAGAAATCCCTATGAATTTTTTGGGAACTCATTGGGCAAAAGGAACTGGCGATATTTCAATGTATGCCAAAGTAAAAACGACGCTTAAGTCAAAATGTGATTTTAAAACTGGAAATCTTTTAAAAATTGTCGACGTTGTAAAAAATGAAAAATTCGATGTCATATTTTGTAGAAATGTATTTATTTATTTCGAGTCTTTTCAAGTCGAGCAAATAACTAAAGATTTGATAAGTCATTTATATAGTGAAGGAATCTTCTTTTCGGGAATTTCAGAACCATTGTCTGGATTAAAGCTCGATGTAAAATCTATTGGCCCATCAGCTTACATGTTAAAATCGGCTTCACAACAAGTACCCGTTTTAAAAACACCAACTCAGATTTCAACACCTGAAATTTATAAAGTCATGTGCGTTGACGATTCACCAAGTATTTTAACTCTATTGAAAAAAGTATTAACTAAAGAAAATGGTTTTGAAGTTGTCGTCACGGCCATCAATGGTTTGGATGCCATGGAAAAATTGAAGACTCATAAAGTCGATTTAATCACACTAGATATTCATATGCCTGAAATGGACGGTGTGACTTACCTTCAGAAAAATTTTAACAAGTCTCATCCGCCGGTCGTCATTATTTCATCAGCATCTCGATCTGATTCAGATATCGCGATGAAAGCGTTGAAGTTTGGGGCATCCGATTATATTGAAAAACCGGCCCTAAATAATCTTGAAGAGCGCGGAGAAGAAATTAGAACCAAACTCCGTTCGGTTGCCCAGGATCATAATAGAAAACCAATGATTTCTTCTTTCGATAAAGAAAATCAAAAACAATTTGTTATTTCAGCACCTGAAAATAAATTGAGAGCTATGCTTGCTTCAATCTCTGATTTACCAAGACTCAAAACCTTTTTTAGCTCTCTAGATAAATCACAACCTAGCACTTTTATTTTCTTCGAAGGTCAAGGTGAACTTTTAGAAGCATTCGTCAAAGAGCATGGCATGGATTTTAAACAAGAAGTTGTCTTCTTTGATAAGATGGATATGAAAATCGAGCCGAATAAAATTTATTTTGCTGATTTTAAATTCAATTTTACAAATGTAAGCAGAAAATATGCTAATTGCCCTTGTTCCATCCTGGCATTTGGAAATGTTTCTACTCATGCAGCGAAAATAGTTTCAGAGTGGAAAAATGTCCAACTATTACTGGAAGATTTAGGAGAAAAGGGGAATATTAACCATCCTCTGATGGCATATTCTACAGATGTGGTGCCAGCAACAAGTTTTGCTTATATGTCATGCCGTTATTTAAGTACAAAGTAGGCAATTAATTTTTATGAACAAGTTGAATTCAAAAGATTTAGTGACAAAAAAATCAGGGGGCGAGTACCTCATTGAACTCATTTATGGTGATGCATTTGTTTCGTTTCAACTTAGTGACGGGAATTGCCTTGGTTTTTATCTCAAGAAAACTGACTTAAAGAAAATGATTCTGGATTTACTCTTTATAAAAATGACGAATTATCTTCCTCATTCTGAGCTGATTTGCGCAGAAGTTAAAATGATCGGAATGACATCTTCCCTAAATCTTTTGGAAGATTATTTTGTTGAGAAAAAATTTAAATCGATTAAAAAAATTGAGAAAAATTGTGTTATTGAAGTCATGTTCTTGCCTGTAGTGAATAAAGTTCGCGTCAGTAAAGAGGTAGCTCAGACAATTATCCTTAAAAGTTCTCCTGCCAAGTTTAAAATCTTAATTGTGGATGATTCTAGAACGATCCGAAATATTCTCTCACGAATTTTTTCCAGCGATCAAGGCCTTGAAGTTTGCGCCATGGCCGAGAGACCTTCTGAAGTTGAAGCTTTGATTTTAAAACACAAACCAGATGTCATTACTCTTGATATACATATGCCTGAAATGGATGGAGTGGCGCTCTTAAAAATTATTGGACCCAAATATAATATTCCTACCGTCATGATTTCTTCCATCAGTATGGCCGAAGGACCAATGGTTCTTGAGGCATTGGAAAACGGCGCCATTGACTATATTCAAAAGCCAGAACTCTCAGAAATTGAAAGTGTCACTCCACTTATTATAGAAAAAGTACGCACTGCCGCTAAGGCCAATCTTTCAAAATCCTCTCGCAATCTTCGATCAAAAACAGTTCAGACAACGGCCTTGTGTGATTTAAATTCATTGATAGTTCTAGGATCTTCTACTGGAGGAACTGAAGCGATCAGAGAAATAATTACGGCACTGCCGGATCAGATTCCACCGATGCTCATTGTACAACATATACCGGCCGTTTTCTCGGCAGCTTTTGCCAAAAGAATGAATGACCTTTGTCCATTTGAAGTCAAAGAAGCTGAAAATGGCGATGAGGTTCGCGCTAATAGAATTCTTATCGCTCCTGGTGGGCAGCAGATGAAATGTGTCTACAAAAATGGCAAAGCCATAGTCGAAATCAACGACGATGAACCGGTAAACCGTTTTAAGCCTTCTGTTGATTATTTATTTACATCAGTCGCTAAAAATCTCTACACTTCTACCATTGCTGTTATTTTAACGGGAATGGGAAAAGATGGGGCCCGTGGAATGTTGGAACTTCGATCTCTCGGCGTTCGCACTATTGCTCAGGATGAATTCTCATCAGTTGTTTTTGGAATGCCCAAAGAAGCCATCGCTCTTGGAGGAGCAGAGTTTGTGGAACCACTTTCAGACATTGCTGAAAGAATCACTCTTCTAACTAAAGAGAAATCATC
This sequence comes from Bacteriovorax sp., assembly GCA_014377485.1. Lineage (GTDB taxonomy): Bacteria > Bdellovibrionota > Bacteriovoracia > Bacteriovoracales > Bacteriovoracaceae > Bacteriovorax. The sequence goes on along the minus strand of JACMPM010000002.1, from coordinate 4,602 downwards.
ATTAAAAAAAATTAGTTAATCAACATGAGCTTCTGGTAAATCCCCCAAACTCGCTCGTTTCTCTAGATCTTCATTGGAAAGAATAAAACCTTCAATATTATCTGAACTTATCATATGACTTGTTTTGAGTAATTCTCGGCCTTTGTATAATAATATGGCACTTAGTTTAGAATCCCATTCAATTTTAGGAATATTAGAAATTTTGATCTTTGAGTTTTTACTTTGAAAAATTTTTTTATCATTAAGCTTCCATACGTAATCTGAATTTTTAGGAAAGCGGTTGACGTCTTTTCCTTGTAAGGAGATTTCAAGTTCTTCTTCATTAATTTTTTTCATTAAAAAGGAGACATCTATCGGAGCTACAGCTTCCTTATCTTTTATATTGGAATTTGGAATAAGTAATTTGGGAAAATTACCCTTTTGATATTCTTCTCTTACTCCAGGCTTCAAAGAGACCATATATTTTAAGAGAGATTGATAGCTAACACATTTTACCTCTGGTTTACGGCAAACGGCTTTTACAAAATCGCCAAAAGCTAACCAATAAGCGCCGTTGTTCCACTTGCTGAAATGATGTCCAATATGTATCGGGGCACGATTACCGTAATAATTTGTATAGAAATATCCCATATAGGTTTTGAGCATTTCATCTCTGTATTTATCTGCATTTGCTACATCCTGATTGCCTCCACTCTGAGAAAAATAAAAATTATAATCCATAGAAAGAGTTTTTTTTCCCGTATCAAAGATACGAAGTTCTGCCAATGGAAAATTCCACAGACCATCGGTACTCTCCGGCCAGTAGTTCATCGGTGCTGTCTGACTGGTGTCGTAAGCAAATTTATTTTTTCTAAGCACTTTATACATATTTGAATTGGTCGCCAGAAGTGGAGCCCGGAATCCAACGATTTGTTCAACAGGAAAATGATAAGGATTATAGGTGGAAAGTGGATCAAATCCATTTTGGGTGAATACTCCGAAAATTAAATGGTTAAATTCTTTGAACTCCAAATCCCATTGAGGAAGACTCCAGGTTGTTCCATCAAAATGTCCGTTGGCATGAGAGCCAATGGCATGACCTTCATCGTAAGCTTTATTAACATATGCCACGCGATTGACTAAATTTGTAATTGAGTCACCTGCAAAACCTATGGCAGATTTTCCAAAACCTTTGCTGGGCTCTATATAGTCAAGTCGATTGGAATCGAGCAGAAAATAAACTCCGCTTAAAAAATAACTGAGTTTTACTTTGTTTTTTTTGGCGAAGGTAAGAGTTTCATTCCACATATCGAGATTGAGTGATCCATCGAAAGCGAGCAGAACATATTGAGGAGGCCTTGCGACTGGAACTGCAAATGAATTTGTTATGGTCAGGAAAGTGGAAATGAAAATGATGAAAGACGATAAAAAACTATTTTTCATTTAAAAATAATGAGGCTTCTTTCTTAAGAATTAAAATATATTATTATAATGAAATGTATAATGAAGGGCTATATGAGTAGTTGCGAAAAAATGGTTAATTTATGGTAGAGAGTATCCCGACAACAGTTGCACCAAGATAAAGCCTAGTTAAGTACCATGATTTTATTAATTTCTTACCTGAGAACAAAGAAAAAATTTATTCAATTTGTTTGCCTCTTTATCAACAAGGAATTCCGATAGGACTTGTAAAATGGTGGGATCATCTTCAACAATTAGGATTGTCTTTGAACTTAAATTAGTCATATTTTGAAATCCTTTCTTGGTAGCTCAAAATAAAAAGTACTCCCTTCGCCTTCCTTGCTTACGAGGCCAATTGTTCCACCATGTAAATCCAAAATACCATGACAAATAGAAAGTCCAAGGCCCAGGCCATTGGCCCGAATGGTTGAGTCGGTATTGCCCCTAGAGAAAGCGGTAAAAAGTACTGCCTGCTGCTCTTTTGAGATTCCGGACCCATGGTCTGTGACGGAGACTCGAATCGTATTTGGCATAATGTCGAGTGCGACCTCAATGGTGCCATCCTTGGTGTATTTAACGGCATTATCAAGAAGGTTTGCGAGAACTTGGTTTATCCTTAAAGGATCTGCATTGATCTCGACTGGTTGATCTGGCCTATTGAAAAAAAAACTGCGCTCTGGTGCGCGAATTCTAAACTCTTCTACACACTCGGAAATCAATGAAGTCATGTTCGTTTGAACAGGAAGGAGGACGAGTAACTTTCGGTCAAGTCTGGACATATCCAACAGATCAACTATCAGTCGGGTGAGGCGATCTGTTGGTGCTCGAAGCCGCGCCAAGACATCGATGGTGAGAGGGTGACCTTTTAGCGCCTGCTTCTCGGCGAGTTGAATTAAAAGCGAGAGGGTGGTGATTGGAGTGCGTAATTCATGGGCTGCAATATCCAAAAACTTGCTCTTTCTTTTTGCCATCTCCTCCGCTGCCTGTTGGGCCAATCGCGCCTCAATCAGTCCAATTTTATCAGTTATATCTTCAGAAATGCCAATCAGATATTTGGAATTAAGAGGGACTTTTCTCGTGTTGAGGATGCGCACTCCTTTGAGTCGCGTATGAATTGTTTCTTCCGAAATTTCCCGAGACTTTCCATTTAATAAGATACTTCTGTCTTTTGCTATAAAGAAATCAGCCTCGGATTTTGGAAAAAAATCGTGGTCGCTTTTGCCGATCATCTCATTTTGTGAGTATCCAAGCAGCTCTTCACCGGCCTTATTAAGTCTAACAAATTTTAACTCTTTGGCATCCTTAACGAAAACCATATCGGGAATATTATCAATCAATAAATCTGAAAACATTTTGGCTTCATTAAGTTTAGAAACAATATTCAAAACGACCAATGCTAATACGCCTGTAAACACAATAATAATAAAACTTTCAAATAAACGTCTTTTCAGACTTGAATTTCGAAAGGCAAATGCCGTGGCCGTTGGTTCTTGAACTACAACTCCCCATTTATATCCTGGGACGGGACTATAAGCAGAAATCCTCTCCTCATTTTCTAATAGATTAAAATTAACCTCAACACCTTCTTTGCCTTGAAGGACTTTTTTAACAACGGGAACGACTGTATAATCGATGATGTTAAACTGAGACGAATATTTAGGATGAAAAGCTAATTTTCCATTACCATCAACTAAATAAATATAGCCGGATGGACCGATTTGAATCTTTTTTACCCAGTTGAAGGGCGGGTCGAGAAGAACTTGTAAGAGTAGAATGCCAATAAGTTTATTATTTTCATTTTTTATAGGAACAGCAACTGCAATAATATTATAAAGTGGCTCGTTAGCTCTCTTGTAAATATTAGAAACATAAGGTTCTTCTTTCTCTATAATTTTTTGATACCACTCCCGATAATTGAAATTTTTTCCTAAAACTTTGGGATCTTTATACCAATCTGCTTTTACATTTCCCGCGACGTCTACTAAAAGGGCTCGATCGATTATCGGAAGATTTTTTGTAACTTCAGACATTATTTTAATGCCCTCAAACCACTGGCCCTTGCTGATTAATTCTCTGAAATGCACTCCACCGGTCAGGGAAGTCCCTATGTCTTTTAAGTGATCAAATTTTTGACTAAGTGTGATTGCTGCAACTTGAGCAATGGCAAGGCGTCGAGAGAAAGCAGAGTTATTTAACTCTTTTTTAAGTGTAAAGTAATTAATAGTTGCGAGAGTTGAGACAGGCAATACAATGGCCAGAAAAATTCCTATTCGAGCAAATCGATTAAGAGCACCTAACCACTGTAATATTTGTTGAATTTTTTTATTTTCTTTCATTGTCTGTTAATTCCACATCGCCGAGACAAATTTTTCCTGCTCATTAGCTTTCTATTTGATAATAATAATAATAATAATAATAATAATAATAATAATAATAATAAGTTATTGTTCATATCTCTAGTCCATCAACAGTGATTTTTTAATATAATTAATCACTTGAATTTCTCTATTTTCAGAAGAAACAATAGAGAAGCTCTAAGCAGCTCCTTGTGTGCCTCGAGTTACAGTCAAGATATTGAAAAAATCCGAAATTAACTCCGAAACAATTAATCAGATTTATCTGTGATCATGTTATTAAAGAGGCTTGGTGGCTAGACCCGCCACAGAGAACCGTAAGTGCAGATTTTCCGCATACGGCTCTTCAACTAGGAGTTGTTTCATTGCTTGACATGCATCTTGAGAGATCCGTAAGGAATTTTGAGAAACGGCTGCATTAGTGGATATTTTTTTCATTAAACTATTAATCTCATTCCAATTCATCTTTCCGGTTATTCTCCCATAAGATTCCAAAAATTAAAAAATGTTCTTAAATTTTAAACGAAGTCGTTATGAATATTAGTTAGGAAAAAATGTCGGGTTAGCTCTTTAACCTCTACTGCGAAATAATACAATATTGATAAGCTCTCTGACTACTTACCTTTTAAAGCTGATTCAATTGCCTGAATTAGTTTAGGATCTTCTGGTGAAACGTCTGGTGCGAAGCGCTCGATAACAACTCCATCTTTTACTAAAGACTTTTCAAAGTACCACATAAATTCAGAAGGGCCACCAGAAAGGAGTCCGTGCTTTTCTAAGTTAGCTGCTAGTCCAGTATTATCTGCCT
>JACMPM010000130.1 GCA_014377485.1 Bacteriovorax sp. | reverse complement strand
TCAGAGATTTTACCGTTGAAAAACTTCACGCTCACGAATTGGTTTTAAGTGAAATCATGAACAATGTTTTGCGAAATTATCATAACTCAAAAGCCACTTTTGAAGTTCACGAGCAATATCGAAATATGAAGGAGATTTTAGGTAAATTCCCTCATGTAAGCGAGTACGCAATGGAGGCAATTCGAAGGAGTGGCATTGAACCCAACCGTAGAAGTATTAGAGGTGGAACGGACGGTTCGAGGTTATCATTTATGGGTCTGCCTTGCCCAAATATCTTTGCGGGTGAACACGCTTTTCATGGAAAACACGAATGGGTATCGGTGCAGGATATGGAAAAAGCCGTTGAAACGATTGTGAATTTGTGTATGGTTTGGGAGGAGAAGAGTTTGTAGAATAATTTTTAAAAATCGTAAAAGGTGGCTCAAAATCAATTTTGAGCCACCTTTTAATGTTTTTCAATAAATAGCTTCACTTGTTTATGAAGAAGTTTAAAACTTTTAGATTGCTTGGCTAATTCCTCAAAATCAGCTTTATCTGCCACATCTTTTGCTATTTTTTCAATTTTTGTTTTATTAGCATTTGCTCCATAAAGTCGTTTTTTAGTTACATCTTTTACTGACGATTCCAAGGAATTATCAGTAGTCTTTATCTCTTTTTTTAAACGATAAAACTGATATAAAATCCAATAATCAATGGCTTGAATAGGAGCAAAAAGAAGAATTTGATTTTTATATTGACCATACAATTCTTTCCCTAATTTATCTGTCATTTCTTTGATACGAGCCTTGTATTTCATTAAATCAGGGTCATTGTCAGCTTGTTGGTCTAAGTCAATTCCAGCAATAAATAATTGAATATCATCTCTACTTATAAACGATTTTATGCACAATTTTTGGATGTTTGCCAATACTTGAGACGAACTTGATTTACCTCCACTTGGTTTCATTAATCGACTGGAAACTAATTGCGTATCAGGTTTATATTCAGCGTACATTCTTCTCAAATAAATTTCTAAAAAAACATACTCAGCATATCCTTCGCCGAGTAATGTATAGGTCAACTTCTTGCTCATGCAGGTACACCTCCCATCAATCCCATAAACCAATTTTCGCCAATATTATCTAAATAATCAATTGGCTCAATTCCAAATTCTTCTGCTTTTTTAGTATCAGGCTCAATTATATCTTTTTGAAGGTTTTTTACAAACGTAGTACCTTCTTCGTCTTTATCAAAAATAAAAACTGCCTCTGGAATAATAGCAAATTCTTCTAAAACGTGTTCATTGTGCGAGGTCATAATTACTTGAATATCCTTATCTTCCGCTAATTGGAAAATAAACTTCATAATTTCATGAATACGTCTTGGATGAATTCCCTTTTCTGGTTCTTCCAAAAGCAATAACTTTGGTGGATTGGGTTGGTGAACAATGCAGATGAGGGCGAGAAAGTATAAAATTCCTTCCGAAACTTCATCTGCCCAGTAATCGTTACCATCTTTATCGAAGAACTTTAAGCTAAGTTTTCCCCCTTCATTTGTATTGATTGGAGGAGTTTTTATTCTAAAAAAATCAATCACACATTTGGCAAAATCATCTTGGATTCTTTGGAAGACAACTTCATTATCATTACTTAAAGTAAATAAGAAAGGTATCAAATTAGAACAATCATTATTTAATATTTTTA
>JACMPM010000129.1 GCA_014377485.1 Bacteriovorax sp. | reverse complement strand
TTTATTGCTGGAGCAACGGCCAGCTTTGGGGGCTCACTTTGTACTGTCTTATCTGTTGTAAACCCAACAACTATTACTTGTACAACAGCTGCTCACGCCGCTGGTTTGGTAAATGTTGTCATCACTAATACAGATTCTCAATCAGGAACAGGCCTATCCGCTTATACTTATATCCCAGCTCCTACTGTCACATCAGTCTCACTTAACTCGGGATCCCTTGCTGGAGCAACTCCTGTGACGATTACTGGATCCGGTTTTCTTGCTGGAGCAACGGCGAGCTTCGGTGGCTCTCTTTGTACCGCCTTAACTGTTGTAAACCCAACAACCATTACTTGTGCGACGGCCGCGCATGCAGCTGGTGCGGTCAACGTTGTCGTCACTAATACAGACACTCAATTTGGAACAGGCCTTTCTGCTTACACTTATAGAGCAGCTCCTACTGTTACTGGCGTCGCTGCCAATGCTGGCGCTCTTGCCGGTGGATCAGCAGTGACCATTACCGGTACTGGATTTTATACAGGAACGGCCGTTGATTTTGGTGGTTCTGCTTGTGGTAGTGTGACGGTAGTTAGTGCCACATCTATCACCTGTACAACAGCGGCTCACGCGGCCGGAGCAGTTACGGTCACGGCCAATAATGCTGATACACAAACAGGAAATTCACCTGCTGCTTTTACATATCAAGCCGCTCCAACGGTGACTAGCGTAGCGCCAACTTCTGGTTTTGCTACTGGTAGCACTGCCGTAACAATTACCGGCTCAGGATTTATTGCTGGAGCAACGGCCAGCTTTGGGGGCTCACTTTGTACTGTCTTATCTGTCGTAAACCCAACAACTATTACTTGTACAACAGCTACTCACGCCGCTGGTTTGGTAAATGTTGTCATCACTAATACAGATTCTCAAATAGGAACAGGCCTATCCGCTTATACTTATATCCCAGCTCCTACTGTTACCAGCGTCGCCGCAAATGCAGGTGCACTTGCCGGGGGAACAGCTGTGACAATTACTGGTTCAGGATTTTTTGCTGGAGCAACAGCAAGTTTTGGAGGCTCTCTTTGTACCTCCTTATCTGTTGTGAGCTCAACTTCAATCACTTGTTCGACAGCTGCTCACGCCGCAGGCCTGGTGAATGTTGTCGTCACTAATACTGATACTCAATTAGGAACAGGACTTTCTGTTTATACTTATCGAGCGGCCCCTACTGTGACGAGTGTATCTCCTAATAATGGAGTTCTAGCAGGAACAACAGCAGTTACCATTACCGGTACAGGTTTTATCTCTGGAGCGACGGTTAATTTTGGTGGCTCTGCTTGCGGAAGTGTTACGGTCGCTAGTGCCACATCAATCACCTGTACGACAACTGCTCATGCAGTTGGAGCAGTTACTGTCACTGCCACTAATACTGATACTCAAACAGGAAATGCACCTGCTGCTTTTACATATCAAGCCGCTCCAACGGTTACTAGCGTAGCGCCAACTTCTGGTTTTGCAACTGGTAGCACTGCTGTAACGATTACTGGATCTGGATTTCTTGCTGGAGCAACGGCGAGCTTTGGAGGCTCTCTTTGTACGGCCCTAACTGTTGTAAACCCAACAACCATTACTTGTACGACAGCTGCCCATGCCGCTGGTGCAGTCAACGTTGTTGTCACTAATACAGACACTCAAACTGGAACAGGTATATCAGCCTATACCTACATCGCTGCTCCTACCGTGACAGGCATCTCACCAAGTATAGGGAGTATCGCTGGTGGAACATCAGTGACAATTACGGGAACAGCATTTAATTTAGGAGCAACCGTGAGCTTAGGCGGAAGCGCCTGCACCAGCATTACAGTTGTTAGTTCAACTTCACTTACATGTGTAACTGGAGCGCATGCTGCTGTCGTGGTAAATGTTGTTGTAACAAATACTGATACACAAACGGGAACACTCCTATCAGGATTTACTTATCAATCAATGGCCGATTTGAAATGGCAAATAGGGGCCACAAGCCCAACTCCACCTAATCCAGATCCGTTTGGAACAACTTCTACAAATGTCACTCACACTTATACTTTAAAAAATACTGGGGATGTTGCTTCTTCAACCATCACTCTTTCTAAGACTGGAAGCGATTCAGCAGCATGGCTTTTCGGTACAGATACTTGTACCTCGACAACACTGGCCGCTGGCGCAACATGTACAGTGCAAGTCACTTTTTTAGGACAGTTTTTAGCAACGGGTTCATATTCTGCTATTTTAAATGCGGTGGCGACAAGCGGTGGAACAACTACTAATAATATGAATGGATCAGTGCCATAGGATAATTATTATGATGAAGAAATTAATAACCTTTTTATTCTTTGTTGGAATTTATAACTCAATAATAGTTGCAAGCACAGAATTGCCCAATGAGGCGGATGTTGTACTTTGCCAAGATCAAGCAGAAAATTATGGAAACGGAAAGGGAGACGATATTATCAATCAAAGTTGTATAGAATCTTTTAAAAAAATGGCAGCTCCTGAAGCAAAATCAGAATCAAAATCAATGAAAATGAAATTCTTTGGATACAGAAACACAGTGCTTATCGAAAAGTATAAAAACAATATCCTCTTCACTGAAATCATTGCTGGAAACAGTAGCGAATTAAAAGCAATTCGCGCTCTAACCTTTGACGAAAAAAATCAAGAAGTAGTGGTTTTAGATGACTCTGGTGATATTTTATTTTTTTCATCTAAAATAACAGGAAATATTGCACCTTTTAGAATTTTGAAACACAAAGATCTAGTTGGGGCGTGTGAACTCGTGGTTGATAGCACTAGAGACCAGGTTGTAGTGAATAATAAATCAACCAAGAGAATTTTATTTTTCTCAAGACTTGCCAATTTTCACGCAAGAGAAGGAAAACAAAAATTAGTCATTCTTAAGTCTATCGATACTTCATTAATTGACCTTAAGAATTTATCTATCGATCTTGAAAAATCTGAATTACATGGAGTTGATTCTTCAAAAAATAGTGCAATTGTTTTTAATCTAAAATAATTCATTTAAAAGAGTACTCCTCATCTCAGATACTTGGCACTGTTATAATGTTTTTGAAGTAAAATGACGATGAAGAATTTATTGAGGTTCCTATGAATAAAACTTTTCTGATTTTTGCAATATCCATCCTTTTGGTCTCATGTGGCCAGAAAAATGAATCCAGTAAGGCCAAGTTTAAAATTTTCAGTGGAAATATTACAAACGGTCCTTCTCAGTTTACTGGCGGACTACTTATTTTAGGAAGAAGCTTAGATAATTCTCAAAGCTTTAGTGTTCTTTATAAAGATGGATTAGAATTAGAACTTAATAAAGGATCATGGGAATTTTCAACAATTGGATGGATGGGGACAAATCCTATGGAAGGTATCCAACAATGTGATCATCAATCTGTTGAAATAAATAGTAGTATCTTCAATATATCTTTCTCCATGACTCCTGATAAATGTGTTACCAGCCAAACATCAGATGGGAAATCTTTTACTGATTCAATTTACTACAGTAACGGTATCAATTCTTATACTGGCTTTAAAAAATTAATTGTTAAGACTTGTGCCACTGGAACCTTGGGATCTTGCGGATCAATGAGCCAATCATCACCAGGCTCCTTTAGAATTGAAATTCCTGCTTCGCTTACTGGAATAAATCTCTCTGGAATAGGCTCCGGATTAGCTTCAAATTGCATCTTAGGAACATTAACTAGTAATGTTTCTCCTCCCTATGGAGGACATGGTTTCATAGGCTTAAAAATAACTACATTCACAGACACAGCTTGTAGTGCAACTCCAAAAAATTATTATTTCAATCATGGCTTTGGTGAAATTTTGAATAAAACTTATATTGATAATGGAGTAAATGTAACAAGAAAAGGGGCACTTTCTATAGATACTGGGATCACGAGTCAGACTCTAAATCCTCTCGATTTAATTACATATAAAGGAGCTTACAATATCACTGCCTCAGCACCTGCTTCTCCCTCAAATGGTGATATTTATTTTTACAACGGTGTAGTAAATACAACCTTCGTCAATGCATCATTAAGTCCCTATGTTCAAGCTGTTCCTGGCAATTATTTCTACTATTGTATTAATGGTAGTGCAGGATGGAAGAGTGCAACTGAGAATGTTAAATTAATTCTTGAAGACTAAAATAAAAAAAATTAATGTTATGAAAACGAGAATGATTCTAATTATAAATTAATATTCATAAGCAAGACCAAAGTAACCAAAATGGGCTTTAGTTCTTTTAAAATGAGAGTATTTCTGGCGAGGATCCAGACCACTATAACCTCCTAAGCTAACTCTTATGATCTCATCATGATTTTCATCGAGATGATTTCCCCAGAACAGCCCGGTCTGCACATGAGATGTGAGGACATATTTATCAAAACCATTTTCCTCTACCCCTACGGCCACATAGGGTGTTGAGGTTTGTGTCGAATTTCTTTCAGTAAATGGAAACCATTCGAAGAATTGATCTGCATTGATTCTTCTGATCTCTCCTTCCGTTCCAAGAACATATTTAAGTGTTCCTCCAAATCGAAAACTTCTTTCATAATCATGGATGATTCGGAATTGTAGAGTTTCATCTCCAACATTTAAGGGAATCAAATCTTTGTCAGGCACATCTTCCAAAACGTGCCCAGAGAGGTGTGAGACCGCAACCATTAAACGAGTACTGTGATTAATCGTGAAGAGGCCTGCAATCCCCACTCTCACATCCATAGTCTCTGATAGAAACTCTTTGCCCTGATTGTGAAGAGAAGCCTGTACGCCCGCATTGAGTATAAATTGTGGTCTTCCCCAAATTGAATCCACATCAAAAAGAGTTATTTTAGAGCAAATTTCTCCCCAATATTTTGATCCTCCACGATTGTAGATCGAAGTTTGTCCTTCTTCAGAAAACAGACCAAAAGTCTGATAAAGATGACTTTTTTTTTCGGGCTGAAAAACAATGGAGGCAAAAGATTGAGTGGAAAAGGTGAGTACAACAAACAGACTTATTAATTTTATCTTCATAGTGACTTATTATCCACTATTTTTTTTCTACTATGCAACTATTGAAAACAAATTATTTAGCAAAAAAAATTTTTCCACTTACTTTATTTTTTATACATTTTTCAATTAATTGGTCTTCAGAAATTAACTTTAAGGTTGAATAGACTTTTTCTTTTTTTTCCGATGAAGAAAGCTTCAAGTTTTCTGCTTTGTATTTTAATTCCAAATCAGAGATCGCTAACTCTTTAACCGAATCATTCCATATTTTTGAGCCTGTTATTTTTCCTAAAACCCCCCAGTTGGCATTGAAAAAATCTAACTCATAGAATTTAGTAATGCCATCTTCCTCTTTCAAAAAAATAAGTCCATCTGAGAATGTTATGCTGCTTTGAAGATAGAGACTTGATAGGTGATATTTGTACATTGCACCGTTGAGTACTGGAATTTTTTTATATTCCATTTGATAATGAATATTCGGTATAAAAAAAATAGGCGATTTATTCTCAAACTCCACAATCCATTTATCCAAGTCAATGTTTTTTATAATTTTAGATGCTTCAATTCCTTCGAAAAAATCGTGGTACTTTTCAAAATCTTCTATGATTGAAGTAACATTTTTTAAAGTTGAATTGATCACTAGACTATGCCAAAGGCCTATATAAAGTTTATCATCACTGCTCTCTAAACATGTTAGATAAATGTTTTTATCCTTACTCGTAGAATGATATTTATTGAATAATTCGGAAACTTGCAACGGAGTTAATTGATCTATGCTTTCTGTATAGTTGCTTTGGACTACGGTCGAGCTAAATGCAGTCAACGAATAGGCAATAAAGGAAATAAAGGAAATAAATAGTATTATTTTTGTCATTGATTAAATTTTTGAATTCGATTTAAATTATCAGTAACCAATAAATTTCCTGTAGAATCAATTGCAAGGCCAACTGGCAAATTAAGCATACCTATTTCCACTCCTTGCACTCCAATAGCAGAAGTAAATATTCCATTATGATCAAAAGATATAATTTGGTTTCTACTACGATCGGCAACATGTATATTCCCTAAAGAGTCTACGGCAATTCCTTTTGGATTAATGAGATCAGAGCTTCCAAAAGAATTTACAAAAATTTCAGAAGAATTAAATTTTTCGATACGGTGATTGCCACTATCACTTATATAGATAGAGTTGGAAGAATCTATATATATATCAGAGGGTAAATTGAATTCTCCATCGTTACTTCCGAGACTTCCAAAGCTAAAAAGAAAATTTCCGATTGAATCAAATTTTTGAATTCTGTTATTTTTAGAATCGACAACAAAAATATTTCCGATTGTATCTAGGGATAATCCATTGGGAGCATTAAATTGACCATTTCCCGAACCATAAGAACCAAATGCAAAAAGAAAATTTCCATTTGCATCAAATTTTTGTATGCGATTATTTCCAGTATCTGAAACAAATAGATTGCCAGCGGCATCTGAAACAGCATCTTTTGGACTATTAAGTTGACCATTTCCACTTCCAGGACCACCGAATGAACGTACAAAATTATAGCTGCCATCAAATTTTTGAATCCGGTTATTACCTGAATCAGTCACGTAAATATTTCCATTAATATCCACAGACAACCCTCGGGGAGAATTAAAGAGCGTGTTGGTAACTCCTGTGGTGGCGATGGTCGAGAGATAACTAAAGCTTGAATCATATTCCTGAACACGATAATTATTAGCATCGCCAATAAAAATATGTCCGCTGCTATTTAAAGCCACACCACTTGGCAAATTAAATTGACTATTATTGACTCCAAAAGAGCCATAACTTGAAACAAAAATTCCAGAAGAATCCAAAATCTGAATACGATTATTGCCTTGGTCTACAACATAAATATTTCCGAGCGTATCAATAGTAATTCCGGTTGGATTTTGAAATTGAAGATTTCCAGTTCCTACGCTACCAAAACTATTTAAATAGATTCCACTCGGATGAAACTTTTGAATTCGATTATTTCCACTGTCGGCCACATAAATATTTCCGACGTTATCAAAAGCTATTCCTGTTGGAGAATTAAAAAGCCCTTGAGAAGCTCCGGCGCTTCCAAAGCTGGAAAGGAAAGCACCAGTTTGATCAAAGATCTGAATTCGGTTATTGCCACTGTCGGCCACATATATAAGTCCAGAAGGGTCGGTAGCAATTCCTCTGGGAGATGAAAACTGTCCAGTTGCAGAACCAGTGCCACCGATGGTTAAAAGGTGAATTCCAGTATTATCAAAAACCTGAACTCGATTATTACCTGTGTCAGAAACATAAATATTTGCATCCTCATCAAGAGTGAAATCTCTCGGTGTTGAGAATTCACCTGCATTTGTTCCTTGAACTCCGAAATTCAATATTAGATTTTTACTTGAATCCAAAATCACTAATTGATTATTTAATGAATCGAGAGCATAAAGATTATTCATGGAATCGATTTGAATAGCTGTTACGTTGTTTATGTTAAAAGCATAAGTATTACCAAGTATCACAGAGGCATTTAAATTGGGAACTGCGACTTTTTCGGGCTCTGGTGCATCTTCCTTCGGAACACAGCCCGAAAGAATAATTATACCAAAGAATAGTAGACTAAATATTTTCATCATATCTCAGCTAGATTATACGGTGGTTCTTTCAATAGTTGTGAGCAGAATAATTAAAATTATTGCTACTTAGAAAACCAATCCTTAGCGTTTTTTTAATCTAAAAGAATAAGACCATTTTTAGTTTTGTGCCTACAATTATTGACTATCGAAAGCTAAGCTACATGGATTACAGAGTTAGTCAGTAAAAACGAAGACTTGGCTTAATGGTGCCCATAATGATACCTACTCTTTAGTAATACTTTGCCGAGATTAAGTAAAAATAAAGTAGTCAAAAATTACCGAATTCATTGCATTGTTTGCTTTTCTCTTTTTTTTGGTAAAATCTTGAATAGAACTCATTTAGAATTTTTTTAAATATCATAATTTGATTGGATTGTTGAACGTTAGTTGTAGTTGAACGTATGCTGTTTATCCAATCGAACCCTGCTCTAATAGAGACCTCTCTGTTGGCCATTGGCATTGCTATGAATTCATTTTAAATGAAGTAAAAACAGGGAGTCATTGTTATGATGAAATTAGTTAATACCGAAGAGCTTTACAGTAGGCTAAAAAAGCAGGCTTTCAATTCTTCTCATTATGTTTGGCTGTGGTCTGATCTTCAATTTCTTGAATCATCAAATGGCTGGATTTTTGGTATGACTAAAGAGTTAGGTGTGAATTTAGTGGCCCTTGAGCCGCTTCCTCCCCTTAATAATAATAGTGACGATGAGTCCCTTTCAATTGCTTTAGATGACCTGCAGAATTTTTTTAAAGGAGGTCCTGTAGCCTTCGTTGGCGTTTATTCGCCATTTGCAAAGACTTTATCAGGATATGGCTATTCGAGCTTTCAAATTGGCAAAGAACCTTGGGTAAATCTCTCAGATATCCAACCAACTGGGCATGCTGGAAGAAAAGTTAGAGTTGGGAGAAATCAGGCGCTCAAAAGCGGTCTCAGAGTCGAAGAGTGGAAATTAACAGAAATCGTCAAAGACCCAGCTAAACTCTCCTCGCTAAATGAAGTAAAAAAACTATGGGAAGCTCAATCCTTTGTCAGCCTTTCGGGTTTTCTTCATGGAATGAGCTTTGAATGTATTCCCCAAGATAGAAAATGTTTTGTAGCTTTAACTAGTGAAAATATTATCGATGGTATTTTAATAGTTACTCCGATTGTGAGTGATAAGAGCTGGTACTTTGAGGACATGCTTATTCGAACAAGTTCCTCCGCAACTAAAGGTATTGGAGAGCTTCTTACTCTTTCGGCCATGGAAAACTTACAAGCACTGGGGCATCAAGAAATAAGTCTTGGAATTGTTCCAATGACAACAATTGGGGTTAGTGAGTTCGGTGAAAATCCACCATCCAATTTTTTAAAACTAACAAAACTCTTTCAGTCTTCCATGGGATTGTTTTACAACGCTGAAGGGATGGAGTTGTTCAGAAAGAGATTTAAAGTTGTCAAATGGGATAAAATTTATCTCACAGTTTTGACTGATAAAAAAAGTAAAATGCCTGAAACTCTTCAATGGATCAAGGTGTTGCTTTCCGTAGCTGTAGCCTATAAACCAAGATTGCAACTTGAACCAAGTTATATTGCTAATAAAATAATCTCGCCAATAAAAAGATATCCAACTAGTTATTCATTTCTTTTTCTATCAATTTTATCGTTTTTAATATCTACAATAATTCCTACATTCACTAATTTTATTTCTCAAAATTTAGAGTTTTCAAAAAATACGGCACTCTGGCAATGGCCTCTTAGAACCTTAACCTCAGAGCTAATTTATTTTAGTCCGCTTCAATTTGGGATTATCTTTAGTTTGGTTACACTTATACTTTTCCATATAGAGAAAGAAGTATTTGACAAAAAATGGGCGATGTATCTTTTGGCACTTTTTGTACTAACCGACATTGTGTTAAGAACAACTTTAGGTTTTATTTATACTAATTTCTATCCTTCAGAATCCCTTCTAAACCTGATTAATCTTTTCCCTAGTCAAGGCGGAGGAATCATACTTGCATCGTTATTGGGATTTGTAATTAGCTTGAGAGGACAAAAAAAAGATGAATGGTTCGCTTTTGGTCTCTTAGGATTTATTGCTTTAAGTATTATCTTACCGTCTTTTGCGGTGGCATCTCTAGCCATTCTTTACAGTGTGACTTTCTATATTGAAGGCTATCTAGTAGGGAAATACTACTTGAATTTTCAAAGTCAAAAAGATTCTTTAATAAATAAGAGTAAATCCGAAGACGACGACACTCTAGATGTTCAAATACCAAATAAAGGACAAAACAAAGGACCGAAGAGCAATCAGAAAAAAAATAATATTCAAAATATAAAACCAGAAAATGATTTAATAGTTGATGCACTAATTACCAAGAGTTCTTGAAATATTTTGATTCCCATCTTCGGATGGGCATTGCTTTTGCTATACAGGACTTAATTTTCTTAAACTACCGCGGTCTTTAAATGAGAATTTTTCTAGTTGCTTTATTATTATTCCCTCAATTTTTAATGGGCATTGAGTCTAAAATCCCAACAGAAATTAAAAATCAAAAAAATGCGTTTTATGCTTTTGTTCCCTACCTAAACTACGACACTACTCAATCCTGGAGCTTTGGCACGGCCATTGAAAAAGAATCAGAATCTAAGAGTGTTGATACATATTTAGTTGATCTGGAAGCCACTCCAAAAGCTCGCATTCGATTAAAAACTAAATACAGCTCTCATCTTGATTCACGATGGAGAGCTTCACTTAGAACTGACTTCACAAATTTCTACGATCCCTTTTATGGTTTTGGCATGTCGACAAAGGTAGAAGATCTAAAAAAAATAAAACAATGTTCTATAAGTTCACAACTAAATTTTTCATACGAGCATTCCTCAGCATTATCATTTGGTCCTTTTATAGAATTTAATCAAAGAATTGAAAGACCAGACTACCAAATTGATAAACAACGCTTTTTTCCAAATGAAACATCTATGTCTGTAGGAGTAAATACACTCTATGACACTCGAGATTCTAAAATAAATCCACATTCAGGAGACAAGCATGAACTCTCGCTATCTGTAGTGCCTGAAGGATTGAATAGCTTGGAACAAATAAATACATTCACCCAAATTAAATTAGATCTACGAAAGTATTTTCCAATTTATGAAACAGTATTAGCTACTAGATTTACCGCTGGAACAACCATTGGCGAGTCTAATTATCTTTATAAATATAACCTTGGAGGAATTGATTTATTGCGTGGCTATCAAACAAATCGCTTCAGTGGTAATAAATTGGCAAGTGTTCAGTTAGAGGAAAGAGTAAATCTATATAAAGAATATATTGCACTTACTGGTTCATTTGAAGCAGGTTCAATAAACTCAAATCCATTTGAAAAAATTCGTTCGAGTAAGGGAATAGGATTACGAGTTACCATGCCTCCAGATTGGACTAATATTCTCACCATAAATTTTGGATTTGGCAATGATCAGAACAACGCCAGTTTGGAATTTAATGAAAATTTTTAATTCAAAAGATAGCACATGTAAAATCCAAAAAATTTGATTGTAATTTTAGTCATAGAATTTCTCCTTTTTATTTTTGATTAACGAGGAGACAAATAAATTGAACCACCTTTTCATTAAAGTGCAAAATCAGGATTCATTTATTGAATAAAATTATGAGTTAGTTCGGAAAATTGAATTCCTTCATTGCCTCAGCAACAATTTCAAATGTACGAAGCCGTTTTTGTTGATCATACACATCAGATGTTATCATCAATTCATCCGCATTGGTGATTTCAGCTAATTGGAGAAGTTGCTGCTTCACTTTCTCAGGACCGCCAATCGCGGCAGTTTGAAGTTTATCCAATAAATGATCTTGTTCACTTTTATCCCAAAGTTCGTCCATATTTTTCACTGGAGGTTTCATTTTAAGAGATTGACCGCGAATTAGTGCTAAAAATCTTTGATAAACCGTTGTAGCAAGAAAATTTGCTTTTTCATCAGATTCGGCCGCTACAACTTGAACTCCGATCATGACATAAGGTTCTTTTAAAAACTGTGACGGTTTAAATAAATTGCGGTAAACATGAAGTGCTTCCATCATCAAGTCGGGAGCAAAGTGGCTGGCGAAGGAATAAGGAAGTCCCAACGTCCCTGCAAGTTCTGCGCTGTAGAGACTGGAACCTAAAAGCCATACTGGTATTTTTAAGCCAACACCAGGAAATGCTTTTACTCGTTTACCTTCCTGATTAGCAGAAAAATATTCTAAAAGTTCTTGAACTTGTTCTGCAAAATTCTGACTGCTTAAATTTCTTCTGATCGCCCTCATTGTTTCCTGATTGGTTCCAGGAGCTCGTCCCAATCCTAAATCAATTCTTCCAGGATATAGAGTTTCTAGTGTTCCGAATTGTTCAGCAATAATTAATGGCGAATGATTGGGAAGCATAATACCTCCGGAACCAACCCTAATTGTCTTGGTTTTAGAAGCTAGATGACCAATTAATACAGAAGTGGCAGAACTGGCAATGCCATCCATTGTATGGTGTTCAGCAAGCCAATGGCGAGTATATCCCATGTTTTCTGCATGTTGAGCAAGCTCGACAGAATTCGCAAAAGCTTCCGCGATACTGGCGCCTTCTGCTACTGGTGCTAAATCAAGAACAGAATATTTTATTTTTTTCATCATTAAAACTCCGCATAATATTCTCGCTCATGAAGAAAAGAAATTTTACCATTCTCTGAATTTAAAATACAAATGAATTGAAGCAACTTCCATTTTTAGAAAAGATGTCTTTACTCATGCTCAGGAAATAACAAAAATGGGGAAAAGCATTTTGAGCATTGAACTAAATCCGACCGGAGTTGATAAAGTAAAAATTATAAATCAAAAAGGAATGGGAGAAAAAAATAGTTTCAAAATTGGTTAAAACGTTTATCGATACAAGTTAAAAGAAAAAATTAACGGCGATTAATTAATAATTAGTCCTTTTAGTCACTCAGAAGTCTCCAAAAAAAGGGTGTCATGGTATTTTATTTTTTTACATAACAGCTAGAAACTGAACACATCTGTAATCCACTGCTAAAGCAGTTCTGCATGGCCTTGTCTGCCGCTGCAATATCGGTTGATCCTCTTCCTACAACAGTCTCCCATAAGTCTCCAGCTGGGCCACCAAGGGTTATTTTACCTTCAGCGTAGCAAGTCCATTTTTCTTTTGCTAGAGAGGCATTGCCTGCAAAAGACACTGCCGAAATCATCAAAATCGCTAAAACAGTAATTAATTTCATGGATACTCCTTTTAAAATACTCACAATCCTTTTTACCAAAATTGGTAATATTTTGAAAAATCTTTTTTTGATATATATTAAATAATGATACTTAGACTTCATTTAATACGTTTACTTTATGATGCTTAGAAAAATATAATTTGAATTAATTTATGCAATTACTCAAAAGGAATTCCTCATGTCTAATGTCGAAGAACTTATACTCGTTCACAAACTCCTTCCTCATCCGGAAGGAGGCTATTTTAGGGAAACCTATCGCTCAGAGTTTTCAACTGGTATTTTCTACTTGCTCTCCAAAGGGCAAAAATCAAGCTTTCATCGAATTAATTCCGATGAGATGTGGCACTTTTATGGTGGAGACAAAATTGCGATCGTTGAGATCACAAATAAGGGAACAATCAAAGAAACCATCTTGGATAAAAATAATGTTCAATATCTTGTTCCTGCTGGAGTCTGGTTTGGAGCCTATCTTCCAGATGATTCAGAGTATGTATTTACGGGATGTACAGTTGCACCCGCTTTTCATTTTAAAGATTTTGAGATGGGGGAAAAGGATAAAATGCTAATTGAATTTCCAAAGGCTAAAATGATGATAGATAAACTTTTGAGCTAATAAAATACTATTAATGGGGACTTACGATGTCGAATATTATCACTGTTTATATTTTAGCTCTTATTTCCAATGTCTTTGCCGAAACTTCGAATGTCATCACAAAAAAACAGCCGGACAGTGAATTGAGTATTTTGGGAATCACAATCGGTAAATCAACACTAGAAGACGTAAAATCAAAATTTAAAAGCAAAGACATCTATTATCAGGGCGACGCTGGAGAAAGTCTTTATGTCTTATGCTACAAAAGTTCTAACGGCTCCACGATCGCATTCGAATCAGGAGAAACGGGGGGCAATGCTCATACAGTTAGTACAATTTCGATAAATGGTACTAAAGTTCCATACCGCTTGAATAAAATTTGTGAAAAAACTTCTTTGATTAGATCAAAGCTGGTGATTAACGGCATTAGTCTAGGAATGTCACCTGATCTCATCAAGAGGTTAAAAGGAAAACCTAGTAAACAATCAGCCAACTCGCTGCTTTATCAATTTGAAATTCAAGAAAAAAATGAGAAAAGACAGTTGGATATAATTTCTAGGCTGGAGATTGAATTTAATCAAGATATAGTCTCGGCGCTTACCGCTTCTAAGTCTGAAACTTTTTAAAGATAAAATAAATGCTTAAGACCTGAAATTTGCCTAATAAAACTTAATTAAACGAAACTTCGAAGAAAGACTTCTTAATTAGAATTGGTCTTTATATACTCATCACTTGCTATTACCGTTCCATCTTTTTGGAAAACAAAGAGCGGATACATGTATTTAGTTTTAACTTCTTCAGGAAAAACCAAGTTCTTAATACTGC
>JACMPM010000128.1 GCA_014377485.1 Bacteriovorax sp. | reverse complement strand
AATTGAGTATTTGTTAACTAAAAGTCTATGGCCAAGATCTGGCATAATTCGAATCGTTTTATTTTCTAATTCAATTTGATTATATAGATGCTCAACTGCTGCGCTAGAGACCATGACATCTTTTTCTCCAATCATGATATGAACACCCTGTGGAAGTTTTTGAAGTCGGTGTACCTCATTAGTGGTTGAGACTTCCATGATTCCAGTTGAGAGTTTAGCTTTTAACTTATTATTGGTCTACGAAATATTTGGATTGAGTTTATTTTGTTCGCGGGCAATTGAAAATGACCGATGTAGCAACACTCAAAAGTCTTAATGAACTTTTTGAATCAGTAAATCATCTCGAAAAAGAATCGATGAAGCAAAAAGCTAAAATTGCTCATATTGAAGAGCGTTTGAAGAATAGTGCTGTTAGTGAAACGCCAAAAAAGAAAACTCCCGCAAAAAATAAATTGTTGGTTTAAATTTTATTTTTTTACGTCACCTCGAATCATTGAAAAAGCTTCGCCAACTGTAGTCATGAATTGCGCTGGAAAAATGATTGTTGAATTTTTCTCTACACTTATTTCTGCCATAGTTTGTAGCGTTCTAAGTTGAAGTGCGACTGGATGTTGTGAAATAATATCTGCTGCTTCACCTAGTTTTACCGCAGCTTCAAATTCACCTTGAGCTGCAACGATTTTAGCGCGTCTTTCACGTTCTGCTTCAGCCTCTTTTGCCATCGCTCGTTGCATATTATCTGGAAGTGTAATGTCTTTTATTTCAACGGCAGTTACTTCAACTCCCCATGGCTCAGTATGAGCGTCGATCACAGTTTTGATTTGTTGGTTAATTTCTACTGTTTGAGAGAGCAGCTGATCAAGCTGAAACTGTCCAACAACATTACGGACCGTCGTTTGGCTTATTTGGTTTACAGCATCGTAGACTTGCTCAATTGCTATTACAGACTTTTTTGGATCCACTACATGATAGTAAGCAACAGCAGCAATATCGATAGAAACGTTATCTTTTGTAATAATTTTTTGAGAAGGAATATTCATGGTAATAGTTCGCAAAGTAACCTTCGTCATTTGCTCAAGAACGGGAATCAGTATAATTAGGCCAGGTCCACGCACGCCTGTGCATTTTCCTAACAAAAATATTACACCACGATCATATTCTTTCACCACGCGAAGTGATGAACTTATTAAAAAGAATAATACTGCTGCAAAAATAATAAAGATCATAGAGATTCCTTGCTAATGTTTCTTATGAAAAAATTCTATTCGCAACATTTTAATAAAGTAAGTTCTCACCAATGACTTACTCTGGCATCGTAATAGCATTATTGTCTAAAACGATATTGCCATTAAGGCTAAAGGCCCTACCGTTAAGTGAAGCAAAGCTCTGCATTGTAAAAATTTTTTGAACTATTACTGTTCCCACTAATTCGCTTCTTTCAGCAAGTCTCAAGCTTCCATCAATAAGCCAAAAAACATTTTTTGCCTTTGCCCCTCCTTTGAGGATAACGTGAACGTCATTGGCCATATTAAAGTTTGCAGTGCCATGAAAAATCCAAACGTCAGTTGGTGATCCTTCTAGAATGAGATCACTATTGATGGCAACTCGAGAATTCCATTTATAAGATCCCGCCGTAAGAGTTTTACCTCCTAAAAATCCATTAAATTTTCCAATTTTATCTGCATCAGCTTCTTTAATATCAAATTCCACAGATGCTGCGATAAGATCTTTATGAGCATTTTCCAGAAATAAATGTGAATCGGGATTTGTATCATCGGCCGCATATATTTCAGAACTTCCTCCAACAACTTCAGAGGGGAGAAGGGTAATTTGAGCTCTAAGTCCTGGCACTAATCCAACTTTTCCAGTAATTGTCGAGTTTGGTGTTGAAGATATGGAGCTGCTGGCAATAATTGCAAAATTTTCTGCCCGGCCTAAGTTGATGGGTGCATTCGTAGTTTTAGTAAGGCCGCTCGTTTTTTGCATTTCTGTTTGGGAACTTGAATTTTTTCCACAACTGGCAAGAATCATCAAAAAAAAGCATATCAAAAAAGTAAGTAATAATTTGATTTTTTTCACAAAGTAATCTCCTGAATATTTAATAAAATTTATCTTTATTAAAGTTGGCAGATAATCTTCGAGAAAAGAGAGAATAAAAAATATTAATTAAATATCTTATCCATAAAAAAAAATTATATTTAGTGTTTTTGGAGCAGTATCACAAGCTAATGGTGCAAAAACATTAGCGAGCAATTCAGTCAGTTAAAGCATTACATGTTCGTTACCCGTTATTGCAAGTTCCAAAAGAAAATTTTAGTCAATAGGTTGACTAATGCTGATATACTTATGAAAAAAGAGTTGGAAGAAATTTAAATATGAATATTTGGTTGGTGATTAAAAATATTAGAATGTCGTTGAGTGATTTTTTTGGACTCATATCTTCGATTACCATCTGGGGTTTCCCTCTTGATACCACTCTTCATATAGTTGTCGGATTTCTGGTCACTTTTATTGGCCTGAGATTGAAATTTAGTTTTCTTCGGGTTTTTATTTTTTTATTGATAATTGAATCAATTAAAGCGACCTTCGCGGCCATGACCATCGAATATAGTTTTCTGCATGGTATGAAAGAATTCTTTGCCACCTTTATTTATCCAGCATTCGTCTGGTTTGTCAGGAAAATTAAATCATCCCAAACTAAAACTCAGTAAATCTATTGACCATTTTTATAGATTCTGATTAATATTATCCATGCTTTTAAAAAAAATATTCTATTCTTCCCTTTGGGGAAAAAGATTATGCCCGTTTCCTTTTAACCGTCTAGAAATTAGCAATCAAAATGATTTTATTCCCTGTTGTTACGATTGGGTAAAATATGACTCACTTCCTACTAATACTAATTCCCAAGTTTGGAATAGTGAACAGGCCCAGCTAATCAGGCGATCAATGCACGATGGTTCAATGAAATATTGTGACCAATCCAAATGTAATGCGATTACCTTCTCATTTTTGCAACTTGTTTTCTTTAGTTTTTTTGCAAAGTTTTCAAAAAAATTTCCCTATCACACACTAAGTTTCAAAGTTTTATTAAGTATTTTACTTAAGAAAGAAGTATTAACTGAAAAGCCCAGCCATCTTAATTACTCTTCCGACTTATCTTGTAATTTAAAATGTCCAAGCTGCCGCTCCAACTACATCAGTAATGATCCAAAAATAAATCTTGAAAAAAATACTGGATTATTTAAAGACATTGCTTTAGAAGCAGAGACCATTCTTTTTTCAGGGGGAGAGTTTTTTTTCAGTAAGCGAAATTTAAATATCTTGCAATCAATTAAACAAAGTGAATACCCCAATCTCAAAACAATTACGGTTATGACCAATGGATTGTTATTTAATAAAAAACTTTGGGATGGACTAGGGGAAGGAAAACTTTTTATAAAAAGAATTTTAGTTTCTATTGATGCCGGCAATGAATCGCACTACCGTATTACTAGAGGTGGGAACTTTAAACACCTTTTAGAAAATTTAGAATTTATTAAAACACTAAAAGAATCGAATGAATTAGATTTTTTTTCAATTCAATTTGTTCCGAGAAAAGACAATTATGAATCCATGGAAGAATTTGTATTACTTGGTGAAAAGTTGAATGTTGATCGAGTTTTATTTCAAACCTTCTGCCAATGGTCTGAATCATCTTTGGAGTTCGTCGAGCAAGCAATTCACCTCAAAACCCATCCTAACTATCACGATTTTGAAAAGATCGCTCAAAAAGTGAAACACAAATCTATCGTAACTTGGAATATCGAGGTGAGTACTTAATTATGGTCTTTGTGGAGAGCACCAATACTCTTTTAAACCAACTGTGCAGGTTCTAACTCATTGCCATTATGACCTACATGACAAGGATTTTCACATTGTCTTTGGTAAATATTTGCACTTTCTTCAGCAAAAATGCAACTTATACCTGATTGTTGGGTCCACGCTGTGCAAACATGGCTCGATCCGGCGAAGGCAGGTAGGGCGAAGCTAAGCAAAATTATTGATAAAAAGTTGAACATACAGATCTCTAAATAAGAGTTAATATATATTTAAGTTAACTCTTTTTTATGTGCAATTTATTTTTTTCGTAATAAAAATAGGTGACACTAGATTTAGTCACATGCCACCTACTCTTCAATCAAGATACCCAATCATGGTCACAACAACGTCCATGATATTTTTTTAGTAATGAACTTTTATTCCAAACTCAGTTTGTATTCCACACATAAACAACGAAAAAAAATATAAAAAACGAATCATTAACATATTAATGGATTATGCTTATATTTTTTGTTTTTCTCGATTGTTTGTTTTAAAAAACCCTCATCATCAATTTGGGTTTAAATTTGCAAAAAAATATTTAATTATTTATGGACTAGATTGTCTCATCATTTTTACATTTTAAGCTAGCGACAGAAGCGTAATTAATAACTGCTCTAGAGTTATCTTCTTTAATAAAAATTGTTGTTTTATTAACAAGTGCTATTTGTTCTGTCATAGGGTGTGATTTCCATGCCAGAAACGACTTTAATAGTTGCAGCTGGAGATAGCAATGAATCAAATAATTGTTAATAATTTTAGAGAAAATTAAGGAATGCAATGGATAGGCAATCATGTTTCATTTTTTATGCCTTCTCCTAAGATGAGCCTAAATGGTCTTTTTTTTGCAATATATTTATTGATCTCGAAATGTATTCATAACTTAATCAAATATGATTACGACAACAATGGAGGATTAAATGATAGTTAAAAAATGTATGACGGAAAAAGTAGAATTGGGAAGTCCAAATATGACTTTGCTTGATGCCGCTAAAAAAATGCGTGATGGAGACTTCGGCATTCTTCCGATAGAAGAAAATGATAAATTGATCGGTATAATTACTGACCGTGATATTGCTGTTCGCGGAGTGGCCGAAGGACTTGATCCCAAAAAAGTTAAAGTAAGCGAGATTATGACTGACAGAGTGCTTTATTGTTATGAAGACCAAAGCCTTGATGAAGTTGCACAAAACTTAGGTGAAAATCGAATTCGCAGACTGCCAGTCCTCAATCGTAAAAAAAGACTAGTTGGGATTTTATCACTGGGAGACCTGGCACAGTCTCATTTAAATCCTAAGCAACTAGAAATTACTTTAAGTCGTCTTTCCAAACATACAAATGATTTTAGTGAAACAACGTTTCAATAAGATTTTGGTTCTAATACTTTTTATAATTAGAGGTCGCCAATACGATCTCTTTTTTTAATTAAGTTTAATGATAGTTGGAATGCTCGGGGTTTTTATTTTACTTAATATTTCAAATTCTTTTAATAGCTCAACCCAGGATTCAGGGGTATTATCGCCACTAGAGCCGGTATATCCGAAATGCACATCTTCATAAAGTGCATGGTATGCCTTGGTTGCTAGTTCAGTATTAGGAAAACGACGGATTACTTCCATTAAATAAAAATTTTCAACCCAGTAATCATTAATATGCCAGGATCTTCTACGAATTTCCCCCATCATGAAGAGAGCTTCACCAATATTAGGGTCGCTATCAAAATGAATAGTAAATGGAATTAGATAATTAGACGCCAAACTAAAATCAGCGCTTGCGGAGACATCCATAGAATATTTTTGGGAGTTGATTCCATGTTCATAATATTTTCTACCTAATTCGAAGAGCTTTTTGGGATCATTAATATTTTTGGGAAACATGCTTAATTCTTTCCACTCTTTTGCCCTTCCTAACCATGCCCTAATAATGTCAAATTCTGAATCTGTAAGATTGGTATCATTTAAAGCTTCAGAAAAAAATTTTATAGCTGCATCCGGATCTTGTTTTATTCTCAAATAAATTCTTCCTATAGATTCTATTACATAGAAAGACATCAATGGATTTTTTTTGCTTTTAGAAGATGCTTTCCTATAATCAATTAGCAGTTTCAATGCTGTATCATAGGAGCCGCGACTTGTTTCAAGTTTTGCTTTATCTAAAAGATATTGAAGTTGCTTATTAGTAGGAGTTGTTGACCTCTGTTTAGCAAAGCTAATATTAATTGAAATGATGGATAAGAAAATAAGTAGGGCAAAATTTACTTTATTCATAATAATATTTTATTGCAGTTTTATTTGATCGTCACTTTTTATGAAAAATAAAAAAGCCTCAAATTCTTAGTTTATTATAACTTCTTCATTGAGGCTTTTATTAAAAAAATAACTATAAATTTTCAACCTTTTTAATTCTTCTATGACTATGATAAATTCTTGCCAGCCTCATCGAAAAATTTTGAAATGTAATATAGCTATGTATTTTTCTTTGCAGATATATAGCTCCGATTTTCGGAGCTATTATTTTAAAATATTTTTAATGTATTTGGTTTTTTCTTCCAGTAACTAAACTTCCGACAAAACTTAGTACTGCTAAAGCAAGGAAAACCATTAAAAGAATTTTACCTACTTCTATTGAAACTCCCGCAATTCCGTATGCTCCTAGCAGAACTGCCACTAAGGCCAGGACAAAAAAAGCTATTGCTGCGCGAATCATATATCTCTCCTTGATAGTTTGATTTACTCAATCCTTAAGAGTGCATTGCCTATGCCAGTTCTTTATGGTTGAAAATACACATTAAACAAATAATGATTTGACTTATTTGGGGAAAAATGCCACAAGTTAGACCAGACACAAACGCTCATTTTATTACGAGGTAATTTGTCCCATGAAAAACAAAAACTTATCTTCACTTGTTATCATTGACGACGACGTAGACCTGCTAGAATTACTTTCGTCTTTTTTTCGCCAAAGAGGTTATAACGTATCTTCGTATGAAGATGCTCGTGTTGCCTTGGCCGAAATCGAAGTAAAGAAAGTTATTGCTGACGTAGTTATCTCTGATCTCAAGCTGCCAGTTATGTCAGGTCTCGATTTTATAAAACGAATAAGAACATTTAATGCTGTTTTACCGATTATTTTAATGACCGCCGAAGGAAGCCTGGAAGTGGCCGTAGAGGCGATCGAGTCGGGCGCATACGATTTTGTTTTAAAGCCATTACATGTCCCTCAACTTTTAATATCTGTTCAAAGAGCTCTGTTTCTTAACCAGGTTCAGGTTGAAAATACTAACCTGAAAAATCTTTTCAACGAGCAAGATTTTTTAGGACTCAAAGGTGTTATCGGAAAAAGCCCGGGCTTTAAAAAAGCTATGGAACTCGCTAAAAGAGTTTCAAGCAGTCAGGCAAATATTATTATTTTTGGAGAAAGTGGATCAGGAAAAGAAGTTGTCGCCAAAGCAGTTCATGAGTTAGGAGAAAGAAGATCGGGGCCTTTCGTTGCAATCAATTGTTCGGCAATCCCTGAAAATCTTTTAGAGTCTGAGTTATTTGGATACGCAAAGGGGGCATTTACTGGAGCTGTTGGAAGTAAAATTGGATTATTCGAAGAAGCAAATAAAGGAACCTTATTCTTAGATGAAATAGGAGACCTGGCCCTTCCACTACAAGCAAAACTTTTGCGGGTCTTACAAGAAAGAAAAATTAAACGCATTGGTGAAAATACGACCAGAGATATCACTGCGCGAGTCATCTGTGCGACTCATAAAGACTTAAAGAAGGAAGTTGAGAAAGGAAATTTTAGAGAAGATTTATATTTTCGTTTAAATGTTATTCCTATTCATATGCCTCCTCTGCGCGATCGAAAAGAGGACATAATTCCATTAAGTGAATATTTTTTGAAAAAATTTAGCTTAATAAATAATGCCAATATAAAAGGTTTCACCAAACAAGCAATCAAACGTTTGGAAACCCTGGCGTGGAAAGGAAACGTTCGTGAACTTGAAAACGCAATTGAAAGAGCAGTTGTTTTATCTAACTCTGAGTATGTGGACCTTGAAGATTTGCCTTTAGCTGATCTTGGAAATGAAGAGTATAAAGCAGAATCTGGAGAGTCATCAATTTCTCTTTTTTCAATCAATGCAATTATGAGCCTAGAAGATGTTTGCAAAAAATATATCGAATTTATTTTTAAGAAAAATGGATTTGCAAAAGAGCAAACCGCAAAAGAATTAGGAATCGATCGCAAAACTCTTTATAGAAAACTTAAAGAATTAGAAAGTGTAGAGCATACTATTCAATAGGAAATGTTAATATGCACATTTTAGATGAACATAAAAAGAAGTATCTTAATCGACGTATTAGTGAAATTGAAGAGCTAAAGCAAAGCCTTGGCGTTGACGATTTTGATATTGCTATTAATATAGGTCATCGACTTAAAGGCAATGGTGAAACGTTTGGATATCCCATTATAAGCGCTCTTGGAATCTCACTAGAGCAAGCTGGTATTGCTAAAGATAAAGTGAAACTTCGCGAGGCGATTAAACAGCTAGAAGTGAACGTAGAAGAAAACCTTAAAAAAATTCATTAAAATAATTCATAAAACCATTAAAATTTATAGCCCCATTGTGGGGCATATGACCCTGTTTTTATTGTAAAAAGTTCTTATTTAATCATAAAATTACATAATCTTATACGTTAAACCTTAATTATTATGACCATATTTAATTACCGAAATTTTGCCATCTGTTTCTAATATAGCGCATTTAACATCTTCAGTTTTCATGACTTCATGTTCTCTTAATGCTTCAAATAATTCTGTTTCAGTAATTTTTTCTTTTTTTAATACCCTTTTATGAACTTTTCCGTTGAGTATAATAACTTCCGGTTGGCCAATAATTAATTTTTCAAACCAGCTAAAGCGGTAAGTGAGTTCGTTCATTAAGAAATTAAAACTGGCAAGAGCACAAACAATTATAAGAGCTGCAGGTAAGGTGTGATCGTCTCCTAATACTCCATTTTGGATTGACATGCTCATGATAAGAATTAAGACAAAATCGAATGGAGATAGTTTGATAAATTGTTTTTTTCCCATGAATCGAATAACAAAAAAGATAAATAGATAAATGATAAATGCTCGAAAAACGAGGCTATACCATGGAGAATTTAAATGCCACATAGAACGCCTCATTTTCCCATAAGCTCATTATTTTTTTTCCGCTTTTACCAAAATTAGAACAATTGATTTTGATGCTTTTCCCCCCTTCTTGCTGGTTGATTCAGAGTCGGGAATTCCTGCTGACTCAAGTGAACGTTTTATTCTGGCATCATCAGAAGATAAAAGGTTTTTCATAAAGCTTGGTCTTTGAGCCATGCTGATAAGTTCTATATCTCCAGATACATCAGGATGTATCTTTTTTAAGTAATTTTTAATTCTATCGTTTCTCTTTTTTGCCAGACTTTGTTGTGAAGCACTTAATTTATTTTTAATTGCAGATGGATATTCTTGGTCGGCCCAGGTTATAACTTTAATCATTTCTATTTTTCCTCGAACAAGTGCTTTCTTGCTGACTTCTTCCAGTTGTTTTTTAGATGTCGGGCTGAGTTCTTCACTTCCTTTTCTGAATGAAAATTCTGTCACATAAGATGTTTCCTGTTCATTGGCCAGTTGTTTTGCCTCCATGCTTGGAGTGGACGTAGGAGTTGATTCTTTAGCACTTTGTTGGTTAGATCCTACCTCAGCATTTTTTTTGGTTTTATGAGAAGCACATGAAGTTAAGGACACAAAAACAATCAAGAAAAAAATTAATTTAGTTTTCATAAAATCTCCAAAAGAGGACGTTAATTAATGTTATATCTATCTTCTATCCCCGGTCGTATCTGTAGTTTAATACTATTTTTCGAGTCTTTAGAAATTTTTTTTGTTTCTTTAATTTTAAATTTTTTATCATATTCAAATTCTAAAATAGTGGCTAGCGTTCTAGTTTTAGATCGCAAAACTAGATTGGCCAAATCTTTAACTATTTCAATTCCAAAATGTTTTATTCTTATAAGTTTTCCTTTATTCATTTTTACTTTAATATCTTTAAAAAATGGTTTAACATACCCAACTATTTTACCATTTTCAGATTTTACTTCAGAATAAACATCTAGAGTTCCTTTGGTGAAAGTAATTGGCAGATGTTTAATCAAGTACGGATTTAGTGCACTTAGTTGGAGATCTTTTGTCTCGGCGTCCAGGTTCCAGTCCGATGGATTTTTCAATTCATTTAATTCTCCGACACATGTAAATATTGAGGTACGGTCGAGGAGATTACTTTTGAGAGAAAAAAAAGTAAGTGGGGATTTTTCTGTAGGATTAATATTAGTAATTCTTCCGCTGATATTTGATATTTTCAAACGGGATTCGTCGTTAAGTGATTTGTAATCTTCAAAAGTTATAGAGGCATTCAATAAATCAAGTCTTTCCACTCTTACAGGGAACAATTTGTTTTTTATACCATAAGCTTCTTCTTTTTTAGGAGAGATTTTTTTCATATCTTTCATTATCAAGAAATCTAATTTTTCAGTAGTTATATCAGTCAAGATTCTACCTCTGAAAATTTCTCTCCATGCAATTGAAACATCGACGGATTCAATTTTTAGAAATTGTTGATCAGACCCTTTTAATTTGCCAATAACTTCTTTAAAACGATAGGACATAAGTAAGATATTGAGATCAATGTCATTCATATGCAAATAATAATGCGGTGAGAATTCGCTTAAATATTTATTGGTCTTCTTAAGTAAAATTTTAGGGAGAGTCATTCGGCCAATAATTAGTATTAATAAAAACACGACCGGAATTATAATTTTTTGTTTTCCAAATTTTCTCTCAGATTGAGAATTAGAAAGCATTAATCCTTCCTTCTACCAAGAGCGAGGATTGATTACTGAAATACTCATGTGTTTTGCTTAGAAATTTAGCAGATGGTATAGGGGAGCTACTTTTAATAAAAGACACTTCTTCTCTCAGATCTGGGCTATATTGTAAATCTTTTTCGCTGAATTGTCTGATGACTAAGAACTGGAAGCCCATTTCATTTAAAAGTGTTTTATCGATATATTTACGCATTTTTGGCAATAATTCTTTTTCTTCTTCAACTACATGAAGTTCTACAATTTCAGCTAAAACTTTCATTTCAGCTTCAATGTCTTCGTTCATTGTTCGCATGGAACTTACTTTCTTAAGCAATGTTCTGACTTTTGAATCTACAATTGCGTGCTCAATTTCTGATTCTAAAATTTGCGCTCTAAATTCTTTTACTTCTTCAAGGGGAGCGTATAAAGCTTTTTTTTCACCAGCTGAATGTCTTTTTAAAGCATCTAAAAAATTTTTTGCATGTTTAATTTTGATTTTTTTGTCTTCATTTTTATCTTTCATTATATCAATACAATCTTTTAAGTATGAATGATCGAGAAGTATAATATCAACTATGTTGAAATGATTATTTAATGAAATATTTTTTTCTTGATTATTAATTCGTGGCATTCGTGACCTCCTCAGGAATAAATTATTACTTCTCTTTATAAAGCAAGCTGTGGGCCAAAATGTTTTGAACTTAATAAATTGTTATTACATTAAATAATTTTTTGCGGGCCTTTATACCCCGAAAGTTTGGATGATTTTAGACTAGTGTTAGAAATTAAAGCCCTATTATTAAAATAAGGCTTCACAAATCTGCTATAATATATTTTGCATGCAAAATATATTATAGCTTCTTAGTGTCTCTCGACATTGCTACGGATGATGTTATGGCAGAGTGTGATGTTGTGTTTGCAGAAGAATTACTTCTTCCTAAAGTGATGTCCTCGTCTTTTGGACTAGGAACTTGATTGGTTTGGATCTCATCCGGAGCAGGTTTATTTATATTGTTATGTTTTGATTCGATTTTATAATTCAATCCAGAATAATCTGCTGAGTGTCGATCAACATTATGGAAGCCATCATATTCAGATTCATTGAATCCTTCTTCACCAAGAGATTGGTGTTTGATATCTTTCATTCCTTCAGTTTCATTAATTGGTCTTGTGACGCAAAATTGTCTTGTAAGGTATTGGTCATCTCTGTCTTTATCCATACTTTTTTCGGCCATATCCATTTCTTTGTGTTTTCTAGTAACGTTGTCAGTTCCATATTTATTACAAATTTTTTCATATTCTTGATCAAAGTTCACATTAGCCCCATATTTTTTTTGAACCAGTTTTCCTAGAGAGTGTGAACTACCGTGAGTAAGTTCTACGTCTGATTCAGATAATTCATTCCATTGTGAAAGAACTTGAGATTTGATTTTTGGCCAATTGTTTTGAATTTGTTGATTACTTAACATTGTGACCTCACTATTTATCTGTCATTCCACAAGAACTTAGATTGCAGTAACAATGCCAAGTTTTTATAAAATAATATTTTAAGCCTTTATGTCGGCCACTCTTAATTTGCTCTTAATTTGACTCGGTGAATTGGGGGAATATTTCCACTGGCATGCCCCAGAATTGTTTATATATTCAGCTCTTGAGATGAGCATAAGGAGTACTTGAGGAAGAATTGTGAATTCTAATATAGGCACTGTAATTGCAATTTTACTTAATGACGTTGTATCGTGACGTTGTATCGTGACGTTGTATCGTGACGTTGTATTGCAATGATTTTGATTAAACACATTGGGAGGAAATTATGCCCGCAAAAAGACATCCAAAAAAGACTATTCGTCAAAAAAGATTAATACATACAGTGCCCTCTATAAATGATGAAGGCAACTCACTCGATAGGAATTCTACTTCAGGAAGAGAAGCAGAAATTATTCGGCAGTTTCATCAGATTCAAAAAGGTTATACTAGATT
>JACMPM010000127.1 GCA_014377485.1 Bacteriovorax sp. | reverse complement strand
TCCTAGTGAGATTAAAGTGGAGCTTGAGAAAATAAAATAGCGCATTTAATTAACATTTACTGCGTGTAAAGATGCTGGAGTAGAGTGCGACTTTGTTGCAATAGGAAAAACTGTAGAAGAAGTTTTAAGCAAAGTTGCCGACTGGAAGTGGACATCGCAGCGCTCGTTGCAAGAGCTGCTAATGCTCCCCAAATAATGGCACGTCGTTTGGGAACAAGCATTTGATACACGGGATCGCAGCTTTGCCATTGCTTAAATTTATATCTTTAAAATTTGACCAGGATAATTGTCCAAACTTTGGCGGCCAATTTAGAACTTTGCAAATTCCGGTAATGCCAGCATTTCTACAAGAACAAATGCGTAGTATGGCCAAGATGACTGACGGGCTCAATGGCGCGGGAAAAATTTCTGGATCAACAATGAGGGGAGCACAATCCCAGGCGGGCAATGCTAATGCCATAAGATCTGAAATAGTAAAATACCAAAAAGGTGTGCAATCAAAATTAAATACTTCGGTTAAATATGATCCAGCGACCGCAAGTTCAAAATTTAAATCGGACTTAAATGCCAACGTTCAAAGAAATCTAGACGCAAGTAAAACATCGGCAAGTCAGATCCTTGCCAGTTTTGGTGGTCGTGGTCTAGGAAATCTAAATAGTGGAGGAGGTTCGGGAAATCTATCAAGTGCCACTGATGCCAATAAAATGGCGCCTCTAAAAAGTGTTTTCAATAATTCAACAGCTCCTTTTGGTACTAGTTCAGCTCCAGCTCAGAGCTTTAAATTAGGCAACGATGATTTAAGTTCTCAAGACCAGGATGCAATAAAAGCAGCACAAGAAGCTAAAGCTGCTGCTGATGCACAGGCCATAGCAGCAGCTTCAAAAAAACAAACAATGGATGATTACGTTTTAGGAAATGATATTACACTTGATAAAGACGCTTCAATTTTTGAGGTCATTTCTAATCGTTATCAAAAATCTTACGGGCGATTATTTGAGATTAAAAATGATTCACTTAATGGTCCACTTTAAAGCATAGGAGGATTAGGATTAACCATTAGTGTAAAACACTCTTCTTCCCAGTGGCTTGAGTTTATAAGAATTGCCTTTGGCTGTCCGACTTTTTGTCTTAATGATTTTTTACATCGAAAATTTTATCAATATTTTGATCCCGTCAAATCCCATCATCTTTCTAAGATATCCTTTGTGGTTTTTATGACCAATAATGCCTCTGCTTATGCACATTTTAATAAAATAGATGAAAAAAATCTAAGTTGTGCCACATTAGATTCGAGAGGATTTAAAGCCAATCTTGAATTTCAGGTAACTCTACTAGGCAATGGTATCAACAATAAATTTAATCAGAATATACAAATGAACTTGATTGAAACTTCACCAAATAGAGATGCGGTTGCTGTTCAACAAGAATCTCTTCTTCGCGCTATTCTACCAGAATTTATTCCTTATTTTAAAAGTGGTTCTTTAGGTGGAACACGTAATGAAGGTGCAGGGGACATCTTTATTTTGGTTCAAGTGAAAAAATAAGTCATCCAATTGATAAGCTTAGTGATCTTGGCTCAATCGCTGACATCATCAATTCAAGCTCTAATCAATTTAGTGGTGGAGCATTTTTAGTTTATAAAAGTCATGATAAAGGTGTTGAACGCTTGGGCGAACTTGGGACTTCTGGAACGATTGAACTTTTACAAACTTCACAGACTGAATTTAATTTATCAGTTGATGTCATTTACAACTTACCTCTCGGTGGATTTAATGAACAAGAACCAACATCAGTTAGAGTGAGCACTCATGTTTTACAAATCTCTGGAAATTGTCATCAGAATAATTAAGATATTCATAACAAAACCGAGTTCGCTCGGTTTTGTTTTAAACGTACAAACTCTCCTGATGATAAGTAAATTGCTTCCTGAAATTAAAAGTGATGAAATTCATCACATGGCAGTCAAGCTTGTTAAAAATAATGGAAATGAAATTGAGAAAATTTAAAAAATAAAAAACTTAATTTAAGTGTTAGTACATTTCCAATATTTCGGCATGAGCAGGAGGTGGAAAGGCTCGATCCAATTCAATGAAATCCTGTTGCGTAAGCCTTATCTCCAATGCTTCACGGTTTGCTCTCATGTGACTTAGACTACTGGCCTTGGGAATAGCAATAATATTTTTACGATGAAGAACCCATGCTAGTGCCACTTGAAATGAAGTCACTCCATGGGCCAGTGCAATTTTTCTTAGTAATGGGTTGGCGATGCGGCCATGATCCATTGGCGAATAAGCCATGATCGGGATGTGATTTTTTTCACACCAGGGAAGTAATGCATACTCGATATTTCGATGAGCAAGGTTGTAGAGAACTTGATTGGTGCTGACCTGGTCGCCACCGTCGAGACTAAGCAACTCTTCCATCTCAGGCAAATCAAAATTACTAACTCCCCAATGACGGATTTTCCCGGCATAAACTAATTCATTTAATGTATTTACTGTATCTTGAAGTGGATGGCTTCCTCTCCAATGTAAAAGATATAAATCCAGATAATCGGTCTTGAGTCGTTTTAGACTTTTTTCGCACGCTAAGGGCAACCTCTCGCGATCGGCATTATCCGGTAAAAATTTACTCACAAGAAAAACTTGTTCGCGCATGCCTGCAACTGCTTCACCAGTTAATATTTCGGCTTTTCCGTTTCCGTACATCTCTGCGGTATCAATCAGGTTCATTCCTAATTCAAGACCAAGTTTAAGAGAAGACAATTCTATGTCATGCAAACTTCCATTATCTCCTAAATACCACGTTCCAATTCCCAATCCTGGAATTTTTTCGCCAGAGGGGAGAGTGACCGGCTTTAATAATTGATTATAAGTTGGTGCTTTAATTTTTTTCATATTTCTACCTTTGGTTTCTAAATAAATATAAACATTTTTAGATTCAGTCTAGCAGTTGTGATGCCTTTTTAAAACATTGAGC
This sequence comes from Bacteriovorax sp., assembly GCA_014377485.1. GTDB lineage: Bacteria > Bdellovibrionota > Bacteriovoracia > Bacteriovoracales > Bacteriovoracaceae > Bacteriovorax. Next base: position 18,815 of record JACMPM010000127.1, on the reverse strand, counting down.
TGATTCATTCTTAATTAATATATATATTAAAAATTAATTAATTTAGAACTAATAAAGTTGTAATCGACTTAACTTATTATTAAATTCCAGCTGAATTTAATGTTTATTTGTAACTTTGAAGAAAAATATGAAAAAAATTCTTATAGTGGTGACAAAATATTCAGATTAATTTTAAGAACATCTTTTTGATGAGAATTCAAAATAAATGGATATATCATTAGGTTTTTTTTTCTTCAAGAATGTCATGAATTGGTAGCTGCTCAATTTGTTTCGCACGTATATTTGGCAGAATAAACCAAGTCCATGCATATAACGTAAAAATTATCGCGGTGGTTATCATACTTAAAAAAGGCGAGATTAAAATCATTCGTGTTACGAGGTAAATATCTAAACAGGTTCCAAGCGCCAAAGGTACCATTGCCCATGCTAAGAAGTGGCTGGAAAGCTCGATAAAATGCTTTGAAATATTATGTTTTGCTTGGCGGTGATAGGCCGCTGGTGCAACGACAAGCACTGCTGATATCGCCACTAATAAAAGTGCGCATAAGTGGATGATTTGTTCACCTTGAGAAAGGCCTCCTTTAAAACCTTGATTGAAAACGGCTATAAGCTGAAAACCGAACAGGGTTTGGATTCCCGGAAGTACCATGCGGGCTTCTTGTTCGATGGTATTGACTTGATCACCAAGGGATTGTCGATACTGTCGATGTTTATCATGGATAATGTCAGTGCTACTCGATCTGTCACTAGTCATAATTACCTGCTTTATTAAGACTTTTTAGTAATGATACGATAGTGAATTCACGATAATAAATCAAGTTAATGAGCCACGATTGTCGAACCACAAAGTATATAGAGTAGAACTATATTCAATAAGAAGTAATGTTGATTGATTAATGATCTATGATGCTGCTTTCTTTCTTTTTCTAAATTAGTGATCTCGCAATATTTAAATGTTCTTTTTAATTAATTTTTTTCTCTAAGAAAAATCCTATAGAATTAATTCATTTTTTATATTTTAAAAAAACCAACTGTCTTTCATTTAAATTGATGGACTGAAAGTGCTATAATTTTCGAATGCCAAACCAAGTTTTACATAGAAAAATACTATGGTTTAAAGAATTACCAAAGAATATTCATATCCTTGAATGAGAAAATAAAAAGAGTATGAAATAATTATTCCAGCATTGGTTTAGTGGAGAAGATATGATCAAAGAAACAGAAAATTTTTATTCTAAGATAACAATTATAATTTATTTTGATCTTATGATAATTTCATTTTTAAAAATTGCTGCATCTTTATGATTGCAATTTTAGTCGGTGGCATTATCACAATGTACGAAGTCTTTCCTCAAGCATGGGTTTTAGGGAATTTTAAAAATTCCTGAACCAGGAATTACAGAATTATCACCACCATTTGGTGAAATGGCATGAATATAAATTACCTGGCCTCGGTGCATATTACTCATTTCTGCTGTAATAGGTATCTGGAAGCGATAGCTTGTTCCTGTAGAATGACAAACTTCTGCAATGGCCGATTCACTTCCCATGTTTGCAGTATAAGCATTAATAATTTCTCCAACGGGGTAGCTCCCATTGGCATATAGGTGAATTGTAATTGGCGCTGCTGAATTTTGAGCACATGCCCATCCTGAAATAACTGAGCGGCCAAAAGAATCTAAAAAGACTCCATCGATATATCCCATAACTGGACCGGCCACAGAAACTGGTACAATGATCGGTGTCTGAGATGGTGTAGGTGTAGGTGACGTAGTTGTCACAGCAGCAGAAGAAACCTTTAAAACTCCCGAATTTGATATCAAATTATTATTTCCACCGGCAGGAGCGATTCCATAAGCATAGATTAATTTATTTGCATAACTGGAAGTTTGCGCAGCCGTTAGAAGAATAGAAAAACGATATGTTGTTCCGGATGCTCCACAAGATGTTGCAACGGCTCCCTCGCTTTTCATGTTCGCTAGATAGCGACCAATAATAATTGAACCAGTAGAACCATAAGGTGCACCAACATATAAATCTACACTGATTGGCTGAGTTGATTTTTGATAACAGGCCCAACCCGTTATATTAGCTTGACCTGAAGAATCCGTCACAGAACTATCAATATTTCCAATCACGATTGAAGATGGAATGGTCGATAAAGAAATGGTATTTTGACCAAGATTACTTGTTGGGAATGCATTATTAGAAATGACTCCATTAGCTTGCGCACACGTAAACGACTGTGAACCATAAACCATATTAGCGGATACGAGTGTGAACGCATCTATCGAGCCACCTTGATTTAAAAAAACAGCACATCCATTTTGAATTGAAAAATTATTTTGAGTAATGGTTAGATGTGATACATCTCCAGCGCTTCCCGAGGTAGACTCTTTACCGAGTTCAATTCCCCAAACCCTTGTATCATAGCATTCGGCGCAGTTCCCACCAGAAATAGTATTCCCAGATACGGTGACATAACTTGCATTTGGAATATAAATTTGACCACCATTAATTCTGCCACCATCTGGACTCAACCATTGGCCTTGATAGTGATTGTCGATTATCTGATTATTCTGAATTAAATTATCACCTGCAGCCGTCCCAAATACTCCTTGGAAAGCAATTGCATTTGTTCTTGTTCTACTAAAGGTCGAATTTGTAATTGCAATCTTAGAACTATTATCTCCAGCATAAAAACCAATGATACCCGTATTGGAAACCGTTGAATTGTTAAAAACCATTCCACTAACGTTGTTAACTCCAACCCCAAATGACTTTGCATTATATAATTCAAAAGATTCAAAATTAATTTTCTTAGAACCATTAATATCAATTGAATCAGCACAATTATCGGTAGGCGCACACCCTGATACGGATGAATCTTCATCTACCACTAAACCAACGACCGATACCTTGGAAGAATTTACTATTTGAATTGCCGAGCATAATTTTTGTGAACCATGACGATTGAGATGATGACTGTTTCCTTGAATTGTTTTATTTGAAAAACCATTCAATGCGATCAATGCCCCACCAGAAGGACCACAACAACTGACACCAGAACATGTTACATCTGCCATGAAATTTATACTATCTACTGTGCTTAACTTGGCGACACAGTCATCAAGCGAAGCAAGATCGACAACATTACAAACTCCAAAAGCAGCTGTCGCAATTGGATCTACCGTTTGCGAAGTTACTTTTTGTGCCACGCATGTATTATTTGTATTTACAAAATTCTCATTACAAGAACTCACTATACAGGTTCCCCATGTTGTCCCTGTCCAACTCTGAAGAGCCGAAGCAGCATTTGATAAAACACATCCTTGCATGTTGTATACACAAGTATTACCAGAAATATGAAAACTAGCATTGCAAGATTCCAAATTACATAATCCCCAGTTAGAACCGCTTCTTCGTTGAGTCCCACTACCATTTAGGATTGAACATACTTGAGAATTAGATCCACCAGGTAAAATCACGGGGCGATTAAATCTGTCGGGATTTGTGCTTGGTGTATTTGTATAAAATGAATTTGAATTTGAAATTGAAGAATCAGATATTGAAGAATTTGATGAGCTGACCTTGCTTGTTTTTTTATTGTTATTGTTCTTGCTTGTTGGCTTACACCCGAAAATAAAAAATGAAATAAGAATTAAAATAAATGATATTTTAAAATAGCTATTGATTTTGTAAGGCATACCTTTTACTCCCAACGTGTTTCTATTTTATTTTATCGACATATAGGTAGTAAGCATTAGAGAAAAGCTAGTATTCCATAAATAATGGCATCTTATGAATACGTGTTTAAAAGTTGTATCTTTTTTTTAGACATTTTTACATAAAATTAATGCATATTTAAAGTTATTTAAAAGATGAAACGATAAGAGGATTAAATAGCATATTATATCTGGGAGAAAATACATTGGAATCATCAAGTCGCAATAATCGGAAATTTAAAAATTACCTTATTTTGCCTCAATTTCAACTTAAATTTGTATTTACCTTAGTAGCAACGAATATCTTTATTGCAATGGCCATATTGAGTTCCATTTATTTTTTCTTCATCAATAGCTCAACTCTTTTTGGTGTATTTCAGTATATGAAGAGCGATACGAGTATAAATTTTAGAAATGAACTAAGTCATTTTTTGATAATACTTGGTTGCTTGTCAGTTCTTTTTATCATTCTTATCAGTATTGTTGCTCTAATAATTTCTCATCGGACAGCAGGGCCAATTTATCAGTTCAAAATTACTTATGATAAAATTTCAAAAGGTAATTTTGAAGAAAGGCTACATTTTCGTCCGAATGACGATTTTCAGGATGTGGCCTTGTCTTTTATTCAAATGATGGATCAAGTTACCAAAAAAGATAAATGATAGTTAATTGAAGTGAGTAAGATTTATTTTAAATGATATTTTATTGCTTAGGCTCAGATTAACTAGAGACCTAGTTTAGTTTGCTTTTTTATACTCTATCTAACTTCCCTAGATCAGTACTTCCCAAAACATCTACAATTTTAAAAAAAAGCAATTTAGCTTTCACGTCTTTCCAGCTTTATTGTCATATAAATCGAATAATATTTTAGATGATTTAAAATTAAAGTTATCCTTATTTGGAATAAGTGAATCTATGTATAGACCATTGAAGAGCTTCAAAGAAAAAGACCATAAACTGAGATTGTCTCATTTTTTAATGTCGATTACTTGATCCTCCAAACAGATTTCTGTTGGAATATTAAATGAAGCATCCTAGGCCTTGGTGAGGATAAAGGTGAAAAGCAAATCTGATTTTTTTTCTTCAGGTCCTGCTAATACTTAAAACATAGTTAGCAAAATATAGTTTTTATCAGTGACACCTTTTAAAGGCATTACTACGTTTACCATAATGTCGCCAAAAACGCTCAAGTACTTGTTTTTTTTGTGTAATTATTTACCTGGTTTTGATGATAGTTAAATTAATTTTGTTAAATTTGATTTAACACTACAATAGATATTAGTTATGGAATTTAATGGATTTTCCTACGAAGGTGCTTTTATGAAATTAGTAAATATTTTATTTTTTCTTGTTTTATTTTTAAGTCAGTCGCTATCTTTTGCAGAAGACTCGAGCGGATCTGCTACAAATAATACTGGAATTAATGACGATCTTTATAATCAAAAAGTTTTTGAACTATCGGCGATACTTTATGGAGTAATTGAAATTGGCGGCAAGTCTTGTAAAGCAGCAGGAGAGAAAATGCCAAGCTCACTTGATACATGGTGGAATGCCGTAGATGCTTATGAAAAAGGTGAAACAAGTTTAAGCAGTTCTGTACATCAGCGAGAGCAAGATCTTAATCAAAAAATGCAAAATATCTCCGACGATAAAACTTCAGAAAAACAAATAGATTCTTTGCAGATTAGCATGGATAGCATGGATGTTGGTATTGATAGTATTTCTGGTCCAAACGGACGAATTGAATTAAGACAAAAACTGCTAGCAACAATTGCAGATATTCTTAAAATAAATGAAAAAGAAAATGCTAAAAATCTACTGGCCTATAAAAAATTAACTGAAAATTCTTATACCCAATCACTTGATTCTGCTAAGGCGGCTTGTGATCGTAGGAAAAAAGTCAAGAAATGCATAACTAATGATATTGGAGATGAAACTTGCAATACTGTTGATGAGAAAGATCCTGTTCCTGGTTGTGATATTGCTTTAGCTAAACTACCTGAGTTGAAAGCAAAGACGATTCAAAAATATGGGGACATTTATTCAATGAGCCAAGTGGCCAGTACAGAATTAAATAATAAAATGGAAGCGCTTGAAAAAATAATGAATGAGACAATGAAGTCTATTCCTCACTCAAATGATTCGAGTTTTGATTGGTCAATTCCCATGGAAACATCAATTGCAGATGTAACAAAACTACGTAAAGATTCAGGAGTAAAATGTCCAAACTCTGGAGGTTCTAGTGATTTTGATCGTTCAAATTTAGACACAATTGTTCCTGAAAAAAATTCTACGAGCTCTATGCCAAATCAGGTTGCATCTGGTTCAGATAAATTTCTAAGCCTGATTGGAACGGCTAAAGTATCTTCTAATGTTGCTGCCACTTTTACAAAATCTTGGAATATTGCAGATACTGTTGTTGGACAACCAGGACAAAGACCTGCCTATTTTAATTATATTACTGACCGTATAAAAGAATTAATGGCAATGGATGAATCTTATCTTGCCCGTATTAAAACGAGTAGAACCAAGTTCACTGGCTATATTTCAAGTGTAAAAACTCAATTAAGTAGTGGGGGCCCTGGAACCAGTGGCGCTGGATCGTCCTCTCCTCAAGATAATTTAAACAATCCTACAAAGGCTTCTCAATTTGCAATGACAATGGACAGTGGGAAGCTAAATTCTTTAAGCCCAGCAGCTCTAACTAATAGCATTGGAAACTCATTGAATACCGGATCTGGCTCAATAAATAATACACAAACAAAGTCAGCGGGAACTTTATCGGAAGCATCAACGAGTGGCAAATCAGCTGCAGTGACATTGTCTTATGGGAAACAAGCTGATCATGTAAGTAAAAATACAAATATGGTTTCTTCAAATGTGCTTTCAAATCCAGATAATAAAATAATTAGTAATTCAAATAGTGCTTTAACCACTCACTCGTTAAGTAAAAGTGCTCAAGTCCTAAATTCTGAAAACGCTTCAGATAGAACGAATAAGTTAATTAGCGATAAAATAAATAATTCATTTCAAGCTTTTAGTAAAACAGAGGGAGCAACTGCGGTTTACAAATTAGCAGCTAATTATGCATCTAATAGGGGAGAGCTGTTAGATTTTAAAGCGGATACAGGCAAAACTAAAGTCGGATCAGATAAAATCGTGGTAAAGGCTTCAGTGTATAAAAATAATTATCAAGCAGTAATTCTAGAGAAAACGAAAGAAAAAATTGTCAAAAATTCATCAAAATTGAAAAAAACAACACCAGAATCAGAAACGCTTTCACAGGCGATAAAAGCTAAAAAATCAAAAAACCAAAATGCTTATAGTTCTGTTGCAGAAGATTCTTTGTTTGATGTTGTAACAAAAGCATATATCAGAAATTATGAAAAAGTAGACAGCAGCGAAGAGCGATAATCAGTTATAAGAATAGCTGTGGGCAAATGATTACCGATTTCAATTAAAGCAAATAAAGACAAGGGGGTAATTTCCTCCAAGACGACTGAAGATGAAACTTTGTTTATGATTATCACAAAAGCTTATATAAGAAATTATGAGAAATTTGGTTTTAACACAAAAGAAGAGTAATTAAAATTTAGATATTTAATAACATACTTTATGAAAAGGAAATTTCAAAATGACTAAGTACTATTTAAAGACAATTTTCATTACGTTTCTCTCAAGTTCTTTGGTTATGCTTCATGCTCAAGAAGTAGATCCTGGGGGAGCAAAAAAGAATGAAAATTTAATAGATTCATTAACAATGACATCGGTTGCTATGTTAGCAAAGAATTTAAAAAGCTATACTCAGGTGGGTGATGTCGCAGCGGCTTCAGGAGGGGGCGATTCCTTTATTTCAGGTGATGTCTTGAATACTACAAAGACTCAAAATGTAGATGCCAAAGCAATAGATGGACTTAAAGGATCAGCTCCAGATCAAGGACAAATGGATATTCTTAAAGACTTAAGATCGTCCCTCAAAACTGCTTACGATGCTTCAGTCAAGAAGCGATCTCTTCAGAACTCTGCCTCAGAAGCTTTTGCATCGGCAGGAGCTGCTGCTAAAAAATTAGCAGAAGGTGAAAAGACTCAAGAAAAGAAATGTACTTCAGCTTTGGAAGCGGCCTTAACTGCAGTTGCAAATAGTGTAAATCAAAAATGTTCTGATCTTGGTAAAGATCCTTTGAAGCAAGATGAAGCACGATATTGTTCAGACGAGTTGTCAGCTTGTATAGCAAAAATTAATACAGATAAATCTCAATTTAATACATATATAGAGACTCGAAATAAGCCGATGGCCTCAATTGCAGGACTTGAAAAAGTAACTGGATTAAGAAGTCCACTTATCGCAAATTTTCCAGGTTCTTTAGTTGTATGTTCAAATTATTCAATGTCACTGGCAGAGGCAGAGACTGCCGGAAGTTGTCCAGACAAAATGGGTAATGATAAAAAAAACGAATCGTCAGGAAAATTGGATTCAACAGCTGAAATGAGAGCAGATTCAATTTCAGTAGAAGGAAAAACAATTAGCAAAGATTTAGACTTAAGTATGTTGATACCAGAACATCGATCTGTTATTTGGGGAGGCATGAAGTTATTAGCTGACTCAGCTACGGCCGCGACAACATCAGAGATTGAAAAGATTAATACATATATTGTAAAAACAGATTCAATTTTAGGCGGAATGGGGAAACTCGCAAATGGAATAGGCTCAAGTGATTCACTTAGTACTGAACTTAGTGATGATGATAAAACTATTGGTATAACAACCAATGGTGGAGCAACGGTGTCAGTTGGTTTAATTAAGAAATTTTTTGCAACCAATCCAAGTCCTGATGCTATTTTAAAAGAAGCAGCTGGAATGGGGTTAACAACGTCACAGATAGCCCATGCGATGAATATAGCTGGTTATGGTGGCGAGAAACCAAGTGATCCAAATAATTTTGCTCAAACTAAAGCACTTGAAGAAAAATATTCATCAAAAATTAATCAGACAGTAGCGGAAAAAGGTGGAAATTTTAATGGAGCTGGAGGCACACTTCAAGTTCCAGGAATAGATCGTGTTGATACTACAAAAAATGTAATGTCGGTTAAAGGTTGGATAACTCCTGCAACAATAAAACAATTTTTAGATTCTAATCCAACTGATCAACAGTTTTTTGCGAAAATGTCAGAGTTTGGCTTAAGATCAAAAGATATTGGAACAATTCTAAATGGACAAGGATTACTTTTTAAAGATGGTGATCCGAGACAAATTTTATTAAATGATGTTAAGAATGGAAGTATACTTAATCGATTACAAGGCGAACTTTATCAAGGAGTAACCGGATACGGGCAAGCCGATACTTATGATTCTAATTCTCTAATTGTACCAGGAACTGGGCATATAATGGATGAAACAAATACTACTTGGATTCCTTATGGTTTTAAAAGTATTTCAAATCAACACGTAAGAACAGACAATCAAGCGCCTGCACCAATATCATTTGTTTCCGGGGGACAGTTTGGAAATGGTGCTAAAGCAATTAAATCTCTTGAATCTATCAAAGTCATCAAGCCCTCTGAACTTAAAAAATTAAGAGGCTATTAATTTTTCTTAGTTATTTGATCCATCATCTGATTTAAAGAAAAGACTGCATCATGAAAATCGTCATTAGGACGAAGATGTGGTCTTTCTTTTAAGTTTCATTTTGAAATATTATATCTTAAATACCTCAAAGAATTACTTTCAAATCTTCAAGGTTTGAAAACCAATTCATAACTTTCTTCTTCCTTTAAACTATATTGTTTGGCAATGAACCACTTATATTTTTTTCATATATTAAAATATTTTTTTTAAAAAATTAATTACCTGAAATAGAAAACACTTTACTATTTACCTATGAAAACAAAAAAAAATGTTGTGATTATTGGTGGCGGTTTTGGTGGTTTAAAAGCGGCAAAAGTTCTAGGAGCATATCCTGACCTAGTGAATGTCACATTAATTGACCGAAGAAATTACCATCTCTTTCAACCACTGCTCTATCAAGTTGCTACAGCAGCACTTTCTCCAGCTGATATCGCTGCACCAATTCGTGCTCTCGTTTCACAATTTATTAATGTAAATGTACTTTTATCTGATATCAGCATCATCGATCCCCAAAATAAAACAATTATCGGCAAAGAACTTTTGCTTAAATATGATTATTTAATTTTAGCATGTGGAGCGACTCATAGTTATTTTGGAAATGACGAATGGGAAGAATTCGCTCCAGGGTTAAAAACTTTGGAGATGGCCACTGAAATAAGAAGACGTATTCTTATGGCCTTTGAATCCGCAGAAAAAGAAATAGACCCAATAATTCAAAAAGTATGGCTTACATTTGTAATTGTTGGTGGAGGTCCCACTGGAGTTGAACTTGCTGGTTCAATTTCTGAAATCGCACGGCTCACTCTGGAAGCTGATTTTAGAAATATTAATCCTGTTGATTCACAAATAATTCTTATTGAAGCCGGAGAACGAGTACTGGCAAGTTTTCAAGATGAACTATCGATTGCTGCAAGAATAGATTTAGAAAAAATAGGTGTAACAGTTTTAACTAAAACGATGGTTACGAATATTGACGGAAATGGTGTGAAGTTAAAGCACAGCGAACTCGAGAGCTTTATTCCGTCCAAAACTGTTATCTGGGCCGCGGGGGTTAAAGCTTCTCCCATAAATCTTACTCTCGGCACTCCATTGGACAAGGCAGGACGTTTGATTGTTGAGGCCAATTTATCTCTTCCTAATCATCAGGATATTTTTGTAGTGGGTGACCAGGCCCATTTTGATTTACCGACTGGATTAAGTCTCCCTGGATTGGCATCAGTAGCAATACAGCAAGGAGGGCAAGCTGCTCATAATATAATTTTATCAATTTGTGGAATAGAGATGAAGAAATTTCATTATTTTGACAAAGGACAGATGGCCACTATTGGAAGAAAATTAGCAGTAATGGAATTTAGAGGTTTTAAAGCTCGAGGACTTTTTGCCTGGATTGCATGGCTTTTTGTTCATATTTATTACTTAATCGGGTTTAAAAATAGATTTATAGTGATGTTTAACTGGGCATGGTCGTATTTTACATTTGGAAGAGGCGCCAGACTAATTACAAAAAAAGACTGGCGCGATAGTTAGAAATTAATTTTGAATAAGGCATCTCAAATCTTAACCACGTATTCGTAATAAATTCCTTGAAAAATATTTAATATTATTCTTTTTGTACAATACTTATCTAAGATTAAGCTCTCTATGCCACCTTCTTTAAAACGCTCAAGTTGTGTTTTGAATTTTGTTGAGAATGAAGCTCGATTACTACAAAAATGAAAAAGATGGTAACGGTTATTATTCGTTGCCATTTTTTTTATTTTTTAAACTGTTATTAAAAATATAGGGTAGATCTTGAAATTTTTACAGAGTTTACAACAATTTCTGGTCTCTGCCCGTGCAATCCTTTCTTGCCGTCATTGCAATTTAGGGTAAAAAGATCACAGTTTTTTTGGGGAGAACAATTTATCCTTCTGGAGAATTACTCATTAAATGCTTAAATTTATTTTAGTTAAATTATCAAATTTTAAAGTGCTAGGAAATTAAGCCGACAACCAAGTTCATTAATTAATTTCAAAAGTTACATTTTTACTTCCGATAAAGATAACGATGTTTGTAGCTAGAAAGGGGTAGAGAACTTAGCAGTAGAACAAAGACCGCAAACAGATTTGCTTCCACCGTGAAGTAACTAAAGAAGTTGGCGGGTACGAACAGGTTTCGCTCATTCAAGGTCGCAATTTCTGTGACGATCGCGCTAAATCCCAGAAGAGCTAATAAGATCCTTAGGCCTGTTAGTAAATTGGAGTAGGTATTATTTTTAAACATAACTAGTTTTTTTACGAATGGACATAAATAGAATTACAGCTCCAATTGCGCCCGCTAAAACAGATGCAGCAATAATACCAAGCTTTGCTACACCAATTAAATCAGCTTCGCTAAAAGCAAGGTTCGCAATAAAAAGAGACATAGTAAAGCCAATTCCTCCAAGCCATCCGGTAGCATAAAGCTGCATCCAAGTAACACCTTTTGGCAGAGTTGCTAATCGCATACGCACAGCAATCCAAGAAAACACAGTGATCCCAATTTGCTTGCCAAGAATTAAGCCAGCAATGATTCCCAAACTTATTGGATGACTTAATGATCCTCCTAAAAGCGATACTCCAGCATTCGCAAAAGCGAAGATTGGCATTATACCAAATGCCACCCAAGGATGAAGAATGTGTTCTAACTTAATTCCCGTACGCGTAGGGATCACAAAAGCAAGAAGCACTCCCGCAACCGTCGCGTGAATGCCAGACTTAAGAAAGGCAAACCAAACTAAAACACCACATATGAGATAGATTGAAGATTTCGCAACTCCCTTTTGATTCAAAATAAAAAGCATGCCAAGGATTCCAAGTCCAAGAGCGAGGAATATCCATGAGATTTGTGAGGTGTAAAAAAGTGCAATGACTAACACAGCTCCCATGTCATCGACGATTGCGAATGCAGTGAGAAATAATTTAAGAGATGCGGGAACTCTCTTTCCAAAAAGAGTTAGTACTCCAAGAGCAAATGCAATGTCTGTCGCCATTGGAATACCCCAGCCTGTGGCACCTATGGTTCCTCGATTGATATATACATAGATCAGTGCAGGGATAATCATGCCACCAAACGCAGCAGCAATTGGAAGGGAAGCCTTTTGCTTTGATGACAATTCCCCTTGAATTATCTCTCTTTTAATTTCAAGACCAACAAAGAGAAAAAATATTGCCATCAAACCATCGTTAATCCAGTGATGAAATGACATACCAGCGATCGAGTTCTGCCAAAAAGTGTGATAGCTGTCTTCAAATGGTGAATTCGCCCATACAAGACCTGCGATAGCACAGGCAAATAAGATGATCCCGCTAGATGCTTCTAATTTAAAAAAATCTTGTAATTTATTTGCATTAATCATAACTCTTATATTCCAATTTAAAATATATACTGAGCTGCACAGGGAAAACATTGTTTGAATCTGGAGATGCTAATACTGATTCTGCAGAAAAGTAAAACGATGATTTAGGTTTAAAGAAGTGAAGACAATAAAATCTCTTAATCAATATTAGCTTATGAAAAATGGTTCTTCTATCTTAAGAAGTCAGACTCAATCCCGATCATACATGGAAGATCATCAATTCATCAATGAATTTAGCCAACCTTAAATAGGCTCAAACCAGGTCATGCTATGCCAAAAGTTGGCAATTATTAGTCATTTGATTAAAATAATTTGATTTTAACGAATTTCCAACCTCTTGATAAATCAGAATTTAAGAGTTTATTTATCTCAAATTACAATTGCCCCCATAATGATAAGTTGGAGTATCGAAATGAAAATGTATATCCCTGTGCCTACGAAATTTATTTCCTCATTTACCGAGGCGTTGCCCTTTGATGTTTATGTTGAGAGAAGCGAAGGGATTTATACAGCTATCTATAAAAAAAATTCAAGTCATGATGAAAAGCAACTTGCTAGGTATGAGGAAAAAAACATTAAAAATCTCTTTATCAGCAGAAATGATAAACTTGAGTTTGAAAATTTTTTAATAAACCTAAACGACCTGGAACATTATGAAAAAACTCATATTATTGAAATATTAAAAGCTAGTCTGGAATTAAATTTTGAGTACCTCGATTTTGCCAGTCAAGAGTTGCAAACTAATTTAGAACTCGCCACTCAAAATGTTAAAAATTCTTTGTATCTTCTGGAAAATGATCTACAGATGGCCATGGACATTTTTAAATCATTAGCTTCATCTAGCCATTTATTAAAACATTCCTACATGGTCTCACTCTTTTCTATAGTACTGGCCAAAAGATTGGGAATGAAAACAGAAAGAGTTATTCTTGCTATCGGACTGGGAGGTTTGTTGCACGACATAGGTCAGACTCGGATGGATCAAGCTCTCTTTTTGAAGAATAATCTTAGTGCAAAAGATTGGGAAGAAATAAAAGATCATCCTCAATTAGGTTTAAAAATATTGGATCATAATAATTGCATTAATACCGAAGTTCGATCAATTATCATTCAACATCACGAGCAGTTTAATGGAAGAGGCTATCCAAATAGACTACATAATAATCAAATTTTTCCACCTGCTAAAATTGTGGCCATTGCGGATGGGTTTTGTTCGTTAATATCACTCACTTCTTATCGCAAAACAAACAAAACTCCGAAAGAGGCTATTGAGATAATGAGAGATGATCTAGGACACTATGATCCTGACTACCTTGAAATATTCGCAGCAATGGTTTTGCAAAGTAAGGAGCTTAAATAAAAATTAACTTGTTTAAACCAGATGCTCTCGAGTGGCTAGATCAATTTTACTCATGGTTATCATGTTATCTACAACAAGTATTTTAATGTCAGCTTTTATGGCCAATTAAAGACATTTATTAGAGCCTAAGATCTTCTGCATTCCTGAGCAATTTGATAGACAAATTAAACGAAAACTGAGTATTTTAATTGGGAACTCTCATTCCACGACTCTGGGAAACTACTTACACAATATTTCTAAAGTTTACTTAAAGTTTTTAAACTTAATGACGATCAGCTTATTAGTTATTAATTTTGGAGGTTCCATGAAATTTACATTTGCTATTTTTTTTATTATGACTTTAATCACTAATGTTTTCGCGGCAGGAGATACTAAAGTTGCTCTTGAAACATTAAAATCAAAACTCAACCGTTACGGAGCCCCTAAAACTGATGGGGTTGAAGAAGTTTTAGGCAAAAAAGTAGCAGCTCTTTATTTTGGGAAAAAAAAGATAAACAATAGTTTCGATGCAGTTGATGATGTAAAAAAATCTCATGGTGGAACTGCAACCATTTTTGTAAAAGATGGACAAGATTTTGTTAGAGTGAGTACGAATGTTCTTAAAGATGATGGAACCCGTGCTGCCGGAACAACACTTGCTCACAATAAGGCTTATGATAGCATCGTGAAAGGTGAGACTTTTTGTGGTGACGTTGAAATTTTAGGAAGTACTTATGATACTTGTTATGAACCTATTAAAGATGCAGCTGGGGGCATTGTTGGGATCTACTACGTTGGTTATAAAAAATAATTCATTATTATAAAAGAATGTGCTTGAAGGGTTTCAATAAATGAAAGAATTTTTTAAAAATATTAATTTTACCATTAACCTTAAGGGGCTTGGTGGTAAAATTATTTTGACAACTTTCACTCCGGTTCTACTAATGTCATTAGGGGCACTGTTTGTTCTTTTTAATGTTCAGACGATCTCTGCAAAATTAAATTCTCTGATTAGTAACACTGTTCCCGCACTAACGACCAGTAAAGATTTAGTTATCGAAATGCGGACTATGGACTTGAACATTTGGAAAGTTTTTTTAAAAAAGAATAATCCCGAAGAAGCAAAAAACTTTGCTTTTGAATTTGAAGACTCTTTGATGCGCTTTAATTCGAATCTTTCCCGGTACATGAAACTCAATATGCCAGAAAAAGCCGAAAAAATCAGGTCAAGCGCTGAAAAAAAATGGTTAGCGGCAACACCTGACTTTGAAAAACTAAAAAAATTACTTCAAGACAATAAGACAGATGATGCCATTAAATTATATGAGTCCAGTATTAAAGTCTATTTTTCAGAGATTGGAGAAATTTTATCTAACGTAGAGATTAATAATGCCAACCAGATAGAAGAAGAAGATCTTTCTTCAAAAAAACTTTCTAAAAGTGTAATTGAAAAATCTATTTGGGGCTTTGGATTAGTGGCGCTTTTTTCAATGTTTTTTGCCGTTATTACGGTTAATAAATTAATGAATGGCATTGATCACACCGTTGAATCACTCTCATCAACGGCACATGACTTACAAAATTCTTCGCATAAAATGAATTTGGTAAGTAGTCGTCTCACTTCTTCGGTGGATAGTCAGATTTCGAGCATTACGGAAAGTGTAACTGCCATGGATGAGATAGGTACCATGATAAAAAATAATGATCAGTCTGCCACACATGTTTATCATCTATCCAATCTAACAAAAACTTCAGCTGAATCAGGTAAAAAAACTGTCGACCGAATGATTGTTGAAATGAAAGAAATATCTTCAAGCTATGATGATATTCATAAGAATGTCGTTGAAAATGGAGAAGAAATTAAAAAAATTATCGAAGTAATTGCTCAAATTGCTAAAAAGACCGAAATTATAAATGATATTGTTTTTCAAACTAAGCTTTTGTCGTTTAATGCTTCGGTAGAAGCAGCTCGCGCTGGAGAGAGTGGCAAAGGCTTTACTGTAGTCGCCGAAGAAGTTGGGAACCTCGCTAGAATGTCTGGCCAGGCTTCTAGTGATATTAATCAAATGCTTATAGATTCCCAAAATCAAGTCCGCTTGATAGCTGAGACGACGACAAAAAATATCGGTTTAATCGTCAGTCGAGGACGTGATAAGGTTCACAATGGGAATTCCGTGGCATCAGATTGCTTAAAGGAGTTAAACCAGATTATTAATTGCGTAAATGATCAAGATGGCTCAATTAACCAAATATCCATTGCAATCAAAGAGCAAGCAACCGGAGTCGATGAAGTCAATAAAGCTCTTAAGCTCCTAGATGACAATACAAATGAATCAGTAGAAATGTCGACCAGGTCCAAGGAAGCAGCTAAAAATTTAGAAGATCAATCCCATAATTTGAGAGTTTCTATTCAGAGTTTAAGAAAGATTTTAGGGTCGAAAAAGAACTATTCTGCTCCGACTTTAGAAAATAATGAGTCTTAACTATTCTGAACGCAACCTAAGTTCAATTTAATAAATCTCGCTAATATCCTCGGAACTCTTTCTCAATCTCAGCAACTAATAGATCACAGTCGAAAGGTTTTGAGAAATATCGACGTGCCCCAAGTTTGATACAATCTTCAACGCTCAAGTCAGCTAGGCCAGAGGCAAAGAAAAACAATGGTTTTTCTTTTATTGAATTAATAAAAATTAGAATGTCTATTCCGTTACCATTTGGCATTATGAAATCTGAAACTACGATATCAAATTTTTCTTTTTTTAAAATTTCTATTGCTTCATTACCGGAATAACAAAAAGAAACATCATGCCCGTAATTAATAAATATTTCAACTATCATTTCTAGAAGATCGCGTTCATCATCAACTAGTAAAATTTTTAACCGTGTTCGTTTTTCCATAATTTTTCCAAATAACTTGAATCTTAAAAAAGATATCTCAATTATTCTAACCTCGTATTCGTAAAAAATCCCTTAATAAATATTAGTAAAAATCGCCGAAGACCTCTCATTTCTTTCAAGAGGGAAGGGGTCCTCGTTGCATTTTGAGATAGATGTGTTCAAATTTATGATCAAAAATTTGAAGAGCAGTTCTCCTTGTTCGGAAATTTGAGCATCATGAATTGCATCCGCATGTTTAAAACTAATCCATTCGGCAATAATTTTAGAAAACTAAATGTTGTAGTCAGGTAATTGCATTTGGTTGTGAACTAATTTTTGGAAAAATAAAAAATTTAAAGTCCCATGCTACACTTTTTTAATGAATAGAATTTGTCTAAATAGGAATTGGAAAAAATATTTTGTTATTTTCATAATCATAGTTGTGGCATTAGAGTTTTTGATGCGGACCATAGGATTTGTTTTATTAGCTCCATCAGATTATCGAAATGAAGTCAGGGGAGAAGACCAAAAAATGCTGCGAATTCTAGCGATTGGCGAATCCACTACTGCCGATTATTTTGCTGGGGAAGAGTCTCCGGCAGCAATGGCCGCAGGTGCAGGCGCCGGTGCATGGCCTCGGCGTTTAGAAAAAGAATTGCAAAGTGCAGGAGTTAACGCTCGTGTTTATAACGAAGGGCTTAG
Source organism: Bacteriovorax sp. (assembly GCA_014377485.1). Classification (GTDB taxonomy): domain Bacteria; phylum Bdellovibrionota; class Bacteriovoracia; order Bacteriovoracales; family Bacteriovoracaceae; genus Bacteriovorax. The sequence continues at coordinate 1,170 of JACMPM010000127.1, read as the reverse complement.
TGGGACAACAAGTCCAATTATTGTGTCTCGAATTTCAAGCTATATAGAAAAATATCGTCCTCACATTGTCATTTCAATGATGGGTATTAATGATAACCCCAATATGAAGTATGTTGATTCCTTTTCTTTTGGACTTAGGATCGCTTTATCTCAAATACGACTATTCAAATTAGCAGGTTGGCTAAATGAATTGTTCGAAGCTAAAACCAGTTGTCAGTTTGATCCGGCCTTCTTTGTATATTCAGAACATAATAAAAATTTAATTGTCAAAGCTCTAAGTCTGGCCAAAATAATGTCTGTAAATAACGTTGAAAAAGAACTCCGGAAAATTGTTGCCGATGATAAAGAATTGGCAATAGTGCTCTCGCGAATAAGTGTCAAACTGAGAGGGGATTTCAATCAAAGTTCGGGGCAAGAAAAATCTAGGGAGTATATTGATCGTGCCTTTGAACTCAATCCTTACAATCATAAAATTGCTTTCTGGGCCCTCAATGGCCAACTCTCTGCGACTCGCTGCTTGGAAATCAGCCGAAGGATTTTTGAGTGTGGAAGAAATGTTCCTGATGATATTTTGTCTGAAATTTCAATGTGCTCCAGTGGAGACGAAAGTCTAAAAGAAGAGAGTGCATTTCGTTCAAGAGGACTTTTGTTATTAAAATCTGCCTCTTCTCTAAGGTCATATCATTATCGCATTCTTCATGATTTATTATCCCGTGAAAAAGTTTTCCACATGGCCATGCAATACCCCACACTACCCGTTGAAGAGCTTAAATCGATCTTTGATTCATACAAAGACATTACGTTCGTTTCTAACCAAGAAAATTTTGTCGAAGCACTTAAGAAGTATCGATATGAAGAAGTGTTTGAGGATCGTTTTAGGGGCTCTTGGGGTCATACCACTGCCAAGGGTGATCAGTTGATTGCAAATTCTGCTCTCGCATCAGTTCTTCATTTAATTAAAGTTTATCAGTTACAGAAGTAGTAATTAAATTAGTCCTACGATTCCAATCTATCTTGAAAGGCTCAATTTTATCAAAGGTGAAGCTGTGAAAAATACTCTGACCTGAGCCCTTGATTGAAATTCTGCTAGGATTTTTACATGGCATTTTAATTCCGGTGGCAAAAGGGGCTAAAAATGTAGAACGCCTGGATTCAAATCCAACTAAAGAT
>JACMPM010000126.1 GCA_014377485.1 Bacteriovorax sp. | reverse complement strand
TGATCCACCGTGAAGTTTTGCCATTGTCATTGTGATCGCTGCTGTTAATGTCGTCTTACCATGATCTACGTGACCGATAGTTCCGATGTTAACGTGCGGTTTCGTGCGGTCGAATTTTTCCTTAGCCATTGGGTAACTCCTTCTTAACTATTCTTTTTCAACAAGAATTAATTTTTTCTTATGGGCTTATAACGTGCTCTAAATTAAGTCAACAGTATGCCTGCTAAGCAATTCGCTGACAAGGGGAAAAAATGGAGCTCCAGATGGGAATTGAACCCATGACCTCTCCCTTACCAAGGGAGTGCTCTACCACTGAGCCACTAGAGCTAATCCATAACTTTCGATAACAAAAATAATTGATGCTTTATATAGTGTAAAGCAAAGATTATTTTCTCAATTTTTTATATTGAATAGATTTAGGTAGAGAATGGAGCGGGCGACAAGATTCGAACTTGCGACATCCACCTTGGAAGGGTGGCGCTCTACCAACTGAGCTACGCCCGCATAGAAACAAGAAAATGGTGGAGAGAGAAGGATTCGAACCTTCGAAGGATTACTCCGACAGATTTACAGTCTGTTGCCATTGGCCACTCGGCAACCTCTCCTAAAATCCAGCTCACAAATGTGACAATGGAGCTGACTATAGGAATCGAACCTACGACCGTCGGTTTACAAAACCGATGCTCTACCAACTGAGCTAAGTCAGCCTACAGTATCAAACCGCTATGCTAGGGGTAATTTATAATCTGAACTGTTTTTAAAGGCAATAAGTTTTTTATCTTTTTTAAAATTAAACTGAACCAAAAATTTTTTCCATCGCAATTGCGGCGGCAACTGAAACGTTTAAAGATTTAATTTTCCCTGCTGGTTTGAAAGCAATTGTCGTCTCAATGACCCTGCTAACGGCATGTGACATTCCCACATCTTCAGCGCCTAATACTAAACAAATTGGTTTCATTTTAGGGATTTCTTCTAACGTTCCTGATGCATGTTCAGATAAACCAATGCAAATTGCACCGAGTTCTTTAATTTTTGTGATTGTTTTTGGAAGTGCCGAGCAGCGAACTATTTTTACGTGTTCAGTAGCACCAGAGGCAATACGAGAAAATCCTGGTCCAAGTCCAAAATTTCCTTTTGCTGAAATGAGGATCACATCCACACCGTAGAAAGCCGCCGTTCTCATTATAGCTGCGCCATTGTGTGCGTCTGTGATTTGATCAAGGGCAAGGATCTTTATTGGAATCCTGCTTTCAAGTTGATTATAAATCCAAGTTGGCTCGTATATGTTGATTGGGCTTACTAGCATGAAAACTTGAGATGGAACTCTTTGGAATTCATAATCGAGTTCACGATAAATCATTTTAGCTTCTTCTTGAAGAGCGTGCCCATCTAGAAGGCGAACTTTATCCATGGGGATTTCAGAGCTTTTCAATCCTCCACGCTTTTTTAAATCTTCAAGACCTTCATCAGTAGCGACGATTTCAAAAACGGCGCGCTCAGGATTTTTTAATGCCTCAGCGATACTGTGAATTCCGATAATCATGTCGTGGTCCATATAAATCCTATTTCAGTAGATTTTTTAGTGTTGAAACTAATTCTTCTTTTTTTACTTTTGTAACTATACCCGTCTTTCTATCGATAACTTCTAGCTCTCCAGACGCTCCAAAATCTCTTTCACCCAAGACTACTCTGTATGGCAATCCTAAGAGGTCTGAGTCTTTGAATTTATTTCCAGGGCCAACGTTTCTGTCGTCGTAAACAACTTCGAGTCCGGCATCCATCATTTCTTTATAAAGATCGTCTGCAATTTTTACGAACTCTTCTGCTTTCACAATTGTCGCGAAATAAACCTGGTAAGGCGCGATTGATTTTGGCCAAACGATTCCGTTTGCATCGTGATTTTGTTCGATAGCAGCTGCTACAACCCTAGTAACTCCGATTCCGTAACAACCCATTAGCGGTGTAACTAGTTTTCCATTTTGATCGAGAATGCCGACCTTCATATCTTTTGTGTATTTATCACCCAATTGAAAAACGTGACCAACCTCAATTCCCCTTTTTTCAACGACAGTATGTTTTCCATCTAATGTTAAGTCTCCGGCGCGTGCTAAGCGAAGATCAGCTTGTATTAATTCTTTAACATCTCTTTTGGGATTAAATCCTTCGGAGTGAGTGTCTTTTTTATTGGCACCTATAATATAACTGCCGTCGATATTAATACTTTTATCGAAGACTATTTTGATATCACTGAAAATTCCAACCGGGCCAATAAAACCTTTCCATAATTTTGCAGCTTTCATCTGTTCTTCTGTCGCTGCAATCAAATGGTCGCATTTCAAATGTGACTGGAGTTTTATTTCATTAAGTGAATCATCACCTAAAAGTAGTGCCAGTATTAATTTCGATTCTGTAGCTGTTGTAGCTATATAGACGAGCGATTTTAAGCTATAGTGGTATGGTTTATTTAAAAAAGAACACACATCTTCAATTGTAGTTTTGTTTGGAGTTATTACTTCAGTTAAAGCAGAAAGATTCAAGTTAAATTCTGTTTTGGTTCTTATAGTCTGAGCTTTTTCGGCGTTAGCTGCATATTGAGCTTCTTGAGAATAGATAATTAAATCTTCGCCTACGTCGGCCACAACTTGAAATTCGTGTGTCTTGGAATCAGCTGCTGCCATTGCACCTGGGTCAGCTTCAACCGGAATAAATTCCAATCCTAATCTTGTGAAGATTGACGTGTAGGCATCATACATTTCCTGATATCCTGCATCCAAACTGGCTTTGTCCATGTGAAATGTATACGCATCTTTCATTGTGAATTCGCGACCTCTCATCAATCCAAAACGCGGTCGAATTTCATCACGAAATTTAGTATTAATCTGATAAAAGCCCACTGGTAATTGTTTATAAGACTTTACTGTCTTTCTAAAAATATCAGTAACGGCTTCTTCGTTTGTTGGAGAAATACAAAGATCGGCTTCTTTTTTATCTTTGAAGCGTAACATTAGTCCGCCCATTTTATCCCAGCGACCTGTCTCTTGCCATAACTCACCCGGAGTCACGACAGTCATCGTAATTTCATTACATCCGATTTTATTTAACTCTTCTCTGATAATATTTTCGACTTTTCGGATTGAGCGAAGTCCCATCGGGAGATAATTATAAAGACCTGATCCAGATTTATGAATTAATCCAGACCGTAGCATGAGTTGATGAGATGGAATTTCAGCATCAGCTGGAACTTCTTTATATGTTTGCCAAAAACCTTTAGTGAGTCTCATGAGATTCGCCTTTGAATAATTTTAATTGAAATGATGATACAACAAACTTTTAACTAATGGAATGATGGTGCCAGCGCTCTAGGGAGTGCAAAGGCTTCAACTGTTTCGCGCTCAAGAGAAGCAGCTGAAACAATTTCAAAAGCTGACGGAGTCGCAAGAAGCTTGCGGCAAAGTAGATTATGCAGATTGTGACCTGATTTATAAGTTGTAATTTTTCCGGCAATTTCGTAACCAAGAAGTGAAATATCACCAACAGTATCCAGGATTTTATGACGAACAAATTCATCTACAAAACGCAGGCCTTCTGGGTTAACAACTTTATAATCATCGAGAACGATAGCGTTATCAAGAGATCCGCCTTTAATAAGACCTTTTCTCTTCAAAGCATCTACGTCTTTGAGAAGTCCAAATGTTCTCGCTCTTCCAATTTCATTGATATAGTTTTCACATGAAAATTCAAAAATTTTGTTTTGAGTTTTGATCGTTGGATGAGCAAATACGATTGTTGAATCGATAATTAATTTTGACGAAGGTTCAATCTCGGCCCACTTGTCATCCACATCTACACGAACTTTCTCTAACACGATGAGGAATTTTTTTGATTTATTAAGTGAAACAATTCCTGTTTCCTTTAATAAGAAAACAAAAGATGCACCCGATCCATCCATAATTGGAACTTCTGGACCATTTATTTCACAAAAAACATTATCAATACCAAAACCATAAAAAGCTGAAAGTAAGTGTTCAACGGTATGAACGGCGTTTGATCCTGTACCAATAGTTGTATTATTTTCTGTAGCACCAACTGTTTCAGCGTTTGCTTTTAAAACTGGAGCATTTGGAATGTCTACGCGCTGAAATTGGACGCCAAAATCAGCTTCTGCGGGATGAAGTGTAAGGGTAACCTTCTTTCCAGAATGGATACCTATTCCTGTAACCGAAATTTTTTTAGCAATTGTGCGTTGATTTAGCATTTAGCTGATATACCTTCAATCGATTATTAATATCTTTGTGTGTTAACAATTTACAGATTGCATAATTTATTGGCAACCAATTTCATTATAAATCCAAAAAGCCCTTGGCCCAAGACAATTCCACTTGAGTAGATATTACCCGTTCATCTTCATACAATAATACCTCTCAATTAGAGTCCGGAGTGTATATTTCAAACAAAATTGTAAAATCTCTTTAGTCTTGGATATAATCAATGAATTATCACCTACCTGCTGAGGTTCTCATGAGTATATGGCTACATCCAATCGACTTGGAGTCTCTAAACAATTTTAGTCAATCTACATTATTGTCACACTTAGGCATTATTATCACTAATTCTGGAGATGATTATCTTGAAGGGACTATGCCAGTCGATGATCGAACAGTTCAACCATATCGACTACTCCATGGTGGAGCTTCATGCGTACTTGCCGAAAGCCTGGGAAGTATTGCTGCTAGTTTATGTATTGATAACAAAGAGTTCATAGCCGTCGGACAACATATTGAAGCGACTCACATAAGATCTGCCACAAAAGGCTTGGTTACAGGTAGAGCTCGAGCCATTCATCTTGGTAGATCATCTCAAATTTGGAGAATTGAAATACTTAACGAAGATGGAAAAATGATTTGTGACTCAAAATTGATCATGGCGATTGTTAAAAAAAAATGAAGCCTGAAATTTACTTGATCGAATTTTGACGAAGCAAGTGATCTCTTGATTTTTGACTAATTTCTCGCCCTCGAGGAGTTCTGAGAAGAAAACCTTCTTTTAAAAGATAGGGCTCATAAACATCTTCAATCGTTGTACGGTCTTCAGCGAGAGTTGCACATAAAGTTTCGATTCCAACAGGACCGCCTTTATAATAATCTTCAATTACTTGTAGAATTTTTCTATCCATTCGGTCTAGACCCAAACTATCGATTTCCATTAGAGAAAGTGATTTTTTAACTGATTCTTCTGAAATTAAAGTCTCACCTTTAACTAAAGAAAAATCGCGAACTCTTCTTAAAATTCTATTTGCGATACGAGGAGTTCCTCGAGCACATCTGGCCATTAATTCTAAAGCAGATATTTCTAAAACGAGTTTAAGTTTTTTTGCATTATTTCCCACTATTTCTACGAGCTCTTCATGATTATAAAAATCAAAATGCAAATGAGCCATGAAGCGATCGCGAAGTGGATTGGACAAAAGACCTGAGCGAGTAGTTGCACCTATTAAAGTAAATGGAGCAATTTGAATTTGCATTGTACGAGCTGATGGACCCTGGCCGATAACTATATCTAAACGATAATCCTCCATTGCAGAGTAGAGAATTTCTTCTACCGAAATATTCATACGGTGAATTTCATCGATAAATAAAACATCTCGCGGACCTAAGTTGGTGAGAATCGCAGCTAGATCACCTTTCTTTTCAATTGCGGGACCTGATATAACATGAAGATCGCTTCCAATAGATTTTGCAATTATCATTGCGAGAGATGTTTTCCCTAAACCTGGTGGTCCGGAAAGAAGAGCGTGATCCATTGCTGAATTTCTAATTTTTGCAGATTCGACCATTACTTCAACGTTTTGAACAACTTTTTTCTGACCAACGTATTCGCTGAAATCTGTTGGACGCAGAAGCACTTCATGCTTAACTTCTTCAGTGTTGACATCAGTACTTACAATTCGTTCGTTATCTTCTCTGTTTTCATTATCCATAATTAAATTTCTTTAAGAACTAAATGTATTAGCTGTTCTGGTTTAGTGATTAAATTAGCACCTAGAATTTTTTGAGCGATAGGAATAATTTTATCTTCTTTAAACCCTAATTCTTTACAGGCCATTAGAGCATCGTTCAAAATTTCATGTTGGTTAGTGTTCATCGAAATTGAATTTTCAACATAAGCCACTTCATCAAACATTTCGAGAATATTAGTTTTAGGCAATGTTGATAAATTCTTTAATGTCTTAGAAGAGTCACTATACATTTTCACGCGGTCAATTTTACCTGAGAGATCCAGAATAATTTGAGCTGCTCCCTTGGTACCTAGACCAGGAACTTTGGTAAGAGTTGTCTTGGCTTCTAAATTTACAGCATTGATGATTTCATTTACACCAATATTTGCGATCAACCCATAAGCTGATTTTGGGCCAATGCCTTTAACTGTTAGTAGCATTTCAAAAAGTTTTTTTGCGCGAAGAGAATGAAAGGCATAAAGAGTTTCCGAATCTTCTTTGATAATATGTGCGATAAAAATGGCAGCTTGTGTGCCTTCCACTAAAACTTTATTATAAAAAACCTGATAACCGATTCCAGATGATGTCTGGAGAACTGATTCATTTCCATCACTAAAAATAACTTCTCCGCATAAAAATCCAATCATAATGTATTTCCTAAAGCTTTTACTGGTTTCTTTTCCATTAAACGAAGTCTCATTGAACGATTTAAAGCGTGGCAAACAGCAATCGCCAATGCATCTGATTCATCCGCCGTTTTAAAAATAATTTTTCCAAACATCATTCCTAACGCTTTATCAACTGCTTCTTTCGAAGCGTGGCCATGGCCAGTGACAGATACTTTGACTAAATTTGGAGCATATTCAAATATTTTTCCTTGATGTGTGCGAGAAAAAGCTGCAATCATGGCCCCACGTGCTTGGGCTAACTTACTTAAAGAATCAATATTTTTTACATAGATCAGGGCTTCAACTGAAACTTCATCAGGTTGATATTTTTTTAAAATTTCTTCACAGGATTGATAGATAAGCCCCAAACGGTCAATAAATTCGTCAACATGATCATATTTGAGTGCGCCAGAAGTTATATAAGATATTTTCTTACCTAGAACTTCTATTAATGCGTAACCTGCTTTTCGCGAGCCAGGATCAATTCCTAAAATTATCACTTAGAGCCTTTGTTTTTAAAAAATGTTCCTACATAAAAAACCAGTGAGCCGCCTATTAATTGGATCAATTCAAGTTTTCCGTAATCACCCTTTGTTAGACCTGCGAATAAACAAAGACCGACGGAGGCAAAACCAACAAGTTGCATTCCAAGTCCGAGATAAAAAAACATAATATACCCTCATTTAAAATCGTACTGGAGTTTTTTTTCTTTGTAAAAAGATCTGTATATAAGTTATTATCCTGTCCATGACCCAAATACTAAGCTCTGCACCAATTAAAAAGAAAATCTCTAAAGATCTCAAAAATGAATGCAAATTCTTGATTGAGAATGGAATTCATCCATACTTGAAAGTTATTTTGATTGGAAATAATCCAGCAAGTTTAATTTACACCGCTAGTAAAAAAAAATTTTGCGAGAGAATTGGAGCTAAGTGCGACATTATTGCTCTCAGTGAAGATATTGATCAACTTACATTTTTAAAAACTATTGAAGAAATTAATCAAGATTCTAATGTTCAAGGTTGTATTATTCAACTTCCACTTCCGAAACATCTTTCGCACTTAGATGTCGGAAAATTAATTTCTCAAGAAAAAGATATTGATGGGTTCCATCCTGATAATCTTTATGCTGTTTTAAGCAATCATGAATCCACTGATCATTTTGTTTCTTGTACTCCCAAAGGAATAATTACACTTTTGTTAGAAAACAATATCGAGATTGCCAATAAAAGAGTCGCTATTATTGGTAGGAGTATGATTGTAGGAAAGCCACTTGCGTGTCTTTTTACCAACCACGATGCCACCGTTACGCTTTGCCATTCAAAAACACTAAACATCAGAGAGATCACTAAAGAATGTGATATTATTGTCAGTGCTGTGGGAATTGCTAATATGGTTGATGAAAGTTTTATTTCAAGTAAAAAAAATCAAGTTGTTATCGATGTAGGAATGAACACTGACACGGAAGGTCTTTTGTGTGGTGATGTTGATTTTGAAAAAGTTAAAGATCTTGTTCTCGCAATCACACCTGTTCCTGGTGGTGTTGGGCCAATGACAATTATTTCACTCGCCCAAAACCTTTTACAAGCGAGCAAAAATAGGCTATCTCTTTAGACTCTTTTCCAGGAGATTCCAATGACAAATCAAAAAACTTCTTTATATGAAGAACATGTTTTACTAAACGCAAAAATGGCTCCATTTGCAGGCTTTGACATGCCCTTGCAATACTCTTCGGTAAAAGAAGAAGTTCAAGCCGTAAGAACCCACTCTGGCGTATTTGACGTTAGTCATATGGGAGAATTTTTGGTCGAAGGTGCTGATGCTGTTAATTTTGTAGATTTTATTATTACTAATGATTTTAAAAATGCTGAAAATTTAAAAGCTGTCTACTCTCCTCTTTGCAGGGACAATGGAACAGTTATTGATGATCTTATTGCTTATAAATTAGCTGAAGACCGCGTTCTTATTTGTGTAAACGCTTCAAATATCAAAAAAGACTGGGATTGGATTAGTTCTAAAATATCTAATTTTAAATGCACTATCAAAAATCAATCAGATGATTACTCGCTTTTGGCAGTCCAAGGACCTGAATGCAATAAAATCCTACAAGAAATTGGCGTTTTAAAAGCTATCGATTTTCCTTATTATTCAATTCTTGAAACCAACTTTGAAGGCGAAAAACTTATTATCGCTCGAACTGGCTATACTGGCGAAGATGGATTTGAAATTTTTTCAAGTCATAGTTTTGCTAAATCATTCTGGAAAAAATTATTAAGTTTAGGTGTAAAGCCATGTGGTCTTGCCGCTAGAGATGTACTTCGTTTAGAAGTTTGTTATCCATTATATGGTCACGAACTTAATGATGAAGTAACTCCCCTCGATGCTGGTCTTGCCTGGACGGTAAAGCTTTCCAAAGAAGCTTTTATCGGGAAATCTGCTCTTATTGACTACAAGCCGCGCTTTCAACTTGTAAAACTGTCTTTAGAGCGCGGTATTCCTCGTGAAGGATACGATGTGCTTGATTCAAATCATAATCTCATAGGAAAAATTACTTCCGGAACTATGTCTGTAGTCACCGGTAAAGGGATTGCGATGGCCCTTATTGAAAAAGATAAGAATCCAAAAGATAAGAAATATATTATTAATATTCGAAGTACTAACTACGAAGCCAATTTTCATACAAAATCGTTTATTACCGGAGGACACAAGTAATGGCACACAATATTCCAACTGATTTAAAATACACAAAAGATCATGAATGGACAAAGGTCGAAGGAGACACAGTCGTTATCGGAATTACTGATTTTGCACAGTCTGCCCTTGGTGACATTGTTTTCGTTGAACTTCCTGAAATTGGAAAAACTTTAAACTCACACCAAGCTTTTGGTGTTGTTGAATCAATTAAATCTGTAAGTGATCTTTATTCTCCAGTTTCAGGAACTGTAGTTGAAGTAAATTCTGGATTACAAAATACTCCTGAACTTTGCAATGCTGAACCATACAGTGGCGCTTGGATGATCAAAGTAAAACTTTCAAATACACAAGAAGTAAATTCACTTCTTTCTGCCTCTGACTACCAAAACTTTCTTTCTACTTTATAATTCAATCATTTAAAAATAATTAGACGAAATGCTCATAAAAAAGCATTTCGTAATTTTATCAATGCAAGAAAAAAAATTAAAAAATATGCAATTTATACTCTTTTTTACGATATTTTTTTTATAGTACTCATTGATTTCTTGAAATAAATTTTTGTTTAAAAAAATCTTTACGAAATTTATCAAACACTTCATACTCAGCTTCACCATAAACAATAAAACTTTTTTGAGTTAGGATTCACACCCATATGATGTCTGATAAACAAGACGCTATTCAGCTTCTCAATACCGCTGTGATCAAGAGCAAAGAGAAAAGAATCAATGCTACTTATGAAGAGAGGCTAGCTAAGATTTGCAACTCACCTGTGATGAATGCACTTTTAGTTGCTGTTGATCATCTTTCAGACGAAGAAAAAATGTCGAAAGATCACGCTGCAGTTCAACTAATTGAAACGATCAGAGAGCTTGATTCTATATGGAATGATTATGTCCTCATGGAAGGTATTGGTAAGTTAAAAGAACTTCTCAAAAACAAAATTCACTAACTTTTTACAACAAATCCCCACTGTATTACGGCCCTGCCACCAACAAGCAAACCTTTCGGAGGGTTTGGAAATGGGCCCGCTTTATTAAAGGACTCGATCGCAGCTTGATCGAGTTCTCTTATTCCACTCGTTCCATCAATTTTAATATCTAAAATATTTCCGCGGTCATCTAGTGTGACTGTTATAGCAGTAATTAGATTTTCACTCGAAGGAAGTCGTCTTCCAGATTTATAAAGATTTTTCGCCTTACTTTGAATTGTACTGCCCCAGTATTGCTCTAGCTTCTGGCGAATGCGGTGATAAAAGCCGTAATACTTAAACTCAGTAGTGTTTAAATTAGTCATGTCACCCAATGGCACATCTTCAACAAAATCGTTATTACTGGCCAATCCAGTAGTATCTGCACTTCCTTGATCAATTCCCACAGCTGCAGCATGTTTTACTTCTGAAGCTAATTTACGATTTATTTCTTCAAGTGCGGCAGCTTGAATTTTTTCTTCATCTTCAACTTTCGTTATATGAAATGCTCCCAAATCACTTAAATTAAGGGTTTTAGGGCGCAAGTTTTTGGGTTTTTCATTTAGAACGACTTTCTTAGGGGCGGTAGCTGGTTCTTTAGTTTGAGCTGATGAAATTAAAGATCCATTTTTATTTCCTAGGCCGGCTTTTTTAAAATTTCCATTAGTAGTTGCCATGGTTTGACGGTCAAAAGATTGATCTACTTCTCCAGCAAAGCGAGATGCTTTTGGGCGCTCTTTTTTGCCATTAAGTTCATTGGCAACAATTTGCTTATTTCTAGAATCCTTAATTTCTTGAAGTTGTTTGTGAGTTATAAATTTTAAGGAATCTAATTTAACTGTATGAGCAATATTTGAATTTTTCTGTAAGCCCAATTTTTGTGATGATTGTTCATGTTGAATATTTTTGTAAATATATCCAAAAGCAAAAAAGTGCAACGCCAATGAAAATATCAGCGCGAGAGAATATCGAGGTCGATCTTTTTTAAATAACTTCATTTTTCTTCCTTAAAAAACTTAGATAAAGTTTTCACCAACTCTATCGGCTTATGAGAAGAAAAAGATTAAGAGCAATTGCTCAATGAAAAAAGAGCATTTGAGTATAAAAATCAATTATTGATTTTCAAAATATTCATCGTCACCAAGAGGTCGAGCCTTCAGTGGACTACCAGTTCCAACAGCTTCAGAAGCTTGTTCACTAGTTTCGGCAAATGACTCTAATATTGCGCCAGGGGCATTTGGTGCTGCTTTTCGTCCAGTTTCCTTATCAACCCATGCCTGAGTAATTCCAGCAGGAATTTCAAAGGGCTGATCTCCAAATTTTTTAATATTCGCACGCATATACTCTTTCCAAACAGGCAGTGCTGCTTTCGCTCCAGTTTCACCGTGTCCTAGAGTTTTATTATCATCAAAACCGTTCCAAACAGCAGTAACAACATTTGATGTAAATCCAACAAACCATGCATCTATAAAATCGTTTGTTGTTCCCGTTTTTCCTGCAATATTTGGACTTAAATCGCGAGCAGATGCTGCCGTCCCGGATGTTACAACTCCCTTCATTAGGTTGGTCATAACATAGGCCAAGCGTTGATCATAAACTTGTTTATCGCCTAAGGTTTTTAAGAATGGATTTGTTGTTTCAACGACAGGTGTATCTTTTTTTTCCTTGTCGCCGTCTTTGCTCTCACCTGGAATTTTCATGTCTTTTTCGACTTCATTGATAATATATTTTTTTCCATCTCGGTCGATGACAGAAAGAATTGCCTTTGGAGTTACAAATTTTCCACCATTCGGATAAAGTGCATAAGTTGTAACAAGATCGCGAGGGCTAACCCCAAAAGTACCAAGGGCAATGCTTAAGTTATTATCTAATTTAGCATTGAATCCAATACGTTCTGCGAATTTTAAAATTGTTCCAACTCCAACCTTGTCTGCCATTTTTATTGTTGGAATATTTCTTGATTCTTCGAGCGCAATTCTCATAGTTACGGGACCTTTATAATCACCTTCATAGTTTTTAGGTTTCCAACTAGAAGCTGAATCAAAACCGGGCATAGCTTCAGGTGTATCCATAATAATAGTTGTTGGATTATAACCATGCTCTAAAGCTGCGGAGTAAAGAATTGGCTTAAACGAAGATCCGGGCTGACGTTTTGCTTGAATGACTCGATTGAACTTTGATATTTTAAAATCACTTCCACCAACGTAACTAACGATTTCACCAGTGCGAACGTCCATTGAAAATAAAGCACCTTGAACTTCTGCGACCTGATCCAACAAACCAACAATATATTTTTGATTGCGAATGAAGCTCGCATTTTTAGATTTATTAAGTGCATTGACTCCTTCTTTTCCTAAATAACCTGTTATCGATGCTGACTTTTTTACCATTTGAACATGAATTAAATCTCCAACTCTTAGAATTGTTGAAGGCTTGCTCACTTCTTGATAATAAGCTGTGTTTTCACTGATACTTCTTTTATGAGCCCATTTAAAAAAATCAAAAGGTATTATTCCGGGAGATCCTGCGAGTGAGATATAAATCAATCTAGAAACGTCATCTAATTTCGTTACAACTGCTTCATATTGAACATTTGTCTCTAATACGTTTGGTAAAGAATCTTGTTCATTTAAACCAACGATAAAACTTTCATCTCCACTAGCCAGGCGAGATTTCTTTTCGTCTTCCTTTAATTGATTATAAATTTTTTCATTGAATTCGAATTCATAAACCTTTTCATGAGCATCATTTATAGAGAAAAACTGTGAGCGTTTTTTATATATATTACGACGATTTTCTTTTTCGAATTTTGAAAACTCTTCATTTCCAATGTGAGCAAATGGTCCTTTGTATCCTTGGCGTTTATCAATTTCTTTTATTCCCCTTTTAACTTGTTCTTCGGCAACTTTTTGCAATTCCCAATCAAGACTTGTTCTAATTTTAAAACCATCAACTAAAAAAGGTTTTTCTCCAACAGTATCTACGACTTTTTGACGAACCCATTCTGTAAAGTATCCTGCACGTAATTCATCTTCACGGATCCGGTAAATAGTTTTTTCTAGTAAAGATTGGTCATGTTGAGCTTTAGTAATTTTTCCGAGTTTAAACATTCGCTCTAATACATAATGCTGACGCTTTCTTGCAGCCTGAGGGCTAACGTAAGGCGAGTATTTACCTGGCGCCACTAGCAGACCTGCCAGCATTGCAGCCTCTGCAACTGTAATATCTTTCAATTCTTTATTATAATAGCCATGTGCAGCCGCTTTAATGCCGTAGTATCCACCACCGAGATACACTTGGTTTAAATAAAGATACAAGATTTCTTTTTTATTAAGTTTTTCTTCAATACGTTGAGCGAGAATAAAATCTTTTACTTTTCTAGTGATTGATCTTTCAGAACTTAATAGAAGCGATTTTGCAACCTGTTGTGTAATCGTACTTCCACCCTGAACAACCTTCCCTGCTCTGAAATTGGCAAACATCGCACGCGCCAATCCAAAATAATCTACTCCGGAATGTTCAAAAAACTTATCATCCTCTGCTGAAAGAAATGCATCAATTACACGAGCTGGAACATCTTTTATTTCGATGATTTCTCGTTTTTCTAAACCAAGCTCAGCCAATAGATAACCATCTTTTGAATAAATCTGAGAGGCTAAATTTGGTTTGTAATCTTGAAGCTTGTCGATTTTTGGTAAATCTAAGTTAAAATATGTAAAAACCACAGCACCAGTAACACCTGCAATAAACCCCAGACCTAAAAGAGTTAATATGATTTTAAATATAAGTCCTTTCATTTTTCGTTCCCTGAGTGAGACAAGTTATCAAGCTTTGCCTGTATTTTCTTTAGAATGACTGGTGATTGCTTTTGCATAAAATCGTACGTTTTTTGCATAAAAAGTGAACTGTCTTTAGTTGAATCGAGATTCATTAAATTAAGCGGGAGTGTCACACTATAATCAAAATCTTTTCTTTCTTTTTGAATACGGCCAGCTGTTCTTCCGTAAACACCTATAAGAAATTCATTTGTCGTTTCAAAGTCAAACTTTGACCCCAATACGTCTACCGCAATTGTAAACTCAGCTCCCAATTGTCTTAATAATCTGGCATTAAAAACTTCTTTTTCAAATGCGGTTGAATATTTTTGACCACTTTTAGATTCTGTGAAATTATTTGAAAGCCTAAGGTTGAGTAGTAGCAAGTCTCGAATGTTGCCTTTATCGAAATAATAAGTTTTTTTAGTATTATGATCGTATAGAGTTATGAAGAATTTTTTCTTGGTGTCTTGAATATTTATGTTTTTAAATTTCGTTAAGAACATTTCATCAATTTCATTAACCCAATCTTTATCATATAGTTTATTTTTTTTCTTTTCTTTGAAATATTTATAAAAATTCCACTCAATTACTTCAGGAGTCATTCCAACGGCATACATGGCTGCAACTATTGCCCCAAAACCTGTTCCAGTAATAATATCCGGGGCTAAGTTTTGTCTTTCAAGAATTTTTAAAAAAGAAACATAGTTAATTGTTCTGTAGATACCTGGCCCAAGGCTTAAACCAATTCTAATTTTTTTATTTTCGACAAAGCCGATTTCTGTTCCCGGCTCGGTATTGGCGTAAACAACTCCACCACGTTCACCTATTCTTACTGTCTCTTCCTGAGGAACTACATCTATGGGTTTTTCCACTGGACCATGAGTATGTTCATAGAGATCGAACTCTACTTGATCAGGCTTGGAGGTTGAACCTTTTTGATCATGAGGATTAATGGTCTTAATTGATGAACAACTAGTAAGTAATAAAATAATTGATAAAAAGGCGAGTACTTTATTCATTAAATTCCTTAGAGCTCTTCTTCTTTTAAACTTTCAGTTAGAACTGCAATTTTCTTTTCTGCGACAGAAAGTTGCTCTTTGCACTCTTTATAAAGTTTTGTTCCAATTTCAAATTGTTCTAAGCTCTGTTCGAGGCCGACATCACCAGATTCTAATTTGCTGACAATTGATTCTAATTCTTTTAAAGACTCTTCGAAATTTTTTTTCTTAGTCATAAATGTCCCTATTCATTTTCAGGTTAACCGAGGGGTTTTGACCTGTATTCTGTGTCAAAAACACCACACATTATGGTTTAATTTTCCGCCCTAATGGCCTTAATTTTTTTTGATTCTTCACCCATAAGATACATTATCAACGACTTACTTGGAAGTGGTTTCAGGGGGATAAATTTACCTATGTAGGGAATTTGGCACCTCGCACGTTATAGTTGATAGAGAGTCTTTGAAGCTAAATTAATCTTCATTGAGGAGGATTTAATTGAGAGAACTTTGGGTACCCTTATCAGGCGCAATCGCTCAGCAACGAAATGTTGAGACGATCGCTAATAACGTAGCGAATGCCAACACTCCTGGTTTCAAGAAGGAACAAGTAGTGTTTAAAGAATATTTAGCCGCACTTGAAAAAGGTGGAGGACAAGTAGAACTTCCACAAAAAGAGTGGAAGCCTGAAGATTTTTACCGCAGTTATAATGGTGAGGATTCTTTTGTAAAAGTTGATGGTGCTTATACACTTCATGAGCAAGGACAACTTTCTCCAACTGGAAATGCTTTTGACAACGCTTTAAATGGACCTGGCTTTTTTGAAGTACTCACACCTAATGGTGTTCGATATACCCGCAAAGGCAATTTTAGCATAAACAATGACGGTAAACTTGTTACAGATCAAGGCTTCCTCCTTCTTAGTAAATCGCCGCCTCCAATTGCTGGTGCCGACGGTAAAATAATCTTAACCACACCACCTGAATCAAGAGCTATCACTGTAGGAAATAAAAAATTTACCATTAGTCTTGATGGTGAAGTTTTTAGCGGACCTAATAAAGCTGCAGACCTCTCTTTAACGGAATTCAACGATGTCCATGCTTTAAAAAAAGAAGGAAGTTCTCTTTTTATTAATCCAGATCAACAGAATATTAAAATTGGTGAGAGCAAAACCGCTGTTCATCAAGGTTTTGTTGAACAATCGAATGTTAATGCTGTTAGTGAAATGTCGGCACTAATAAATGCCAACAGAAATTTTGAATCAATTCAAAGAGTAATAAAGACCTACGATACAATGAGTGGAAAAGCAGTTAACGAAATAGGTAAGTTTTAATATAGAGGTTTAGGCTGAAAAAGACATTAATGATGAAAACAGTAATAATGATCATGACGTTCGCAAACTTCAGTGAAGTTCACGCAATGATGAAAGCCCTTAGCACTGCCGCTTCAGGTATGTCTGCTCAAGAAACTTATGTAAGTACGATTTCCAACAATATTGCCAACGTTAACACTGTTGGATTTAAACGTGGGCGTACAGAGATAGATGACCTGGGTTATGAAACAATTCAGGAACCAGGTGCTCGATCTTCATCATCTACTACTTATAATGTTGGAACTCAGATTGGTTCTGGTGCTCGGGTTTCGGCCATTAGAAAAGAATTTACAGCGGGAAGTCCGCAAATTACCAACAACCCTTTTGACCTAATGGTCAACGGAGAAGGTTTTTTTGGAATTATCATGCCGAATGGGGAATTAAAATTCACTCGCGATGGCTCTTTCAACGTCGATGCTCAGGGAGTTTTAGTTAATAAACAAGGTTACAAAATTTATCCTGGATTTAATTTTCCGCCAAATACCTCAAGTGTAATGATCGCTGAAAATGGAAAAGCTGAAGCATTTGTCAAAGGTCAGACTGAACCTACAAGTGTTGGCCAAATACCAGTTTTCACTTTTGTAAACTCTGTAGGTCTTAAATCTCAGGGGGCAAATCTCTACCAAGTCTCTCTTTCAAGTGGTCAACCTGTTCAATCAATTGCAGGCGAAAACAATGCTGGAGTAATAACGCAAGGTGCACTAGAAGCTTCTAACGTAAGCCCAATGGCTGAAATGACTGACTTAATACGCGCTCAAAGAGCTTACGAAATGAACTCAAAAGTTATGGGTGTTGCAGATCAAATGATGCAAACAATAAACAATATAAGATAGATAAAAAAAATAAAAATGATGAACAAAACACTATTCTTTTTTCTTCTTCTTTCATTAAAGGTTTCTGCTGAAACTGCAGCTGAAACAATTCCTGCGAGTACTTGTTCTATAGAATTGTTTTCTAAAGTATATCGACTGGAAAGCAATCAAATTTTAAACAGCAACGATATTGTTCATAAGACTAATTGTGATACTGCTGTTACTAATAAAATTTCGCAATTAATTTCAAGTTCAAATGGAACAGTTGGTGCTGATTTTTTAAAGCGCGAATTATCAAAAGATTTTACTTCAATTACAGTTGAAATCACTCCACGCAAGCTAACTTTGATGGAATTGAATTCGACATTAAGGGATCAACTAACTAACGATTCCAATCTTTACTTTCTCGATTCAAAGTCACTCAATGGAATTAAAACCCTAGGTTTAATTGAGGGGGAGCAGATTAAGGCCAACTGTGAAAGTTGTAATAGTTTTGGTGAAAAAAATATTAAAATCGATATCTCTAACCCTTTACAAAGTTCCACAAGAACACTTTGGTTTTCATCTAAAATTTTGGCGAAAATTAAAGTTTTTAAAGCTAAAAGAAGTTTAAGTTTCCAACAAAAACATCTTGAAATAGAAGATTTTTATGCTGATGAGATTTTCTCTGGTAATCCAGACAATGTATTAACGACTCTTAATAATATTCATTTTTACAAAGCCAACAAAAACATACTTCAAGGCTCAGCTGTTTCTAATCTCGATCTACAAGCTGTTAATCTAATTAACTTTGGAACACCGGTTACAGTGACTCTCAAAAATCAAAACATTAACCTTCAAAGAACAGCGATGCCTGTTCGTTCAGCAATGTTCGGCGAAGTGATTGAACTTAGAAATCCCAATAACAACAAAATAATTGCTGGAAAAGTTGTAGACTACAACAAAGTGGTAATCGAATTATGAAAATGAAATCTTTTTTTATCTTAGGTGCGATTTCTTTTCTTTTAACATCATGTTCATCTTATATGAATACGATTTATAAAGACTTTGAGCAACAAGATCGACAAAACAGTGAAGTCGATATTCCTACTGATGGTTTCGAACAATACCGCCATCCAAAACGCAAAACATCCTCTGAATATAATCGCACTGATCGCACAGTTACTACTGGTAACGAAAAGTCTGTATCTCCAGGAGTTAAACGCCAATACAAAGGTGAAAAGGAAGCGGTTAAACGATACACGGCAAGTGACCTTACTGACAAAGGAAGCGATGGCAGTTTATGGGCAGGAAGCGATCCAAATGCATTTTTATTTTCTAATAATAAAAATAAAAATTCTGGTGACATAGTACAAATCAACGTACTTCCTCGTTTAAAAAATGAAATCACAATGGAATTAAAAAAAGCTTTTCCAGATAACCCATATGATGCAAAAGCGAGTTCTGAAGCTGCAAAAACAGGAGATCCAAAAACTCCTACGACCTCTGATAAACCTACTCCGGAAAAAAAAGAAGCTGCTGCTGACACTGCGGGCGGCGACAGTGCCCAGGATAAAATATCAGGGGTAGTCGTTGAAGAGATTAACCGAGAACACCTTTTAATCAAAGGTCGCAAAAATGTTCTTTTTAAAAATAGAAAACGCATGGTTGAAGTGCAAGCACTCGTTTCAAGAAAGGATATTGGAGAAAACGATACCGTTAGCTCTGATGCAATCTTGGAATCAAATGTAACAGTTGTTAGATAAAGGAATATATGAAGAAAACTCTTTTAACTCTATCGCTACTCCTTACGACTACCGCCTACTCTGCTCCAAGCAGATTAAAAGACTTGGTGTCAGTAAAGGGTGTAAGAGAGAATCCCATTCTGGGTTACGGCTTAGTAATCGGCTTAAATGGAACTGGAGATGCTGGTGGGGAAATCACCAACACTTCCTTGAAAAAAATGTTTGAGAAATTAGGACTCAATCCTAAGACTGAAATTACTTCTAAAAATGTTGCCGCTGTTGTTGTCACGGCAAAACTTCCTGCATTCGCTCGTGTAGGACAAAAAATTGACCTGGTGATTTCTTCGATAGGAGACGCCTCTTCGCTTGCCGGTGGTACTTTATTAGTCACTCCCCTAAAGGGAGGTGACGGAAATATTTACGCCGTAGCTGCTGGACCAATGTCTATCGGTGGATTAAAAAAAGGTGCTAAGTTTGCAACCACTGGAACAATTCCCGGTGGAGCGACCGTTGAAAAAGAAGTAGTCACTGAATTTGAAAAGAAAAACTCACTTCGTTTAAGTTTAAACAATCCTGACTTCACAACTGCTGCTCGTATTGAAAAAGTTATTAACGAAGAACTTGGCGGTAAATTTGCTTCAGCAAAAGATTCAACAACTATAGATTTAGTTGTTCCTGCTCAGTATGAAAGAAACATAGTGCAGTTAATGGCGATCATCGAAAACTTTAAAGTTAACCCTGACAGTGCTGCAAAAATTGTTATCAATGAAAGAACAGGAACAATTGTAGCTGGTGGAGACGTGACAGTTTCACCTGTAGCCATAAGCCATGCAGACCTGACAATTGAAGTAAAAGGCGACGGTGGAGACAAAGGTGGAAAGCCCAACACTGTTTATTTTATGGAAAAAGGAACTACTCTTAATGAGCTTGTAAAAAGCTTAAATGCTTTTGGTGTAGCTCCTGAAGATTTAATCTCAATCTTTCAGACACTTAAGAGAGATGGTGCTTTAGTTGGCGATATCGAAGTAATTTAGTTATGTATTTTTTATAGCTAGCTTTTGATAAAATTTTTGTGTTAAAATTTTAAAAAGTCTCAATGAATGGGACTACCTACTCAAAACTTAGGAAGAGTTCTAATGAGTGTTCCCACAGTCGATACCAATCGAGGAATTGCTACAAAAACTCAGCAGGCAAAATCGCTTGAGTATAAATCTATTGATGATAGAAAATATATTCCAAAACAATATCAAGAAGTCGCAGAGGCCATGGAAACTCAATTTGCTGAAACAATGGTGAAGCAAATGAATCAAACAGTCGATGAAACGCCTGGCGAAGATTCTGGAATGGATTATTATAAATCGCTTCAGACTACTGAAAGGGCCAAAATGATGGCTAAACAAAATAATCTTGGACTCCAAAATGTCATCCTGGACCAAATATATCCAAAGCGAATGCGCAACGATATGGCCCTCAAACAATATGAAGCCCAAGCTAATTTAATTCACCACAATTTGCCTAGCTACAAACTTGAGAAGAAAACTGATATAATTGAAATGGGGAAGAATGATTCTACCTCGGTGTCTGGTAACAAGACTATTGCCGGACAGAACTCAGAAGGAGGCTTGCCATGAGCGCAGTCGATAGTACCTCTTCAAGATCTATTTTCATGCCTAACAAAAAAGAAGCTCACGAGAGTGGAAAAGTTGGACCGGCAGGTTTAAAAAGAAATTCTGAAACTAGAAAAAATGAATTAGAAGCATTTTCTAAATCAGATTCAAAAGTAGATATTGCAGATGCAATCAAAGATTTTGCCCGTATTAAAAAAGTAGCTGATGCTGCTCCGGATATCGATAACACTGATAAGATCGCACGATTGAAAGCTCAAATCGCTGATGGTTCTTATAAAATTGATCTCGATGGGCTCAGCGATAAGATCATGGAACAAGAGTTCTAGATCGCCATTTCTTGAGATCTAGGATGGAGCTCGGATGAATGAAAAATTAGCAATACTTTATTTCGAAGTAACAGATTTGTGGAAACGTTTGTGCGAAGAACACAACGAGCTTTTCAATGTTACATGCGATGAATATTCACTATTATTAAGCAGTGAACTCTCACTTCTTGAAGAAAAACTTGTCGAGAAAAACAATATCATTCTAAAAATCAGCGCTCTCGAAACCGTTCGTCGCGAACTGATCAAAGAACTCAATTCAATATTACCAGGAAAAGAAATCGATAGTGTCTCTAAACTTTTAGAGGTTATGAAATCTTACGAAGTTGAAAGCAAACAGAAACATCTATTTCGTTTCAACGCTCTTTTGATTGATATTATCGAAAAAATTCAGGCTCAAAATAAGCGTAATCAACTTTTTATCAACAAAGCACTACTCTCACTTAAGCAAATCCGAATCGAAGCAACAGGGAAGAAAAATTATTCGACCTATACTTCGAAGGGTTCCGCTTTAAGCTCGAGCACATAACTAGGAGCGAGACGTGGCTGACTTATTAGGAATTGGTAAATCTGGTCTCTTTGCTTCAAAGAAAGCGCTAGAAGTTACAGGTCATAACCTTTCTAACGTCAACACGGAAGGATACTCTCGTCAAAAAGTCATACAATCGACGTCTATTCCTATTTCTACAGGTGGATTCATTCAAGGAACCGGAGTTAAGGTAGACGGAATAAATCGTGTTAACGACGAATTTATTGATAAGAGATTAAACACAGCCGTATCTTCAAGTAAATTTTTCGATGCTCGTTCGGAACACCTTGATCAAATCGAAGGTATCTTTAACGAAGTTGATTCTGAAGGACTTAACCAAATTTTAAATAAATTTTTTAACTCATTTAGAGAACTGGCCAATCAACCTGAAAATGAAACGATTCGTTCAGTGGTTCGCGACAATGCAGATTTATGTGTTAGAGATTTTCGTCGAATTCGCGAGACACTAAATTTGCAAGCTGGAAATATTGATAGAAAAATTGGAACTTCAGTAAGTGACATAAACCAAATACTTACTCACGTTGCAGATTTAAACGGAAAAATTGCCAATATCGAAGCTCAGCAAGGTGAATCGGGAGATCTTCGCGATCAGCGCGATGTGGCCTTAAAAAATCTATCTGAACATTTTAAAATTCATACTTACTCAGATGAAAAAGGTCGATTTGTTATTACCGCTCAAGGGATCGGTACTTTGGTAACTGGCCTCCATATTCAAGAACTGGCCGTTGTTTCAAAAAATAAAGCAAACTCTTCTAATAATATGAACGGTTCAGTTGAAGTCGTTTTAAAAGATCGTCCTTCACAGCCTATAACTGACAAATTTCAAGGCGGAACACTCTCTGCTGTCATTAAGGTTCGCAATGAAGATTTAAAAAAGCTCCAAGAAGAAATGGACGGAATTGCCTTCCAATTCACCACATCGGTAAACTCTATCCACCGACAAGGGTTTGTAAATCGTCCAATCACACTTGGGCCCGACGGAACTCCAAATAAGATGGACGCTAAAGGTCTTACCACCGGTCTAGATTTTTTTACACAGCCACTTGTTAAAGAAGGTGCTTCCGAACTTATCGATTTATCAGATGCCGTCAAAGCAGACTTGGGTAATATTTCAGCGGCCCTTTCTCCAAATGCTCCAGGAGACAATAGGGTTGCCATTGCCATTTCCAAACTACAACACGAAAGAATAGCGGGTGAAGATTCCGTTACGCTTGAAGAAAAATACTTACAGACTATTGGTAATATCGGTATTGAGACCGGAAAAGCTCGTCTCGATGCTGAACAATCAAATGGACTTTTAGCTCAAGCAAATAGTATTCGCGAACGATTAACTGGTGTTTCTATCGACGAAGAAACTGCCAACATGGTTCGTTTTCAACATGCTTACGAAGCATCAGCAAAAATGATGCAAGCTGCGGATGAAATGTTTAAAACTGTATTAGAACTCAAAAGGTAACTAGAAGATGACAAGAGTTTCTGAAAATAGTTCAACTGCATCTCTTAAATACGCTCTCAATAGAACGAAAGCGAAAATGGAAGATTTGCAAATGAAAGGCTCTACGCTGAAGACAATCAGCAAGCCTTCTGACAATCCTGTCAGCAACGTTGAAGCTATGGCCTTGACCTCATCAACCAATGATAATATTCAATATTTAAAAAATTCTGACTTTGCCTTGTTGAACTTAAATGTGACGGAAAAATCGCTGGAAGAACTTACAGATCTCGTTTCTAAAGCCAAAGAAATTGCCATTGCTCAATCTTCTGACTTCTTCAATGCTGATGTTAGAAAAAACGTCGCCAATGAAGTCCAACAGCTCTACAACCAGTCTCTTGCCATTTCTAATAAGAAAGTTGGACTGAAAAATATTTTTGCAGGCACTAATACCCTTACAGTTCCCTTTGATTCAAATGGAACTTATAAAGGCGACGCTGGACATATAAGCTTGGAAGTTTCTAGAAACTTCTTTGTTCCAGTTAACCTGACAGGTGAAGAAGTATTCTTTAGTACAGACGACAGTAGTAGCATTGAAAGTCCTCTTCAAAAATTTGAACAATTTGATAAAAGTGCAATCACTAAACTAAGCCGCGAACTTGCTTCAACTGAAGGCGAAGAACCCTCTGACAAAGAAGGCTCTCCTTTCAAAACTCGTGATAATATTTTTTCTCAACTACAAGCTCTGACATCTGCACTGGAAAATAATGATCCACAAATGATTCAAGGTCTTCTTGAAAAATTTGATACCAGTATTTCTCGTCTAATTACTTTGCGGACTCGAATTGGATCAATCACTAATTCTGTCGAAACCTCTAAGTCCACATTAGAGAGCGAAAACATTGATCACACTTCTCGAAAAAGTTCACTTCTTGATGCCGATGTTTCCGAACTTTTTTCTGATATTACTAAGCAACAAGCCGTTTTAAAAACGACTTATCAGTCTACCCAAGGCGTAATGAATCAAACATTAATGGATTTTTTACACCGCTAAATAACCGTCTTTTTTAAACACCTCAATTGCGCGCCGTGCTTAAAGTTAAAAATAATATAGTTTTTTCTTGCATTTTAGTCATATGAATAATATATGAAGCACTGCGGGTCTGATCATGAAAGTTCTGACCATATGCGATTTTGAGGTTTAGTTATGCTGGTTTTGACAAGGAAGCTCGGCGAAAGCATCGCGATTGACGACCATATTAAGATAGTCGTTGTTCAAATAAAAGGTAAGCAAGTACGTTTAGGTATTAAGGCGCCACCTGAAACTAAAATCCATCGGGAAGAAGTTTACAAGGCGATTCAAGACCAAAACACTGAAGCTGCCCAAGCTGATTTAAGCTCCATTACAAATTTGGCCAATGAGTTAAACAAGAAGTAATTTCCTGCTTGCACTATTGCCCCTATGACTGCTAAAATCGTTGACAGAGGTCGGGTATTCGATCTTTTTGCTCAACGGAGGCCTAGAGTGAAAATTACTACAACTAGATTTGGCGAACTTGAAGTCGACAAAAAAGACATAATTGAGTTTACAGAAGGTTTACTCGGTTTTGAAAATCTGAAGAAATTCTTTATCGTCGATCCAGGTGATCAGACTTTAATTCTTTGGTTACAATCAATCGATGATGCTGGAACAGCGTTTCCAATTATCGAACCAAAAATCTTCCAACCTAACTACATGGTAAAACTTCTTCCAGTTGAGCTTAACAGCTTAAGCTTAGAAAATTTACAAAATGCTAGTGTGTATACTGTACTTACAATTCCTCAAAACGTTACTGAAATGTCGGCCAACTTAAAAGCTCCGATCATAATCAATAACAAAACGAAGAATGCAAGACAGATCGTACTTCAAGATTCAAAACTAGAAGTACGTTTCAAAATGTATATGGATCTAAAAAAATATATTGTTAATTACACATCAGATGATTCTAAAAGAACCAATGTTGCTCCAGTTAACAAAGAACAAAGCACAACAGTTGTACACGCTAATCTTGTTCAAAGCACTACAGCTAACAAGAACTCGCCTGAAGCAAACTAATTAAAAAAATATCAATAAAAAAAAGCCCTCTTTTAGAGGGCTTTTTTTTTATTTAAAATGGAATTTTTTAAAGTGTTCTAAAGTTTGTTTCAGTGGCAGTTCTAGAAAGATTTAAATACATACTTGCTTCAGCGTGAAATGGATCCCTCAAAAGAACCTTTTCCCACTCAGTTTGAGCTTCTAAGATATTACCATTCCCGTAATGAAGAACACCTAGTGCAATACGAGCTGGCGCATAAGCAGGCTCTTCATTCTTCAAAGTCCGAAGCTCCTCTATCGCTTTAGCAATAAATCCTTTTTTGGCATAAACTTTTGCAATCTTAATTTTTGCTTCTAAGTTTTCAGAATCAAGTGCAATAACTTTATTGTATTCGAAAAGCGCCTCATCATATCTGTTATATGAAAGATATAGATCCGCAATTTCGTAATGTTTAGAAGCAAATTTTTTGTTGATATGTTTATCTTCTAAAAGCCCAGAGCCCTTGCTCTTGCCTTTCACTCTTTCATTGGCTGTTTCAAAGACCTTGCGAGCGTCTTCGTATTGTCCAATATCGTTGTATAGAACCGACAAGCTAATAGCTGCATCTGTGTGCTCTGGATTAAGGGTCAAAACCTTATTGAAAGCTTTAATTGCCTTACCAATTTCACCATTAATGTGAAAAATATTAGCTAGAAGAAAGAAAGCATCAACATTGTGATCATCTGATTCAATAATTTCGTTAAGAATCACTTGCGTTTTTTTATACTCAAGTTTTTCGAAACATTCGCGAGCTGATTTTAATAACTGCTCATTGTTTGAAGTATACATATAAACCTCAGTGAGTAATGTGTGTTGCTGCTTCATCAATTCGAGTTAGAATTCGCAGTTTTTCGTTTTTATTTTTTAATGTTTTTAAAACATCTTCATAACGAGCTTTGGCTGCCTCGTAGTCTTTCGTTTTAAAATAAAAATCTGCAATATAGATTTCTTTTCTCTCTACCATTTCTTCAATTTGATTGATTCTTGACTGAGCTTCTTTTACGTACTCGGTATTAGGATAATTTTGAATCAATTCATTATAGTATTTAATCGCTTCAAGTCCCGCAGAGAGATCGCGGTCAAAAGTGGAAGGTAGTTGGCGATAAAATGATTCTGAAATTCTAAATATTACGTAACCAAGTTCGCTAAATTTAGGGTGAAAATCACGGAATAAAATATAAGCTGAAGCGGCTTCAGCATAATTTTCTTGAGAAAATAAAATATCAGCTTGCAATAGTTCTGCATGTGTTGCGTAGAAACTATATGGGTATTGTGAACGGATTGAATTGAGTTTTTCCGTTGCCTGGATGTAGCGAGATTTACCAATTAAGTCTTTTGCTTCTTTGAAAAGAACTTCAGCTTCAGTACTTCCGGTCGGTCTTTTTGTCGCACAAGAAATAATGATAAGTGAAAAAGATAATACCAATAACTTCAAAATTCTCAATGAAAACTCCAGATGATTAAGCCTTTAAAAGGAATCGTATCACTTGGAGCGTTCAGTGTAAATTTCATTGTAAATTTCTGTAATAATAAGTTTGATTGCGGCAACTACTGGAATAGATATTACCATCCCGGTAATTCCCAAATAATGGGATCCGACGATTACACTGACAGCAACTATCATTGGGTGAAGGTTAACAATTTTAGAAACGAGAAAAGGAAAAACAAAGAAAATATCAACAACATTTGCGACTGCATACAATATAAGAATGGCGCCCATGGTAGGCGAAGTCATACCGTATTCCAACATGCCAAATACAATGGCAGGAATGATTCCTATAAATGGTCCGACGTAAGGTACAATATTTGTAAGACCCGCGATAAAACCTAAAATCACCGCAAATTTAATATCCATCAAAAGCAGGCCTGTTGTGATAATTCCCCCAACAATAACTGCTTCAACAAATTTAGCAAAAAAATAATTTCCCAACTGGCGATTGAATACGTGTATGACGTAATAAAATCGTTCGAAAATCATATTAGGAGTAAAGCTTAATAGCGTTTTTTTAAAGGAGTCCGAATCCCGAATAATGAAAAAAGTAAAAAAGGGAACAAGAAATATCCACTCCATCAAATTCGCCAAGTAATTTGGAATTCTCACGACTATTCCAGAAGACCAATTTTGTAATTCGGTTAATCCTTGATAGACATATGCATCGCCTATTTCATGACCTGTTTTAAGCTTTACAAATTCTCTCACATACTGAAACTGTAAAATCACATAGTTTTCAATTTTTGGTATTATATTTTGAATATTTTGCGACTCATTGGAAAGCATTGGAATAATTTTCACGAGAGGCCATCCGATCAGTATGGCTAAAATAACAAAAATTAATACGGTGGACATAGTCTTAGAAATTCTTAGAGCCATTAAAGAATTTACAATTGGAGTTAAAGCCAAGGATAAAATATAAGCCAATGAAAGTGGAATCGAGATTCTTGGCAATGCTAGAACCAACGAACAAAAAAGAACAATTATTGAAATAAAAAAGATGAGCTGAATTTTCGTAATGTTCTTGCGATTACTAAGAATCATTTAGCTTCCAGTTGTTTAATTCTTTTATACATTTTGCTGGCTTCGTTAGTAAGGAAGTACAGTCTATCAGCTAAAGCAATTGATATTGATTGAATTAATTTTGCTGCAATAATTGGGTGTCTAACGATTAAATTATCAAGATCTGGTTTAAAAATCCCAACCAGTTCGCATTTATTTCTTGCAAGCGCTGTTGCAGTTCTTTGATTGCCTTCTTGAAGCAAAGCCAATTCGCCAAAATAACTAAATTCTTCTAAAACTAAAAACTTTTCACTATTTACTTCGCTATCTAAGTCATCATGACTTAGTTCAATAGTTCCAGAGAAAATAAAATAAAAACCTATTCCTATTTCTCCAGCGCGAAATACCACCTCTCCTTCAGCAAATTTTCTGTTGTGTAAGTATTTAGCAAGAATGCGTAGCTCGTTATCAGAAAAGTTTTTTAAAAGTTCGACATTTCTTAAAAACTTTGGAATCGAATCTTTTCTGGCTCCGCTCAATGGATTTGCCATCCACAAGTATTTCATCATGGAGAAATCTATTTTCTTTGTCAGTTCTAATTTATTGGCGCCAGCTTCTTTTATTTCTTTTTCATATGACGAAACCATTTTTGAATCTCCTGACTAATAGAGGCCTAATTGATCTTTGCTAATCCATCCCGCAAGAGAAATGGGAAATTTTATGTAAAACCAACCTTCTTTATATTCGCCTAGTATGATTTTTGAACCGGCCCTAACTTTGCCTTTTTCTGTAAAAATTTTGGAAGGTCCTTCGTAAATAGGCACGTCTTTGAATGCTACAGCATAATTTATTTTATCTAGATACCTTTGTGAAAACAAAACAGGCGCAACGATAAGAACTATAAAAAAAACAATACTTGTTTTTTTTATTAATTTTTTTGACTTTAATAAAGAAATCCCAAGCAAAAGCAAGATTAATGAAATTGAAAAATATGCTGCAGGTGGTATGGTTAATGCAGTATTCATCAATTGGTCAGGAAGCTCAGTTGAGGAGGTAATATCGTCAACCTGCAATTGTGCTTTGACGTAAGTAAGATTATTAAGTGACGAGGAATTAATATAACCTTCCTTTATCGCCTTTTCTAAATGAAAGCGTGCAGCAGGAAAATCTCCCATTTTTGAATAAACTGTTCCGAGATTATAATGGAAAATACCTGAGTTTAATTGTTGCTTATTTTGTAATAAATAGTTTGCAGCACCCTTATAATCTTTTTTTAGATACAGCTCATCAAAAGCCGAACTTGAAGAGGCTTCAATTACTTTCTGTTCATTTACGTGAGGTGACTTTGCAGTTGTTAATGTGTTAGAATTTTTCATAAATTAATTATCGCCCATAGCAAGTAGTTTGCAAGCGAGAAAAAGCATCCTCGTTTCATCACTCATTAAATTGAAAGGAATTTTTTATGGCCATTGGAGTTCAATCAACTGAGATTCAAGAGCATTTTAATAAACTGTTTTCCGCCATTCTCATCGAACAGCAAAAATTTGATCACATTAAACCTGCAGATGAAGATAAAAAAGAATTGTTGGTAACAAAATTAAAAGAATACGAACAATTAAAAGGCCGAGGATTTTTTTATGCTTTCATGGCATCAGGCAGAGGGCATGGACCATTTGTAGAAATGATAGATGGCTCTATTAAATACGATCTAATTAATGGAATTGGAGTAAATCTCTTAGGTCACTCACATCCAATCTATATTAAAGCCAACTTAGAAGCT
Source organism: Bacteriovorax sp. (assembly GCA_014377485.1). Classification (GTDB taxonomy): domain Bacteria; phylum Bdellovibrionota; class Bacteriovoracia; order Bacteriovoracales; family Bacteriovoracaceae; genus Bacteriovorax. Next base: position 37,627 of record JACMPM010000126.1, on the reverse strand, counting down.
GCTACATCCGACACTATGATGACAGGTAATCTTTTGTCTTATCAAGAACCATATGAATTAAGTAAAACGCTTATTGAAACTGTGAAAAAATCTCATATGAGACATTTTTGGTTTTCTTGTTCTGGATCTTTTTCAAATGACACTGCTTTAAAAATCTTATGGCAGAAAAAGGCTCCGAATTATCGACTAATTGCTTTTCAAAAATCATTTGCTGGTCGTTCAATTGCCATGCAAGATGTAACTTATAATCCTTCTTACAGAGAAGGAATGCCAAACTCAATTCAAGTGGATCATGTTCCCCATTATAATTATAAAGATCCTGAAAACGCTCTAAAAAATACACTTGAAGCACTAGATAAATTAATTGAAAAAAATGGAAATACATACTGCGCTCTTACGATAGAACTTATTCAAGGTGAAGCTGGTTTTATTTTTGGAACAAAAGAATATTACGAAGGCATTTTCAAATGGGCTAAAAATAAAGGCATTTATATATGGATCGATGAAGTTCAATCATTTGCCAGAACTCACCAATTATTTGCTTATCAGATGTTTGGTCTTGATGAATACGTAGACATTGTCACTGTTGGAAAAGTTCTTCAGGCGTGTGGGACATTTTACACTGAGGAATTAAATCCAAAACCAGGATTAATTGCCGGAACCTTTAATGGCTCTGTTGCCTCTATGAATGCAGGTAAAGCTATTGTTCGTTACCTGACAGATGGAAATTTTTACGGCGAAAATGGAAGAATTAAAGAGATCGAAGAAAAGTTTATTGCTCAATTTAAAAAATTAGCGGAAGGAAGTTGCAAGGGAAAAATTCCTTACTATGGTGGAGTTGGTACAATGCTCTCGTTTGAAGTTGGAGACGCTTCTAACGATGTTACTAATAAATTTATGAAACTGCTTTTTGAGAATGGCATAATAACTTTCTCTGCAGGGAAAGAACCTACACGCGTACGTTTTTTATTACCTTTATCTTTACTGGACGAACACATTCAAGAAATTTTCTCTATTTTAGAGAAAACTATTCTTGAAATAATATAGGAAATATATGTATACCCTCAGATCAGCTAGTTTAGCCGACCTTGATGATCTTTACGAACTCAGTCAGTTGATGTTATTTATCAATTTGCCTCCTGATCGTCATATTATTGAATCTAAAATTGAAAGTTCTATAAAGGCTTTCACCAAACCTTCCAAACATCTTTGGGAAAATTTTTATTTGTTTGTTTTAGAAGATGTAAAAGCTAAAAGAATCATTGGTGCTTCCATGATCCATGCTCAACATGGCACTGAAGATGAACCACATTATTATTTTTCTGTTTCTCAAGAGAATAAATTTTCCAGAACACTTAATACGGGTTTTATCCACGGCACTTTGAAGCTTGGTCTCGATACTAATGGTCCGACAGAAATTGGTGGACTAATTCTCGATCCAGAATTTAGAAAAAGTGAAAAAAGACTTGGAAAGCAACTCTCATATGTTCGCTTTCTATACATGGGAATGAATAAAAAACGATTCAAGGAAAATATCCATTCAGAACTAATGCCTCCGTTTGACAGCGAAGGGCATGCCCCATTATGGGAAGCGATTGGCAGACGATTCTTGAATATGGAGTATCATGATGCTGATATCCTTTCACGAAGCAATAAGGAATTTATTCTTAATCTTTTTCCGGCTGATACTATTTACCTAACACTACTTCCAATCGAAGCAAGGAATGCAGTTGGAAAAGTTGGGGAAGAGACAATTCCTGTTAAAAAAATGTTAGAGAGTATAGGTTTTAAATATACAAATGAAGTAGATCCGTTTGACGGTGGGCCTCATTATCGTGCAAATATGAAAGACATCAAACCCATCAAAGAAATGTTTGAGTGTGAAGTGCTTATTCGCGACTCAATTATTAAAAGTGATAAAACAAGTATTCTTGCCAGCCTTCCTACTACAGATGGTGGATTTAAAGCCGCTTTTATAACTGGCAATCTCAATAAAGGTACGAATTCTCGTTTTATCATTGATCCGGAAGAAGCCAAAATTTTAGGATTGTTAGAAGATTTTAAGACATTCGCAACTAACTTATAAAAACACGCAGGTGACATATGAAATTTAAAATTTTAGGAAACTACTTTAACAACTCTTTTCATCTCCCTCCAACGACAGGTCCTCATGCTGTCGAAAATATTATTAAACGATTTTGTCCTGCTGACCTTTCTCTCCAACTATGGGAAGCACCAGTAGATTATAGAGATGTTGAACGAGTAGTTGAATCTGCCAATGCTGGATTCAAAACCTGGAGAAAACTTTCGCCACAAGAAAGAAAAAAATTTCTTAAAAACTATCAAGAAGAAGTTGCAAAACGAAAAGAGGAAATAGCTTTAGCTATAGCTTACGAGACAGGAAAGCCTCTCTGGGAAGCAAAAACAGAAGCTGCATCTGTAATTGCAAAAGTTAATGTCACAATTGAAGATTCACTTGCTAGGATCACCAATAAAGATATTGAAAACATCATGCCAAATACAAATGGTCATGTTTACTATAAGCCAATTGGCCCATCATTAATTATTGGCCCATTTAATTTCCCATGCCATCTCGCCAACGGACAAATTTTAAGTGCTTTAGCCGCTGGAAATTCTATCGTTTTCAAACCTTCTGAAAAGACTTGCTACTCTGCTCAACTGCTTATCGAATGTTTTCATTCTGCTGGTTTTCCAAGCGGTGTTATTAACCTAATTCAAGGTGATGGCGAGGTAGCGAGACGACTTTTAAAAGAAAAATCTCTGAAAGGTGTTTTCTTTACTGGTTCAAAAGAAGTTGGAAAAAAGATTTTAGATATTACTCATCATGACTTATCAAAATTAGTTTCACTTGAGCTTGGTGGAAAAAACACCACAATTCTCCACAAAGATGCCAATACAGATCATGCTCTTCAAGAATTATTAAAAGCATGCTTTCTTACAACGGGACAACGTTGTACATCCACTTCTATCGTTGCCATCCATAGAGATATTCACGAAGAATTTATCACCCGTTTTCACGAGATGGCAAAAAAAATTATTATTGATCATCCAGTAGAATATGTACGTGAACCATTCATGGGACCTCTAGTCGACCAAGGGGCGGTTGATTCTTATTTACTATTCATGGGAATGGCAAAACGCGAAGGCATTCAAGAGATCATGCGTGGAAAGCACATTGAAAAATCTAAAAAAGGACATTACGTTTCTCCATCAATTCATTTAGCTGAAAGATGGAATAACGACAGTATGTTTTTACATAGTGAAATCTTTGGACCAAATGTAACTTTTATTCCTTATGATACAATCGATGAAGCGATCAAAATTGCTAATGCGACAGAGTATGGCCTAGCGGCTTCTATTTTTACGAAAGACATAAATATCTATAAATTGTGTGTCGAGGAAATTGATTCCGGACTTATTAATTTTAACCGCTCAACTGTTGGGGCATCGGCCAAGTTGCCATTCGGCGGTGTTAAGAATTCAGGAAACTATCGTCCTGCTGCTTTAACGACCATTGATGCTTGTGTTTATCAAATGGCGAGTTTAGAAGTTTTATCTGATGAGCCAGATGATATTAAATCAATCATTGGCTTAGATTTATAATTCTAATTGCACATATTTGAATTAAAGTGTGGATTGAAGCGTGCTGGAAGGTCTATGCATTCTTCTTGAATAATTTCAACTGATGCTGGACCTCTCGACATTTGCTTAATTGATACTTCCGAAATTTCTGAAAAGTTTTCTGAAACTCTAGAGTAAGTCACTGCCATCAATATGAGAAATGGAATATACAACCAATTCTTCATTAGTATTGCTTCTTGTTGACTAATACACCTGCCTCACGGGCGAGTGCTAAATTATTATTACTACCTTTAATTTGTTCAACATCAACATTTGAATTTTTTTGATATAAATCAATAATTTCTTTTTGTTTTAAAATTTGCTGAGATCTTTTTAGGCGAGCTTTTTCAATTAAAATAAATGAGGACATGTTTTCGTTTTCTTTATGTTCAATAACTTCTACATGTAGTTTTTTACTATCACTATTAGTCTCTATAGTGGCATTTGCCATATCATTTAATGAAGAAACCTCATCATTCTTTTCTCTAACTTCTTCATCTTCAAACATCGGTTTTTTAAATGGTAATATTTTTGCTTGTGTAGAAAGATTATGAGCATCGTGAATCTCGTCCATAGAATCCGGACTTGAAAAATCTCTATAAATTTTATGATCTACTCTCTCGCTTACTAAATCTGTGAGGGAAAGAAATTTTCCTCCGTTGTGCTTAGTCGCGATATCCCCGATTTCTTCAGGTGTTATCAGTCGTAAGAGATTCATAATAAGAAAGTTTTGAATTGCCATACTCAGGTCTCATCGGCTCATGCTGATAAAACTTGAGTAAAAGTATCAACTAGTCTTAAGATTAGGATTCGCCTAAAGAACTTCCTTATTTCAGGGACTAAAGTGCTAGTTTCGCGGGTTCCGGATCAGTTCATAAGCATTGGTTTGAACTCATTAAAATCATTATCATCAAAAGTCTTTGAAATGCCAAAAAAGCACTAGACATTCAGGCCTTAAATTTTTATAACTTAAAGACTTATTTCTATGATTTGTTGGGAAGTGGCGCAGTGGTAGCGCAGTAGACTGTTAATCTATTGGTCGTGGGTTCGATCCCCTCCTTCCCAGCCATTTTTTAGATATCACCAAATCCAATCTTATCCATTTAATCATTCTCGATATTTCTAAAAGGATCTTCCATGAAAGAGCAGTTATTTTCCAAAGATTTTCACAATAAACTCAAAAAAGATGTTGAAAAAAGCTACCGTGATTTCATCGAAGATCTACGTGATGATTTCAAACGCGGCTTTACTACTGATGTAGTTGACATTGATTTTTTAGATCAGCTATCTGACATACTTCAAGACGAATGTTTAGATATTTATTCGCCACTTAAATTTTACTGGTTAAACCTAGTTGATAATATTGTTTATATTATCCAACTTCATGAAGAGCTTTTGCTTGAAGATGATATAGACGCTGATGAATTAACAGAAATTGAGGATGAACTTTTTAGCTTTTGGAATGAATCTGAACTGGCTGAAAGTTTTTTGAATTTTCTAAATGATGGTGCCCCTGTTATTGAGGCATCTAATAATTTATTAGCTTTATTAGAGAATCAAATTATTTCATTTTATGTTCTTCACATAAGTTTATATCAGCAAGAATTTGATGATGCTCTAATGTATCAAACAATTCCAGAATTAGGTGATTATGAGAAAAAATTCTATATTGGAGATGATCATCGAAGAGTTATTCTTAAAAAGACACCTGAAACTTTCCCCTCTCTCCCTTTGCGCTTTATTTCACCTGAAAAAAAACTACTCTCACTTGAGATTACTGAAAAAGCAGTCAGTTTTGCAATAGAAGCTACTCCCGTTTCTTTAGTCATTGATGAATTATATCTTTTTATTTTGCCAAACAATGAATCTGGCGAAAAGAGACTAGAAGAATTTAAAAAAAATATATCAAAAGCTCTAGCGAATATTAAAAAAATCGCACCTCATCTTCATACAACTTTCAAAAGTTTTACTCATACAATTGTACCTGTCGATGAGAAAGGAATTGTAAGCTACTCAATGCAATCTCTTCCTGGTTTTTCATCAATTAATATGTTTGACCGTGATCAACTAGACTTGATGGATGATCTACTTCATGAAAATGGTCACCATTATTTAAACACTTTTTTAAATAACCAAGATTTGATTAATGAAGATGACGAAAAAATTTACTTTTCCCCTTGGAGAAAAGCACTTAGACCAATTCGAGGAATATATCACGCTGTCTTTACTTTTTATTGGGCCTTAGAGCTTTTCTATAACCTAGATATTGCCGCTGATAAGAAGACACTCCCTTTTACTAAAGAAGAAAAAAGTAAAATTAAACAAAGATTTCTTGAAGAATATTTTATGTTGGAATATTGCCGTTCGGATCTTCAACACGCTTTTAAAAATAAACGCGTGAACAAGGATGGTAATCAATTAATCAATATGATTTATGACCGGGTTTTAGCTTATAAAAAAGATACGGTAACGGTACTAGAAAGCCTTAAAGCACTTGACCCTATAAAGCATCAAGACCTAATGTCCTTAAAAAAAGAATTAGCTGAAGCTAGGACTCATTACAAGTTGGTTTAGCCTAGACTGCATTTCGTTAGCAGGCATCATGTCGCCGCGTTTAGACGCCACAACGATGCCTGCCTGATAAGCCTTTTGCGCCTTCTCGTAGTCACCTTCGGCTTCGCTGGCTTTTCCTAAAAGTAAATAAGCAGTTGAATACTTTGAATCTACAGCAATGACCTTTTCAAGGTTTTTTATGGCACTTTGAAATTCTTTTCGTTGGAAAAAAATATCAGCCATTCCATAAAGTGCAATCGTATCTTCTTCATCTATTTCTAAAACCTGCAAAAACATTTTTTCTCGTCGTAGAATTTCTTCTTCATTCTTTTTTTGTTCTTCTACTAATTGTTTTTTCATTTTAGCTTCTTGCCCAAATACAGCAAAAGACTTAACTGTTGCCAAGCTTTTTTCAGCTTCAGCTTCTTCAATTTTCCCAAGTCTCATTAAATAAAGAGATTTATTTGTGTGAGCCATTACAGACTGAGGATTAACGGTTAGTAATTTATCCATCCATACAATAGCTTCTTGAAATTTTTCATTTCGACCAAGCATTACCCCTAACGATTCATAAGCATCTGCTAATCCTGGATCAAAAGCTAAAGCTCTTTTCATATACTCTAAAGCCCCGACAAGATCATTGTTCTGAAAAGCTTCGACTCCATCGTGATAAAGCTCCAAGGCAATATCTGGCTTTAAAAAATTTTTGTAAAATGGCAGTTCCATTACAATTGCTTGTATTTTTTTCGTACCAAAAATTAAATTAAGTTCTCGCCCTACAACTCGAAAGTCTCGAAACAATAATACTTGGATTATATTTTGAACCTGATATAGAAGTGTACCTGCTTTTTTTTCACCATCTTCTAGGTTTATTTGAAAATCAGCTTTTTGAAACTTGCTTAAATCCTCAACTGATTCAAGTTTTAAAAGAACTGGATAATAAGCAGCTCCTCTATTATTTTCAATCTTGGCGGCAGTTTCCTGACCCAAGAAGCATCCTTTTTTATATGATATGGCTATCTCATTAAGGTAGCTGTCGTTGATAAATTGATTGTCGCTCACATCTACTCCCCACTTCGGCCAACCGTTAAGAACTCTGATATTTTCTAGTTCATTCTCATCAGTTAGTTGTATTGAGGGATGTCTGTCTAAAACAAGACGAGCATTTATTCCATAGAAATCAAAATTAAAGTATGGTCCAGTTACTTGATCGTTTTCTAAAAATGCATTGAATCTGATCCATAAATCACTAGCAATATATTCTAAAACAACATCGTCCATAACAATAAATTTTTCAAAATCAGCTTTAACTGAGGTTATTAATTTTTTAGGACAAAGAAGGAAAAGATATTCAGGAAGTTTTGCAATAAAAAAAAAGGATTGTAATTTTCCTACTCGATTTAACCTTGTTGTCAGTTGACCTTCATAATTTGAAAGCATTGAGAAGTCATTTGAAACTTGGCCTTGAAAAAAAGACTCACGATCTGTACCTGTCACTTTAATCAGTGAGTAGTCCTCTAAATGCATCTGGCTTAAATTAAAACGGATTGATGATAGAGACATTATTGTTTAAACAGAAAAAGATTCACCACAGCCGCAAGTATTATTTGCGTTGGGATTATTGAAAACAAATCCTTTACCATTTAAGCCATCTTTGAAATCCAGCTCTACACCTTTTAAGTAAATGGATGATTTGGGGTCAATTAAAATTTTAATATCACCGAAATCAAGAATGTTATCTTTTTCTTTTTTTTCAGAAAATTCGATTTTATAAGATAGACCAGAACATCCGCCTCCAGTTACACCTAAACGCAACCCCATATCTATCCCTTTATTTTCTTTTGAATAGATCTCTCTGATGTGTTGAAGGGCCTTATCTGTGACACTGACAATATTTTGTTCCATAGCACTCTCTCAGGTAAATTGTGTAAGCTATTAACTTGATACATACTACCATATTATTTATGAAGGAGCATGTTTTTGCCGTTATAATAAATAATAACTGTAGTGAGTTATAATACTCACAGAGGTAACATTTATGGCCATAGTCTTATTTATAACTACTAATGACGAGAAAACTATTGAAATGCCACTCTTAGGAAAATGTACACTTGGAAGGTCAAGCAATTGCGACCTGACAATTAATGATAAGCAAATGAGTGGTAAGCATGGAATATTTGAGCTTAACGCTAGAGGAGAGGTCTTTTATACAGACCTAGGATCTACAAATGGCTCTTACTTAAACAATAGTCAAATCCAAAAAATCCAGTTCAAAGTTAGTGAAAAAATTCGCTTGGGCAATACTGTAATCACTATAGATGAAAAGAGGCTTAACAGTAAGGAACGACTGGCAATCGGAAGAGGTTTGGCCACAAGCAAAGATAATACGATTGTTATGCCTGCCTCGAAAGGAACCAAGTCCCAACAGTTTGATAAGATTGCCGAGAACGAGGATGGAGCTAATCATAAAAATTCAGTCATTTTAAATAAAGACTTAAAAAAGAATGTTCCAAAATCAAATTGGGTTAACGGGAAAAAAGAAAGTTTGATTGAACAAGAAAAAAGTTCCGGATCAACACAATTACTAAAACTTGATATCAATAAAAAGATAAAGAAAAAATAATTATTATTCCTTAACTGGAATCCAATGAATTTCTTCTATCTTTTTCGTGTGATTAACAAATCTAGCAAGTATAAAAAAATAATCTGACAATCTGTTCATAAAACGAAGAGCACTTTCTGGAATTTCACCTGGGTGTTGTTCTTCAAAATCTACCATCTGGCGTTCTACCCTTCTGCAAACAGTTCGACAAATATGAAAAGCCGAAGCTTCAAGGCTTCCACCTGGAAGTATGAATGTTTTTAGAGGCGTCAAAGAATTATCCATTTGATCGATTTCTTTTTCTAATCTTTCAATAAAAATCTCTTTTATTTGAGGTAATTTAAACTGCGCACGTCTTTCTTTTTCGCATGCTAGGTTACTCCCTAAATCAAAAAGTGAAGATTGTATTTCATGAAGAAAATTACTTTCAAAATCTTTTGGCAAAAAGGAAATGCCTAACCCTATATGAGAATTCAACTCATCAACTTCTCCATATAGGTGAATGCGAGGATCGCTTTTTTTTATGCGCGTTCCTCCTACTAATCCAGTTGTTCCTTGATCGCCAGTTCGCGTATATAAATCTGCTTTTTTCATTTACATATTCCTTCTGTATTTTCCACCAACTTCGTAAAGAAGGTTTGTAATCTGACCCAGGCTGGCATAGTTAACAGTAAAAAGCAGTTCTTCAAATACATTTCCGTTAGTAAGTGCGACAACTTTTAATCGTTGCAAGGCTTCTGCCGTTTTGTTTTTATTTCGTTCTTTAAATTTATTAAGACGGGTAATTTGTTCCATTTTTTCATCTTCAGAACAGCGTGAGATTTCTATTTCTTTTGCCATTTGCTCTTTAATATTTGGAGCAATATAAGTATTTACTCCAATAATAGGGAATTCACCGGTGTCTTTTAAAGTTTCATAATATAGAGACTCTTCTTGGATTTTAGAACGTTGGTACATACTTTCCATCGCACCAAGAACGCCTCCTTTGTCTGAAATATTTTCGAACTCACGCAGAACTTGTTCTTCTACAATGGTCGCTAATTCTTCGACGATATAAGCACCTTGGAGCGGATTGTCCGTTTTATTCATGCCAAACTCACGATTAATGATCATTTGAATCGCCATTGCTCTTCTTACAGATTCCTCTGTTGGAGTTGTTATGGCTTCATCGTAAGCATTAGTGTGAAGTGAATTACAATTATCGGAAAGTGCTAAGAATGCCTGTAACGTTGTTCTTATATCATTAAAGTCAATTTCTTGGGCGTGTAAAGAACGTCCTGATGTTTGAACATGATATTTAAACTGTTGTGATTTTTCATTTGCTCCGTATTTATCTCTCAAGGTAACGGCCCAAATTTTACGGGCGACTCTTCCCATGACAGTATATTCCGGATCTAGTCCATTTGAAAAAAAGTATGAAAGGTTCTGGCAAAAATCATTAATGTCCATTCCACGACTTAAATAATATTCAACAAACGTGAATCCATTGGTGAGTGTAAATGCCATTTGAGAAATTGGATTAGCTCCCGCTTCTGCAATATGATATCCCGAAATAGAAACTGAATAATAATTTTTAATTTTATGAAGACAGAAAAGTTCTTGAATATCTCCCATCATTTTCAATGCAAATTCCAATGAAAATATGCACGTGTTTTGTGCTTGGTCTTCTTTAAGAATATCGGCCTGTACTGTTCCTCTTACTTGCTTCATGACTTCGATTCGTTTTTCAAGATTCCAAAAATCGTCTCCTTTAAGTACCTGTTTCATTGCGGTATTCATAAACATCGCAAGAATAATAGGAGCTGGTCCATTTATGGTCATTGAAACAGAAGTGAACGGATCAATCAAACTAAAGCCTCTATAGAGATCTTCCATATCATCTAATGTTGCAATCGAAACTCCCGCTTCACCAATCTTCCCAAAGATGTCAGGACGAATATCTGGATCTTCTCCGTATAAAGTAACTGAATCAAAAGCTGTCGACAGACGTTTTGCCTGATCATCTTTTGAAAGATAATGAAAACGTGTATTGGTTCTAAGCGGACCACCTTCTCCAGCGAACATTCTTTTCGGATCTTCATCTGCACGTTTAAATGGGAAAACTCCAGCTGCAAAAGGAAAATGACCTGGAAGGTTTGAAGTTTTTAGAAATCGGTATTTATCAGTTAATGAATAAAATTTAGGATAGGCTACTTTTGAGATTTCATTATGGGATAATGATTTATATTTTGTGATTACTTTTATTTCTTTACCTCGAACAAAATAAGAAAATGTTCCAGCTTCATATTTTGCGATAGTTTCTTCTAATGTTTTTAATTCCGCAAACACTTCTACCGGAATTGTATTTTTAATTTCAGCAAGTTTCACTTCAATGTCTTTATTTCCCTTTAAGATTTGAGAGGTAATTAAAAGTGCTTCGTAGTCACGCAGTTTTTCACCATTTAAAAGGGTGTCGCGATTATAATGTCTAAGAGTAGTAGCAATATCTCTCAAATAAAGCGATCGCTCTGGAGCAATAATTCTATTTTTTATCGTAGGTGCCTTATCGCGCTTTAATGATTCTAATTCATCAGTTTTTATATTAAGTACTTTTGTAATATCAAAAAAGAGAGCATTTACTCCTACATCATTAAATTGCGAAGCCATTGTTCCATAAATTGGCAAATCAATATCTTCAGGTGAGCCCGGATGGCCTGCAAAGAGATTATGATTTCTACGATATTGTTTTCTAATATCTCTAAGCGCATCTTCCGAACGTGGCTTTTCAAATTTATTGACGACGATAAAATCAGCGACCTCAAGCATTTCAATTTTTTCTAACTGAGTGGCCGCACCATATTCTGGAGTCATTACATAAATACACTTATCTGCAACTTTGGTAATTTCATCTGAAGCTTGACCAATTCCCGATGTTTCAACCAAGATTAAATCAAATGGTTGAGATTTTAAAAATCTAACAACATCTTTAATATGAGGTGAGAGTTCTGTGTTCGAATTACGAGTGGCCAAAGAACGAATGTAAAAGTTTGAAAAACTTGCACTTCCCAGACGGATTCGGTCGCCCAACAAGGCTCCCGATGTTTTTTTCTTCGTAGGATCAACAGAAATAAGTGCAATTCTTGATTTATTTGAGTGGCGGTAAAAACGCAGTAGTAATTCGTCTATAAGTGAAGATTTTCCTGCTCCTCCAGTACCAGTAATACCAAGAACTGGGACCTTTCCAGCGGTATACTTAACTGGAACTTCACCATTATTTTCAATCGCAGTAATAATTTTTGATATTTCTCGATCACTTAAATTTTTAATATCAAAATTACCAAAATCAATTCCATCAAGGGTTGATTCGCTCGCTTGTGAAATCATGTCATCGATAATTCCATTAAGGCCTATTTCCATACCGTCTTGAGGAGAATAAATCCGAGAAATGCCTCTTGAATGAAGCAACTTAATTTCACTTGGAGTGATAACACCACCACCACCACCAAAAATCTTTATCTTACTTGCTCCCGCAGCATCTAGAAGTTCACGAATATATGTAAAATATTCAACGTGTCCACCTTGATATGAACTCAGTGCAACACCGTTAACATCTTCTTGAAGTGCAGCGTCTACTACCTCTTGTGCGGACCGATTATGACCTAAGTGGATAACCTCAACCCCTTTGGATTGGAGCATTCTTCGCATAATATTGACGGATACATCGTGCCCATCAAAAAGGCTTGCTGCTGTGACAAATCTAAGTTTTTTCATACTGTCCTATATTTTTTAAAAGGATATTAAACCCAATCACTTTAAATCCGGGTAAATCTATTAGCAAGAAAAGCGGATCTAGGTTATAATCAATATCAATTATTAACACAATTTTAATGAATTTGGTTTGTTATGAGCACCGATAATTTAACAAAAAAAGACGAAAACGAAGAAGCTGTAATTGTGGAGAATCCATTTCACTCTGCTAGGCTAAAGCCCAAGCGAAAAGGGAAGAAACCACCAAAATTATTAGCGGTTGTTCATCAATCAGGTTGTACTGGTTGTGAGATATGTATTCAGGGATGCCCAGTAGATTCTATTGAGTTGGTTCCTGGTCCACTTCCAGAGAATCCTCAGTTTCAACAAACTGTCGAAATCGACCTTGCTCGTTGCATTGGTTGTCAGAATTGCTCTGTTGACTGCCCTTGGGAAACAATCACCATGTATGAGCATAACGATGCTTTTATCGCATGGTCGAGTGAAACATTATTTTCAGAGCTTTATGTTGATGAGAATAAAGTTGAAGAAATTAAAAAATCAGTAATAAATGAATAAAAAAAACCATCTTCCGATGGCTTTTTTTATTTTTATTAATTATCTACATTCACCAAGATAGTCGTTGATACGGTCAGCATCTGTATCTGTTCCAGAAAAAGAAGCTAGAACATTTTTATTCTTTAAATCAAGAAGATCAGCTTTTAGATCTCTATGAGTATAACGGTTGTGGTACTCAATATAACGAGACCCGTTGAAGGTTACAAGAACATCTCTACAAACAATGTCACAATGAATAGTAGGTGGTCTTACATCACGTGGTTCATGTGAGTCACGGTTGTTATTTGGATTGCGTGGATTTAAAACTTCACCAGGACTACAAATTTTATCACAGTGATTTTCTGATCTTTGAAACGTACAGCTCTCTGTCGTTTTAGTTTGTTCTGATTCGGTTATATTTGTTTCAATTACTCCCGAAAGATCGAATGGCTGAGCAATTTCACTTCCACGAATAATAACGTTTCCATTTCTTGGAATCGAAAAATCTTTATCACTTTTAATAGGTATAAGGATATCTGCCTCACCTTCTTTGTCAGTTTTAAGTTTTAAAGTAAAACTTTTTGAATTATTAACTTTTAAATTAGCCTGATAGTTTCCGGGTTGAATTTGTATTGTTTTTCTTTGAAGGTTTAAAAAACCACCCTTTTTCTCGGCAGGCATTACTTGATTTACGTTAAGTCGACCTTCCAAGTTGACACAAGAGACAGTCATAAGTGAAAGCATAAATAAACTCATTACATTTTTCATTAAAACCTCAAGGTGGTTAAAGCAATTGTTTGAAGCTTATTAACATAAATAAGAAAACATAGATGCAACTCTATATTTTTTACTATTAACCTCTATTGAACATGTAAAAATTTCAGTAATTAATAAAAAAAACCCTCGTGAGGAGGGCCTTCACATATACAATTTAACAGATTCTAATTTTTATTTTTTTCATCTTTTTTATCAGATTTTTCTTCTAGCTTCTTGTGATGTTTTTCTTTTTTTTCTTCTTTGCGATCTTCTTTTCTTTCTACTTCTTGATCATTGTACGACTTTAATTCTTCTTTTGATAATTCGCGGTCAAAACTTTTTATCATTTCATAAGCTTTGCTTAACTTCGCTGCATTTTCTTGAATAGTCAGAATCCCTGTTCCTTTAAGCTCAATTGTTCTTGCATAACGTGACATAAATGGACGTAGAGAATTTGAAGCTTCTCGTAATTGACCATGAGTGAAATTTTTAAATTTAAAACTCATCATGTAGTAATCATAGTTTTGCGGAATTTTCGGTGGGTTTTGAGCATCGACACTAATTGTTGGCATAGGTTGATAACGAATATCTCTAGATTCAATTATTAAATATGTATCTTTTTCCGCTGTAGGAACTCGAGCATATCCATTTAAATCCAAGATATAGGTAAATAATGTATCAGCGTTTTCAGCTTTAATTTCAGTATTTGAAGAAGTTTGCAAGCCTCCCTTCACTGATCTGGCATCGTATAAGTATTTTTTTCCAGTTAATTTACTAACGTACTCAACACATTTACTCAGTTCAGCACATTCATTTGCCATTACTCCAAAACTCATTAGCAATAATGCTACTAAAAAAAATTTCATTGTTCGCTCCTTGATTAAGTTTAGTTTTCATTCTAACTAAATAATAAACTCTCTGCAAGGATCTGCTCTGTAAGGTTTGGTCTTAATATCTATGATTAATACGCATTTTAATTATAAGAATTATGCTTATCGTAAAAAGTCCTATTGATATAAATTGAGAAGTAGAGAGTGATAACCAATAAATTCCTCTTACCTCGTCCCCTCTAAAGAATTCCACGATAAAGCGGATTACTGAGTAATAGAGAAGATAGTTTGTTACAACATATAGATTTCTTTTTTTGTCTTTGACCCATTTGAGAGTCAAATAGCCGAGATAAAAAAGACCAAAAGCCTCATACAGCTGGACGGGGTGACGAAATTCTCCATCCATAAAAACCTTCCAGGGAAGATCACATTGTGAACCGAAACAGCAACCAGTAAGGAAACATCCTACACGACCAATCGCATGTCCAAAGACCAAGCCTGGAACTAGCAAGTAGCTTTTTTGAAAATCGTATTTTTTTAAATAAAGAGAATAAATAAAGTAAAACGCTAACCCAAACAGTAATCCACCATAGAATACAAAACCGCCACCCAACCAAAAATAATCTGCATAAAGGTATTGGTAAATTTTATGCTTAGATGAAAATATTAGAAAAAAAACTTTCGCTCCAATCCAAGCCGTAACGAAAATGCCTATAAATAATTTCAAAAGTCCTGAGGAGTCTTCATGATTTTTTTCAAATAAATATTGGGTGAGGTAATAGCCCACCCCCCATGCCAATCCCATAAATAAAGGATAAGAATATAGGATAAAAAATGAAGACTTAAATAGTACTGGTAACACTTTCTTCTTTCTTCTTATTTAAAAATACTAGATCCACTATAAGAATCATGGCCGCAATACTAATTGCACTGTCAGCAATATTGAAAGCTGCAAAATGATGAGGTCCCCAGAAAAAATCAAAAAAATCGACTACGTAATTCATAGAAAAGCGATCAATTAAATTTCCAACTGCTCCCGCAAAAATCAAACTATAAGCTAAGCAATGAAGGAAATTTTTATTTCTATTTGACCATATTAAATGGATTAGCCAAAAACAAGCAAGCACTGGGAGGGCAAAGAATAATGGTGTTCGGATATATTCCGGCGCGTATGCCAGCATTCCAAATGCCGCCCCTGGATTTCTAACATAAGTTAAGTGAAATAGACCTGGTATTACAGGAATCGATTCACCAAGAAAAAACTTTTGTTGAATTAGTCCCTTCGTGATTTGGTCAGCAATAATAATTGTGGAAATCATTATGCACATTTTAAAAATTCTATTCATATTATTATAACCATCAAACTCTTGGCTTAGCCGTTTACATAATCTTTCGCTGTGATCTCATATTTCTCAATCTTGCGAAGCAAAGTCTTTTTGGGGATATTGGCTTTAAGTGCTGTTTGATTTATTTTTCCACGGTTTTGTCTTAAGGCCCAAACGATAAATTCTTTTTCAAATAAATCTTTTGCCACTTGAAAATCCATAACCATTTCTTTTGAATTTAAAACATTGTTAAATGAAAAACCCTCAACTGCGCGAACATCTTCATCGCTCTTCATGTTGAAGATAGAATCTTGAATACCCTCAACATCAATCATTAAATCAGAATTTTCTTCAGGTTCTGGAACTTTAGTTGCAGAGGTTAATTTTAAATTTGAAGGAAGTGAGGGTGCTTGAATCATGTCAGACGATTCAATGATAAAAGCGTGCTCGATCACGTTTCTAAGTTCTCGAATATTTCCAGGCCAAGAAAAATTCACCAAAAGATTTTTAGCTTCTTCACTCACACCCTTAATATTTAAAGCGTGAACGTTGTTAAAATATTTTATATAGTATTCAACCAGATGTGGAATATCGCTCTTGCGCTCTCTTAATGGCGGCAAATAAACAGGAAGAACATTTAAACGATAAAATAAATCTTCGCGGAATGTTCCATCTTTTATCATTTGCTCGAAAGGCTTGTGAGAAGCTGCGATTACGCGTACATCAACTTTGATATCCCGGTTTGAGCCGATGGGTGTAAAAGTTTTCTCTTGTAGCACTCGTAAAAGTTTTACTTGCATGGTCGGAGTGACATCACCAATTTCGTCCAAGAAAAGTGTTCCACCATCAGCGTATTGAAATTTACCAAGTTTTCGCTCGTTGGCTCCTGTAAAAGCACCTTTTTCATGACCAAACAATTCAGACTCAATTAAATTTTCAGGAACTGCTGCTAAGTTAATGGTAACAAACTTGGCATCTTTTCTTGGACCATTATAATGAATCGCGCGTGCAACTAGTTCTTTACCCGTACCAGACTCACCACGGATTAGAACTGGCGTATTAACCTTGGCAAGTTTATCAATAACATTAAAAACTTTTTGCATGACATGAGATTCACCAACAAACTGGTCATCACCGCCAAGCGATAGTCTTGGAGAAGAAAAAAGAGAAGTCTCAACAAGTGTGCGGGCCTTTAGAGCACGCTTAATTAATGCAACCAGGTTCTCTGAAGAGATTGGTTTTTCAAGATAATTATAGGCACCTTCTTTAACAACCTTTACGGCATCAGAAACGTTCGAATAAGCTGTTAAAATAATCACGATAACTGATGGATCGACTTTTTTAATTTCAGTTAAAGCTGAAATCCCGTCCATCTCCGGCATGTTCACGTCCATGACAACCAGATCGTATTTTTCTTTATATACTGCGAGAAGAGCCTCTTTGCCATTATTGGCAACATCTACAGAGAAGCTATGATAAAGAAGAGCTTCTTTAACTGAGTTTTGTAAAACCTTATCATCATCAACAACTAGCACTCGATGCATATTATTCTCCTAGCAAGATTTGCTTCTTTTATTTTACTACTACTGGTTGAGTAATTTCACTAAAAATTTTGTCTCTTTACCCAAGATAGACTCCACCGAGATGGTCCCACCGTGCAATTCGACGAAATACTTGACGAGATATAGCCCCAAACCAGTACCCTTTATCGAATGATTTGCATCATTTTTTATCCGATAGAATTTCTCAAAAATATTTTGGAGCTCCTCGGGAGGAATTCCAGCTCCATTGTCTATAATCTCAATATAAACCCATTTGTTATCATCCCAAGTTTTAATATGAACAATCGAGCCATTCCCAGAATATTTAATGGCATTTTCCACAAGATTTGAAATCACCCGGGTAATTAACGTTGAATCCATCTGGATTGGATACAATGGTGCTAATTCTTTTTTAATCAGAACATCTTTTTGACCGGCGCTAAAAGTCAGGTCTTTTACGACTGTTTCAATGAGAGAATTAACGTCTCTCGAAACTTTGTTTAAACCAAAGTTACTGGATTCAATTTTAGTTAAATCCAAAATACTCGAAATGAACTTATTTAATTCCTTGGTAGAATCAATAATTAACTGGGACTTCTCTCGAATCTCAGGGCTTCCTGAGTTTTGATGATAAAGATTATCGGCCACACCTGCGATCTTTGCCACGGGAGTTTTCAAATCATGACTCATCAAGGAGAGAAAGTTTTGTTTTAATTTCTCTACTTTCTTTAAAATCTTAGCTTCTTCCTGAATAGCAAAACGTCTTTGGTATTCGCCTATTGCTCTGAAAGGAATCCATATATAATAAACAACGAAAATAGTAACTACCAAATGAGCAGTATATAGCCAAAACCCCATTAGAACAAAAAGCAAATAAGAGATAATAAGAATTGAAGCCAACATTAAAATTGTAATGATCAATCCGTCTTTTGGTTTAAGTCTAGAGATCAAAATAGAAAGAATAATTCCAACGATAAAAGCTAAAATATTAGAAACCATCCTTGGAATCATCTTAATAGTTTTATTTTGAATTAAGGCATCTATAATTGTTGCATGAATAATCAGCTTGGGTGCTTTATATTCTTCTTGATTAAAAGGTGTAAGATAAAAATTATCTCTTTGTGAAATATAATTTGGTCCAATTATAACAATTTTATCTTTAAAAATTTCAGGAGAAAAATTTCCTACCAGCACTCGATGATAAGGAATTGTTTTGTATTTAAAGTCACTGTAAATTGGTGAGCTGGCATATCTAAAGAGTACAAAGTTCGCATCGGCCTCGTCGTTATAATAGGCTCCAAGTACATCTGGAACATTAATAGGACTTTTTCGTGACATCGTTCGGTACTGGTTAGCAGTCATCAAGTGAAGAGATTCTTCTCCTGAAACATTAAAAATTGCTCTTCTGACAACATCATCTTTGGCAAAAGTATTATTATCAATATTCAGTTGAGCTAAGGCATAATTAAAGTCTCTTAAGCTCTCAGGCGGAAGTACTTCACCTACAGTCTCATCAACCTCTGTTCCAAAATTAACTTTCCCCCCCAATGCATCGAATCGCTTTAGGTTTTTCTTAAATTCATCAAAATACGGCCGATCATCAGGCATTACCTCTGGCATTCGAGATAAGAAATTTATAATTTTCGGTTTTGAGGATAATAATTTTTCTAAAAAACGTGAATGGGTTGCATAGGTATATGGATATGTATCTCCCAGATAATCGTCACTTTCCTCATCCATCGTGACAATGACAATTTCTTGTGTTGGTTTAATTCCAAAATCCAATCGTACTCGTAAGTCATAAAAAATTGACTCAAGTGAAGCTAATGGATACTGGAATAAAATAGTTATGAATATCAGCGTGAAAAAAAGCGGATAATATTCAGAGAGATCAAATTTTAATTTCTTTAATTTCATTTAAGCGCTTTAACTCTGGTTTCAACACTTACATGGTCAATGAGCAAGTATTTGAGAACATCATCCGTTTGATTTTTTACATGATTAAGTTCATTCATTAAAAGCCCACCGATGCTAGTTTCGCTACAGACAGGAAGATGGTTAACTTTAAAAAGAGCTGAAATATAATCTTTTCTTAACCCTTCGAACTTTCCAACTTCTTGATCAAAACTTAAAACAGATTTTTCTTTTTCATAAAGTTTTGATTTTAAAAAATAGGCTGGATAAAGAAAAATATTTAAAACATCTACTGTAAACTTATTATGAACAGCTGATCGCAAAAGATAAACAGGAGAATATAAAATTAAAAAAATCAGACTCGCAACCGTACGATGTTTTGCCTCATTGGATTTTAACTTTAAAAGTGAAGCATAAATTAAACTATTCAGCTCATTGCGTGTGAACGTATTGTAAATATTTTTACCGATTATTAGGGCCGGTTTACCAAAATAAGAATTGGTGTAGTAAAGATTGTTCACAAAAACATTGGACCAATAAATTTTCACATCAGCAATTTCACAATGACAGCAAAAGTTTTTTACTTGGTTGATTAAAATTTCATCATCCGTTACGTATCTTGCCTTTGCGAAAATTAAAATTAGTTTTTCTCCCCAGTAAGATAGAATGATGAATGTTAAAAGTGCTATGCCTAATCCAAAAAACAATCCCCAATGCAAATTAAAGAGTAAGCCCATTAATCCAAATGCTAAAAAAAATATAAAAAATATAAGAAACAAATATCTCAAACGATAAATAAAAGTCCTCCATGAACTGACCGTGGAAGTGTCATTATTACACTAGTCTTTTTAAATTATAGACAATAATTCGGTCCAGAGCTATAAGGCATAGAAAGCATTTTACAGACTTGGCGGATACATAAGATCGTCCATAACTCCATGATTGTATTGGACTTTCCACGCCGCGTCTCTCATGTTTCGGGGATCTGTGGTAACAATGTGTTGTTTTAAGTAATTTATGGGGGAGTTATATATGAAATTTGAACGTCTATTATTTGGTACAGCTGGTGTCCCAAATTCAACGCCGAAAAAAAATAATCCGATCGAAGGTGTCAAACAAGTACATGCATTAGGCTTAGATTGTATGCAGCTTGAATTTGCTCACGGTGTTCGTATGAAAGAAGAAGTATCTTCTGGCCTTCGCAAAGTTTCTTATGAGTTGGGAGTTCCTCTTACTTCACACGGTCCTTACTATATTAACTTGAACGCTCGCGAACAAGATAAGATCGACTCATCAGTTGAACGCATTATTCAAACTGCAAAAATCTCTGACTTGTGCGGTGCTGAGTCGATGACTTTTCACGCTGCTTTCTACATGAAAGATTCTCCTTATGATGTTTTTGATTTAGTTCAAAAATCTCTTAACGTAATCGAAGAAAGACTTAATCGCCTTGATATTCAAATTGAGCTTCGCCCTGAACTTACAGGAAAGACTTCTCAGTTTGGCTCTCTTGAAGAGTTGATTGATTTAACAAAATCGGTTTCTTCTTGCAGCCCTTGTATGGACTTCTCTCACTTATTCGCTCGTACAAACGAATACAATACATATGAAGAATTTTGTACTGTTCTTGGAAAGTTAAAAGAAGAATTAGATCCAAATGCACTTCAAAATATGCACATCCATATTTCAGGTATTAGCTCGAACTCTAAGGGGGATTTAAAACACTTAAACCTTGAAGATTCGGACTTTAATTGGCGTGAACTTTTACGTGCACTTAAAACTTTTGATTGTCGTGGATATGTTATCTGCAATAGTCCAAATCTTGAAAAAGACGCAAAGATGATGAAAGATTTCTACGCTACTTTATAATTCGATTTATTCGGCCTGGAGATGATAAAAAGTCTTCAGGCTGCAATTTTCTCTTCGTTACCGGTGCTAATATTCTTCTTTTCGAAATACTCCTTCATCCATTTTACATGATCACGAGACTCTTCATCTGGAAGAAAAACCAATTGAATTTCCTGATTTTCTTTAACTAGAGCTATGTTTTGAAAACTACCGCAAAGTTCAGCAAAAATATCCAAAAGAAAGTCTTGATCGAGAGACTGATCAACGTATAAAAGATCTGAGCTACTAATTTCTTTAAAGATGGACCAATTCGAAGGAAAATCTAAGATAGATTGTTTGAAATTCAACCGGTAACAACCAGAATGAGTTTCAAAAATAAGTGCTTGATGGCTTAAATGATGTTGGTCGAGATAATCACTAATAGAATTAAAATCTACTTGATTAAGTCGTTTCTCAAAGTACTTTCGAAGATCTATGCTGGTGTTCGGTTGATCTTTTTCAACAGATTCAGTACAGGTTTCTTCGATAAGTTTTGAAATTAATGTGTCTTCATTACTCATGTGAGTTTTATCGGACAGCTTTGGTTTTTAGATGAGCTTTTAACCCACTATTCCTCTTTCTAGGCAAACTTTGTATAGCTCCGACCAAGATACTCGTGCATCGGGATAATCTTCAAAGACAAGGCCAATTCCTTGTCCATAAGACGATACCAAGCGTGCATTATGCTTAAAATGAACACCTTCATAGACTGATTCAATTAAATATTTTTTAGATGAATTTAATTCAAAATTAGCTTCTTTTGGAAGTAATAAAAAGCAACTACCTTCGTCAATATTGGTAATAATAGCTTCGATCCCATCAGAGCCTTCCTCGTTTAAACAGATTCTGGCTCTGAGCTTAAATCGAGACTCTTTTTCCAGGTCATGTGTTGAAAACCTGGGGTTAAAAGACGCAAGGCCAACTTCAAGCTCCCAGGTAATAAAGAAGTAAAAAGCGAAAACTAAATAGATAAAATTCAACACTAAAGTGAGTTTATTGAAACTATCAGAGAGAAGAAAAAAGTTTTTTCCGACTATAATAATCAGGCAAATTAAAAGCATTATTTCGGAATACTTTTTGATTTTCATCACCATAAAGCCAGTGATCAATGTGAGAAGTAGAATCAAGTAATGACTTATAAAAAAAGAGCGGAAACTTATTAGAGAAAAAAGGGAATGTCCAATCGATAAAGAGTAAATCGCTTGGAGATAGACAAGCGACAACAGCAAAAAAAGAATAAGATTGCGATGGCCATAATTTCGTTTGAGGATTTTCATGCCTATATACTCAGAAGGTCTGAACTTGCTAATATAAAAGAAATGATACCATACTTGGAAATAAACACACTTTGTATTTCTTGCGATAATTGCAAATTAATTTGTCCTGAAAATGCTATTTTAAAAAATGGCAATGATTATATTGTTGAGACCTGGTCATGTACTTTATGCAATGCTTGCCTTGAGGTGTGCCCCGTTGATTGTATAAAACTTATCACAGAAGATACTAAGAAAAAGATATTTTAAATTTTTTGAAAAATTCCATCGGCATGTATAGAGTCAGTCGCAAATTGTCCTAAACATTCCAAGTCTAAAGAATTTTTTTTAGTATCTATAAAAAGCTCTTTTCTGCCAATATAAGCTGAATGCTTCTTTAAGAAAAGGTCCATCAGACTTTCTTTCGCCTGCGGTAACTTGAGTTTAAAAACATTTTTTGTATAAATTTCTGCTGTACCAAAATCCCAATATTCAAAAACATCTGGTGTAATTAGATCTACTCTTTCTTTTTTATAATTTGCGACCGTTTCAAAAAACTGAGAAATACCAGCAACCGGCTTCAAGCCGCTCAGATTTAAAAGTCCTAATCCGGAATAAGTCACATATTCATTTTTTTTGTCGATGTTTTTTTTTATTTCCACCAACTGATTTTTTTCTACAACTGTTTCGTTATATGTTGCCTGCTTATCTACTTTAATCCCAAACAAAACTGCACGACTGGAAGCAATTCTCGCTTTGGCTTCATCCCAATACTTATTATTAAAAAAGAGAAACTGGTCTCCATTAACCAAAAGTAAATTTCCGTTATAGTTAATTTCTGGTCTAGAAGCCACATTGTGAATGGCACCACCCGAATCCAACAAAGGGTCTTCATGTAAAACAGTAACTCTATCGGATAGTTTTGCCTCACTTAGGAAGTGTATAATTTCATCGTGTAGAAAATGAGTATTTATATAGATATTTTTAATATTTAAGTCTTCACAATAACGAATTTGAAGTTCTAGCATTTTTTTAAAATAAATTGGCCATAGAACTTTGGGAATTTTTTTTCCAATTTCTCCCATACGAGTCCCCAAACCTGCACTTAAAATTAAGGCGAAATCAATTTGCATAATATAAGCTTGAAAGAATTTTTCTTTCTTTAGAAAAATCTTCATGAGAGAGCATAACCGCTCTAACTTTCTCAAAAGCGTAGCCAATATATTTCACGTAACGTAAATCTTTTCGGTCAGCATATATATAGGCAAAACTGCCTATAGCTTTAAAAACTCTTTGTATTGTCATCATGTCGTAAATATACATAAATTGCTCAAACGATTTAGCAGGGTCAATTTTTTTAAAATATTCATTGAAGTAATATTTAATTAATTTATCCTTATTGGCATTGTCTAGCAGGTAATAACAATCTTCAAGCAGGGACACTAAGTCGTAAAGAGGAGTTCCCATTCGAGCATCTTGAAAATCGATCACAACTTGTTCACCATTTATAATCATAAGATTTCTTGAATGATAATCGCGATGAACCAAGACTCGAGGCTCATTTGAGAGCATATAGCACATATCATAGAGTCTTTTATAAAGAGCATCTACCCCAGATGTTGTAACATCTAATCCTAAATACATTTTTAAAAAATATTTTTTAGAAAACTCCATTTCACCAAAAAGTTTTTCTGTGTCAAAAGCTAATTTTGTAAAACTTTCATCTTTATATTTAGCAGTATCGACATTATGTATTGTTGCCATCAGGTCTATTGCCCTTTTGTAATAATCAAATTCTTCATCTTTCGTTGAAATTTGAGCAATATCTTTTAAAAATGTATCATCGCCCAAGTCTTCTTCGAGAATATATCCAGTTCCAAGGTCCTTATCAAAAATTAGTGGAACTCTTACGTTTTCCGCATGAAGAACTCGTTGAAGTTTTAAAAACGTTGGTTCATCATTTGGATCGATTGTTGGATTATCCAGGCAGACAACATACGAAGTGCTAGACGTCCAAATTCGATAATACTTCCTAGTTGAAGCATCACCTGTTAGTTTCTCAATGTTTTCTATTATATCATCGCTAAGAAGGTTTTTGCTGATAGTTTTTTTAAAAAGTTCTTCTACAAGGATACGTTCTGATTGCTCTGGCTTCATTTGTTACTCGCGATATTATTTAAGAGTTTATAAAAGGATTTAGATGAATTGGCTTCATTGATTTTCTTTTCCAGGCCGACAGCTCCTTGCTTGGTCATGAAGTTCTTAAAAAAATGTTCTTCTTTTGAGATACCTATTGCGTCACCTAGATAAAGCGAAAAATCTAATGTGTTTCTGTTTTGGACTTGAATCCAATTGAGAAAAGCAGTGGGGTCATAGCCCGAACGTTTAAGCACAATATAAGTCCATTCATTGATTTGAAATTTCATTTCTTGTTTCAATCTCGTCAGTTGAATCATTTTTTCAGTGCTGTAGAAACCTAACGGAATCATAATTCTTTTTTCGTAGATATTCCGATTACTTTTTAGAATTTCCGCAGTTAAGGCAGCTACAAAGAGTTCTTCACTCTTTAAATGTTTTTCTATTAAACCGCTGGATAAAAAAAATTGCGAATGAGGAAGCGAAAATATAAAAGGTGTTTTGTTTAAGATGATATGAAAACTTGGTTTGAATTCATGTGTGAACAACAGTTGGTTATTGGTTACAATACGTTCATAAATCTGATCAAGAAATTGAATAGATTCAGTTTTTAATTTAATTTCATGAGTTTCATCATTTGCTAAATAGTCCGCCCCGATGGACGCTAAATGCTCTATATAATCTCGATCTGTAGGTTCGCCGAGAAGAGAGTAGTCTAAAAACTTCTTATCTGAAGAACTACAAGAGACTATAATAAATAAAATAATAATAAGTGATTCTTTCATAAAAAATAGCCCTTGAAATCAAGGGCCGTATAAAATCCTATTTAAATTTTATTATAGTCTATTTATGCTCAGACGCAATATCGCGGACAGGTACATAATAAATTGTGAAACCTGCAAAAATTAGGTTTGGGTCACGAATAAGTGGACGGTTATTCTCATAAATGTTTTTCCATTTTTTTGTCGTACCATATTTATCCATTGATACAATTTGAAGTGTATCACCCGTTTTTACCATATATGGCAATCCGCTCGGTTGCCAGCCAAAGCTCTGTTCAGGTACAAAATATTTTAATACAACACCAGGGCCCATTTTTGATTTTAGCTTATCATTATTCCACTCTTTCAAATCTTTCCATTTGCGGTAGTCACCATAGATTTTAAAAGCAACCATCATTAGAGTGTCGCCTTTTTGAACATGATAATGTTCTTGTCTTCCTAGCAAAGAAGCTCGCGATTCTGTTATTTTGATTGGTGTAACTTCAGGCGATGTCACTTTCTGATAATCTTTAAACTTAGGCTCTTCTGGAATCACCATGGCTTTTTCTTTACCCTCATCTGTACTGAACACCATTCTCAGTTCTTCCGGCCGGGGTTCGATTGCTTCTACAGGCTTTTCAGTCACACTTTCTACTTGCGAAATTTCATCAGGTATTTTTGTTTTAACAATTTTTTGTTCTTCAACTTTGATTTCGGTCGGAGATGGTTCCCCAAAAGTATCTACCGTGAATTCTAATTCTTCAGGCTTAGAGGTTACAGCCTCCTTATTTAAATTTGGAAAACTGCAAGAATTTAGCATGAAAATGAATGAAATTATCAAAATTATTTTTACCATACAGGATACTCCCTATCTAATTATTCGGATTTTTATTATTAAAGTTTAATTTTGATAGAACTTTTTTTCTCAACGATTATTCTATTTACACAAATATGCCGTGGGTTATAAAATAAAGTATGATTTTCAAAGGTTTTAAATTACCCGTCTTTTTTTGTCTGTTATTGATTTTATCAGTAAGTACTGTACGAGCTCAAAATGTTTTAGATGATATTGAAGAAGAAGATCGGATAGATTCACCAGTCAACGGTGAACAAGCACCTACTCTCGTTTCAGAAACTATTAAAACAATTTCACCTTCAAAAAAAATTTTTATTATAACAAATGAAAATCAATCTTTTACAAAAGGTGATTTCATTTCATTACTCTTAACTAATAAACTTGTATGCAGGGCCTTGGTTGCAAAAACTACACCTGAAAAACTTTCAGGTATAAAAATCGTCAAAATATATAACTTGGCTTTATGGAAACAGCTCGCACTAGGAAAAGAAGTTTTAGTTTTAAAAGGCGATGATAGTTATTATACAAACAAAGAAAAAACTCCTGAAAAGGATAAAGCTGGAAAAGGAAAAAAAGATGATTCCAAGCTTCAAAGCGATGAAGATCTTTTTAACTCCACTTCCCTTTCTGGAAATGAAGACGACCTCTCTCTTGATGAAAATAGTAAACGTCTTATTAAACCTGACAACCTACTTTCACTTAATGTCGGCTTAATCCAGGCACAAGATGTTGATGGGTCTAAGAAAAATTATACTCAAATCAATGGTGCTTGGGCCTATCAATTAACGGATAATATTTGGGCGGAAGCTGGACTGGGAACAAATACCATACGCGACTACCCTTCTACCGGTTTAGACACGCGCTTAATTAATATTGAAGTCAAAGCCAAGTATACTTTCGCTGCTCCTTTTTATAGCTATATTCAACCTTATGTTGGCTATCAAACTTTGCTCGCAAGTTCAGCTGGTGCAGGCGTAGATGATGGCTCTGGCACCCTAACACCAGTACAATTAGCGACTGAAAAACAATTAGTTCAAGATCTAAAAAAGAGTTCTGTTATATTCGGTGTTACTATTTTAAAACGTATTGTTCCTGGCTGGTTTGTTCGGGCAGATTTTGGAACAGATATAATAAATGGTGGATTAACTATTGAATTCTAAAGTTATTAATTACCTATTCATTCTTTCTATAATTACTGGTTGTGGAGTTAAGGCTCACCCCTTAAAACCGCCTGATACCGCGATTCGATCTTATACAGAATCCTATACTGGCGCGATAAGCGATGAAGAATTAAATTCCAAAAAACCACCTAAAAAGAAAAAATAATGCCTGTATTCAGTTCAATTTTTATAGCCACTGGAACTAATCTTGGTGACAGAATGCTAAATCTGCTTGAAGCAAAAATTCAGCTGCAAAAGCACTTCCACTTAATTGCAGAAAGTAGAATTTATGAAAGTCCTGCCGTTGATTATTTAAATCAACCCGACTTTTACAATCAAGTATTAGAATTTATCTTACCTTGTGAAAATCCAGAAACGATCATGACCTTATTACTTCAAATAGAAAAAAATATAGGCCGAAATCGATTGATTCCAAGAGGACCAAGACTTATTGATCTAGATATTTTATTTTGGGGAACGGAAAAAATAGATAGTCCATCTTTACAAATCCCCCACCCAAGACTTTTTGAACGAAGTTTTGTTGTACTGCCTTTATCCGAGCTTCCTGGTTTTAAAATACTGAAAGAGAATTTTATTTTTAAATTTCAATTCGACAATCAGGCAAAAGCACTTTCGTGATTGACCTGAGTCGCACTCGCTCATTATAATTTTAATATTCAACCACTCACCATGGACTTGCTAATGGACTTTAGTTACACGCCTGATCAAATTGAGATCAAAGATCTCGCAATGAAATTTGCTCGCAATGAAATGATGCCGAAAGCTCACGAATATGATGTTAAGGCTGAACTGCCTCGCGAGATTTTAGATAAAGCCTGGTCGCTTGGATTAGTGAACACATGCATACCTGTTGAATATGGTGGAAACGGCTTTAGTGCCATTGATTCAATGATTATTACGGAAGCTTTGGCTTACGGTTGCATGGGAATGAATACGGCGATTATGGCAAATGATCTTGCTCTACTTCCAATTGTTATTGGTGGAACTGATGAACAGAAAAAAAGATTTCTAACCCCATTTACGGAAAAATATAAAATAGCTGCTTTTTGCCTCACTGAACCTTCTAATGGTTCTGATGCTGGTGGTATTAAAACCTCTATAAAAGAAGATGGCGATGATGTTGTTATTAACGGTAACAAAATGTGGATTACTAACGCTGGATACGCCGATCTTTTTCTCTTATACGGAACAACAGATCATACCTTAAAACATAAAGGTATAACTGCCGTAGTTATTGAGAAAGGAACACCTGGAATTGAACTGGGAAAAAAAGAAGATAAAATGGGGCACCGTTGCTCAGATACTCGAGCTGTCACATTCAATAATGTTAGAGTTCCAAAAGCTAATATTATAGGAGGCCTCAACAAAGGTTGGGGCATTGCTATGAAAACTCTCGACCACTCTCGTCCAATGGTTGCTGCTTCTGCGGTAGGTGGTTCTCAATGTGCTTTTGATCATGCTGTAAAATATGCGAAAGAAAGAGTGCAGTTCAATGTTCCTATTTCTCAACATCAAGCTATTCAATTTATGATTGCAGACATGGCAATGAAAATTGAAGCATCAAGGCTGTTGGTTCACAAGGCTGCATGGCTTTTAGACAATCATCAACCAAACACTCAACTGGCTTCATACGCCAAGGCTTTCGCGGCTGATTCTTGTATGCAAATAACTACAGATGCAGTACAAATTTATGGTGGTTATGGATATAGTAAAGAGTATCCCGTCGAAAAAATCATGAGAGACGCCAAACTCATTCAGCTGTACGAAGGCACCTCACAAATTCAAAGACTAGTAATCGCTAAAGAAATATTTACTAGATAATTATAGGAGCTCATATGAATATTTTCGTTTGCGTAAAACAAGTTCCCGACACAGAAACAAAAATTGTTCCTAGTGCGGACGGAACTTTTATTGAAACAAGTTCTATTAAATGGATCATGAATCCATATGATGAATTCGCTGTAGAACAAGCTCTTCTCGTTCAAGCAGCCAATGCAGGATCAACTGTTACAGTTCTTCGTATTGGTAGTTCAAAAGATACCGAAGCTCTTAGAACTGCAATGGCCATGGGTGCGGATGATGCATTCTTCGTTGAAGCTTCAGACAATCTTGATTCCTATTCGATTGCCAAAGCTTTAAAAGGTGCGATTTCCAAATCTGGAAAAACCCCTGATTTAATTTTAACTGGTAAACAAGCTATCGACGACGACTGCTTACAGGTTCCACAAATTCTTGCAACTATGATGGATATTCCTTCTGTTACTGTTGTTGTTGGTTACGAAGGATCTGCAACAGACATCGTTGTTAAACGTGAAATTGAAGGTGGAGCAATTGAAGTCTACGGCATAAAACTTCCAGCAATGATTGCATGTAATAAGGGGATCAATACTCCAAGATACGCTTCTCTACCTGGAATTATGAAGGCAAAGAAAAAACCTCTAACAGTTCTTTCATTAGCTGATGTTGGTGTAAGTGATTCAGATAGAAGGGTAAAATATTCTAACTTCCAACTTCCACCTGAAAAACCAGCTGGGAAAAAATTCGATGCAACCGATGCGACAAAAATGGCGAGTGTTGTAAAAGAAGTGGTTGGTCTATTAAGAACAGAAGCAAAAGTTATTTAATTAGAGGAATTTATGGCGAAAATATTAGTATTTACAGAACTTCACGGTTCACACGTTAAAGGCGTTACTCTAGAAATATTAGGGAAACTTACAGGGCACGTAATTGAAGTTGCAGCAATTGGAAAAATACCTAGCGATGCGACTGCAGATCTTGCAAAATTCGGAGCTTCAAAAGTTCATTCCTTAAATGGTGCTGGCTTAGATAAATATTCTCCTGAAGGATATGCAAACGCACTTCATGGATTTATTGCCGCTGGAAACTTTGATTATGTTTTCGCTGGAGCTACTTCACTAGGTAAAGATTTACTTCCTCGTGTCGCTACAAAGTTTGATGCAGGAATGGCCTCTGAAGTTACAAATTTTATAATGGAAGGTGATAAGTTCGCAGGAACTCGTCCGCTATTTGCTGGAAAATGTTTTGCAAAAGTCGAATTGACTGGGCCTAAACCACATTTTGTTACCGTAAGACCAAATGCACTTGGAATGAATGCTAATCCAACTTCTGGAGCTGCAACTGCCAGCGAATCATCTGCTGATGCTGGTGCAATTAGAGCAATGATAAAAGAAATAGTAAAAGGAGCTTCTGAGAAATTAGATTTAACTGAAGCCAATATTATTGTTTCTGGCGGACGTGCTATGAAAGAAGCTGCCAATTTTAAAATTCTAGATGAATTAGCAAATGTGATTGGGGCAACTGTTGGTGCTTCAAGAGCAGCAGTTGATTCTGGATTTGCACCTCATGCTATGCAGGTTGGACAAACGGGTAAAACCGTTGCTCCTACGCTTTATATTGCTTGTGGAATTTCCGGAGCTATTCAACATTTAGCTGGTATGAGAACTTCAAAAGTTATTGTTGCGATCAATTCTGATCCAGATGCACCTATTTTCACAAAAGCTGACTATGGAATTGTTGGAGATTTATTTCAAATTGTTCCCTTGCTCACAGAAGAATTTAAAAACTTATTACATAAATAGTAAAAAAAAAGCCCTCGTTAAGAGGGCTCTTTTTTATTAATTTTCTCTTTTTATTTAAAATGCAAATCCTTTTTCTTGAGCTGTTTCTTTGATCTCGTCTGCACTTAATACTCTCACGGGTTGATAGTTATCAGCATCACTTGCAACTTCTTTTCTTTCTTCAATTACTTTCTCAGCTGCTTGTTGTTCTGCTTCAATCGCTGAAGTTGAATCTTGGTTATCTGCTTGAGCATCGGACTGAGTTTCTTGAACTTTTTCCATCTGCTCTTTTGTTACGAAGTTAAGCATCGAGCCGGCAATTGGACCTGTTACGAAGCTTATTCGGTATCCATCTTTTCCATTATTAAAAACGACACCTGAAACTTCTTCGCCATTAACTTCGGCTTTAAATGTTCCGCCATCCATTAGGTCTGCAGTATCTATTTCAATATTTTGAGTTTCACCATTTGGATTTCTCAATTCAACAGATAATCCATTAATTGTTTTTGCGCTTAAAGAAACTTGTCCCGAAACATCATGTCCCTCAAGAACCTTATTTGACTTCGCCTGGTTGAGAGCACGCTCTAAAACCAACTCAACATCTTCTCCAACTATTAAAGACGTATTTGTTTTCGGTGTTACAACTTTTCTTGCTTCAAGAATTTCATAGCCTTTTCCTAATTTTTTAAATAGAGCGATTGTTCCAAAGTCAGAGAGCAACGAAACTCTATAAATTTGTTCATTGTCTTTATTTACTCTAACAACACCGTTGCCAATTAATTGCATTGGAACTTTAATAGATTTTTTTGCATCTTCTGGATTGGCAAATCTATCGTAAGCAACCTTCTCGTCGCTACTTATGATTCTAGTTATCTCCCAGACAGTATTAATCTTTTTCAAATTTTCAGCATTAGGAAGAAGATACATTTGTGCGACTCTGGAGACAGCCTCAGAAGCTACACTTCTTTCTATTGGTATAATTTCTTTTTCAATTGCATCAGAATTTTCTAATTTAACGGCTCGAGAGTGGAAATCTTTAATCGTTCCCGCCAAAACAATTGAGCTTAAACTCAAGAAACAAATGATGGCTTTTTTCGATGTTAATACTTTCATACCCGTTCCCTTTTTAAAGTTACTTAGGCTTTATAGAGCAAGGGTCATGCCACATCGCAACACTGGTAAATGGAAGAGTTTGAAGGCTTAACAGCTAGAAATCGGTGAATAATTAGTATGATGAATGGAGGGGTTTGCTTAGGTTTTAGACACCCTGTCTATAATATTTACATATTATGGACAGGGATCAATGACTTAGGAATTATTCTGTTTTCTTAGGCTTAACATCCCAATCTGAATGGGCTGAACGATATCTTTTAAGAGCTACAACGACTAGATCGGCAACAGTCATACCTGAAGCTTTAGTCATTCTCTCGAAAGAATCAACAACATCTTTCTCAATCATTACTTTGAGTTCTTTTAGTTCGCCTTGGTTTTGAACCTGAGTTTTCATAATTTCTCCGTACATAATCTTAGGGATATAAGTCTTCTGATTTTAATTAGTTATTTCTAATTTTGAAACACCTTTATTGCTCTTTTTTTGCGTAGACTAACCAAGGCATTAGTAACTTCAAATTCCATTAACTTACTGTATTTATAAATATCTGCCACTGTACACCACTCCGCCAGCACCGATAATATATCAAATTCGTCGGATGTTATCTCTTCATGATTAACGATAATTTCGGGATCTACTACCAATCTTAAACTAAGAGAAGGCTTCAGTTTTTTAGCCTGAACATATTTTTGATAGATGGCCTGGGCCTCGAGTTTAACTTCATCAAAACTCATTTTCATAGTGAATAGTTCTGGAGCTATAAGTTCTGGCTCCACAATGAATTTGAAATGTTCTGAAGTTTCAACATCTTCAAATATCATTTTATAGAGAGCCTTCTTACCTTTTAATTGACCATAAAGCGCACCAATCATTGCTCCTTCGTGTTGATAAACAACGCCTTGAAACTGGCCATTAGATGAGAGTAGAAGATTTACCTTTCCGGTAAATCCAAATGCTGACTGATCTTTTAAGACTTCCATTAAATTTGTCATATGAATAATTAAAACCTATTTATGAAAAAAGTCTTTTAAAAAAACCTTTTGGCTCTTCGCTGTTTTCGGTTCCGTTAAAACATTGATCAACATTTTTTGCTAAATTCATATACGCATTCCAAACTGGACGGCCTTCATATTTCTTTTCATTCATATAAGGAAATCCTTTATCAGATGCTTCACGCAAGGCTATCTCTAGTGGAATTTCTGCCAATAAATTCACATTAAGTTCTTCAGCCGCTCTCTTCACTCCACCTTCGCCAAAGATAAAATATTTTTTTGTTGGAGCATCGTCAGGAACAAAATAACTCATGTTCTCAACCATCCCAAGAACCGGAATTTTCACTTGGGTGAACATGTTCAATCCTTTTCTAGTATCGAGAACCGCAATGTCTTGTGGAGTAGACACAACAATCGCTCCATCTATATCGGTTGCCTGAACCATAGAGAGTTGCATATCACCCGTTCCAGGGGGTAAATCAATGATCAAATAATCCAATCCTTCCCAAGCGACATCAAATAAAAATTGATTGAGAACTCCACCCAACATTGGGCCTCTCCAAATAACCGGATCTTTTTCACTAATAAAAAGACCAAAACTTATAAAGGGAATGCCATAAGCATCTATCGGAAGAATTTTTTTCTCTGGTGTGGCACCTGGCTTTGCATCTCTTTTATTTAAAAGCATAGGCATTGATGGGCCATAAATATCAGCATCCAATATTCCCACTTTTTTTCCTAGATTTTTTAAGGCAAAAGCAAGGTTAACGGCAACCGTTGATTTACCAACTCCACCTTTATTTGAAGAAACGGCAATTACCTTTTTAGCACCAGCGACTCTCTTTTTATTGGCTCCTGCTGGACCATGACCCGTTTTAATTTGGGCAGAAGGTGCTGCTTGGGCAGGTGTAGATTTTTTATCTTCTACTTTTGAAAAAGTCTTACCGGTAAAAACATCCGCTGAATTCTCAGAAACAGTTAGAACTGTAATTTTTTCTGCCGGATAAAAATCTGCGACCGCGCTTGTAATTGAAGTTTCGATCATGCGTTTTTGCTCAGGAGTAATTCCATCACGTTTATATTTAAATAGTAACTCATTTTGGTCAGCTTTTATTTCAACTATGCGCCCTTCTTCTTTTAATGTTTTACCGTTGTTTGGATTGATGATCACGCCTAAAAGCTTCGTTATATTTTCAGCATTGTTATTTTCCGACATTATATTCTCCGTTTTAATCTGACTAAAATACTGTCTTGTTATACCTGATATGTGACAATTATTAAAGTGGTTCAGAGTCTCGAAGCGAGATCCTCAACAAAAGTCTTTAGAACTCATAATTTTATAGAATACGGCGACTATTTAATCTAAAATAAGTTGACGCTCTATCAGTTAAGGGGAACTTGGTGTCTTATAGCCGAAAAATTTATCTTATCAATCCGAAATTTCAGATTCGCTTTAGTCTGTATGTTTGTTTGTTGGTTTTTTTAACGAGTATTATCTACCCGTTCTCGATCTATGAATTAATGAATACCATCATCACTCATTTTGCTCTCAAAAATCCTGAAATCGCTTCACACTACAGTGAAAAACGTGATGCACTTATTTTGTTTTTAATTCTTCTTCATTTGGGATTCACCTGCTTAACTTTTTTTATTTGTGTTTTCTTTTCTCACAAAATTGCAGGTCCTTTATATAAACTTCAAAAACATTTGAAGTTGCTTCGAGAAGGTAATAACCCTGGAAGTTTATTTTTTAGAAAAGGTGATTATTTTCAAGAATTGGCAGATGATGTAAATGAAACATTCGATCATCTTGAAGATAGTTACAAAAATGATTTAGTTTATCTTAGCGAAGTCACATCTTATATTAACAACCTCAGCTTAGTTGTACCCGATGATAAGCGAGTAGTGTTAAATGAAATTTCTTCTCGTCTCTCTCATATGCAAGAGAGATTTACAAAAAATTAGAACATGGCACGCTGTCTTTTTGGGGGTTAGTTTTGTTAAGGCTCGTTATGTTAGCCATTTTTACCATCTGTTATTTGTCAGCGGCACTCGCTACACCTAATTTAAACTTTGCATCCATTGCATCGGCCGAAGAAGCACCTTTCCATTTAAATTACAGTTCAATGGATTTGGATTATGGCAAAGATATCGAATTACTTTTCAGCGAACTTTCAAAGAATCAACTTAAAAAGAAAACGGTTGATAATTTAACCAAGTATCAACAAAAAACTCATTCTTTCTCAATTTTAAATTCAACCTATGACCGCCTAAAACTTTTACTCGCAATTGACGACCAGGATTCATTCTATAAGAGCTGCGCAATTTTTTCAAAAAACGTGAATGCTTATACTGATAATATTGCTGAAAGAATGAATATTTCCATTGATAAACATTGTCGTTTTTTATTTTTGAAAAAACTTACCGCGCTTTCTCCAAATATTAATTTTTCATCACGCGACCTGGCATACTTCAAAGACGCAGCACCTTTTTACAGCACTGGTGAAAACCAATCTGACTTGGTTTTATTTTTACGTCACTTTAAAGTGAACGCTAACGAACATGAAAAACTCTCAAACATCTTAATAGAAAAATATATTGAATTTAAAATTAAGCCGGCAACAAGCATACTTACAAGCCTTAAGGTAAATCCTCAGTTTAATAAATTTTTACAAAACAATTTAAATCTCGACGATACTTCGAATTCATATTTTCAAGAAGAATTTCAACGCCTTTCTCGTTATGCTCAAGACGCTGCCGAAAAAGGTGACAACCAGCAAGCAAAGTTGATTATCAACAGTGCTGTTAATTTTTATAATCGAAATAAAAACTTTATCAACACTCATAAGGCATGGACCGGAGTTCTCCTTACAGGAAAATCTCTTTTCTATAAAGGAAGAGATGCAGATGCTATCGAGATCTTTAATTTAGCAAAATCTATTGCCACTAAAGAAGATGCTTCAGAATCTTTTTTCTATTTAATTTGGCCGCATTTAATAAACAAAGATTACAAGGCGATGAAAGCGGTTATTGATAACAACGGTCTTGAAAAAAGTTTCGATAAATTCGACTCTAAACTTCAATACTGGATAGCCTATGCTTTTCTCAAAACTGGCGATGTTAAAAAAGGAACTGCCTTTTTTAATAAAATAATCGTTACTTCACCTTACTCATTTTATTCAATTATTTCTTTAAAAGAATTAGCGACGTTAAATAAAGGCGCTGTTTCTGAAGCAGAAATTCTCTCAAAACTAGTTTCACGCGATGAACCTGCCGAATACCCTCTTGATAAAACCAGCAATAATTTAAAAGATTCTCTTAAGCGTCTTGCTGTGTGGAATAAAATTGGCAACGAGCGCTTTGCGACTCTTGAACTCCGCTATGTTCAATCTTTAAGCAAAGACGATACTTTCAAAGAACCTGAATTTGCCAAAAGTGTAACACCTCAGGCTCATAAAGAATTTTTGATAATGAACTTGATTCGCCTATTAAATACTCAAAAACGCTACATCACTTCATTTAAAGTTTTTCAAGATTCTCTTGAACAAAATTCTTTAAGTTTAAATTACAAACTCATTAAATTCATTTTTCCCCTTAATTATATTGATCTCATCAAGAAGAACGCTGAAAATCTTGATCCTTTGATTGTTATTTCTTTAATCCGCCAGGAGTCCGCTTTTAATCCCGAAGCCAAGTCTGGTGTTGGTGCTAAAGGCTTGATGCAATTGATGCCTGCTACAGCTAAAAGATTTAATAAAAAAGTTAGAGTTTCTCATTTAGGAAATCCAGAAATCAATGTTGCCATTGGCTCAAGATACTTAAGACAATTGATTGCTCGCTTCGATGGCAATTTGATCTTTGCGCTGGCCTCTTATAATGCCGGCGAAAATAGAATTGATCGCTGGAGAAAAGAAATTTTTAGAAGCGATGATCCTTTGTCGACCATTGAATCTATTCCATTTGAAGAGACTAGAAATTATGTGAAGTTAATTTATAGAAATAATTTTTTCTATTCGTTGCTTTCTAATAAGCCTGCTTTGATGGTTCCACTCGAACAAACATTTAAAGTAAGCCTGGGACCAAAAAGTTTTTAAAATTATTATTGATTATATAATTAAAACCGCTACAAAATTTTTTTAAATCTAATCCCTTTTAAAAAAGGGATTACAAGAAGCTTCTTAAGTATTTTAAATGATTTTTATACATTAAATCGAAAATGCATAATGTCGCCATCTTGAACAACATACTCTTTCCCTTCAACTCTAAACTTCCCAGCTTCTTTAACTTTAGCTTCAGAGCCAAATTTAATTAGATCATCATAGCTAAAAACTTCGGCCTTAATGAATCCGCGTTCGAAGTCAGTATGAATTACACCAGCACACTGAGGAGCTTTAAATCCGTCTTGGAAAGTCCAAGCACGTACTT
>JACMPM010000125.1 GCA_014377485.1 Bacteriovorax sp. | reverse complement strand
TAGGGTCTAGCTTATGATTTTTCTCGATCATTCATACACAAACGATGACAAGCATAGTTTCTTAAAGAAGCTAGAAAAATATGGATTTAAGCTTTCTGAAAATGAAGTTGAGCATCCGGTAAAGCAGTTTTGTCGATTTATCGCCTTCACTGGAAATCCTCTTCGATCTTATCAATACCTAGAATTTGTTAATGTGAAAAAAAATGGCGAAGCTTGTTCCGTTCCTGGAGTTTCTTTTGGTTATACAAAGGGACTAAAGAATTATTTTAATAAAATAAAGAATAAAGTCGCTGCAAAATTTGAGCATAAAAACTATAAATGGAAAGAAGACAGTGTTAGTGATCTCCCCGGCTGGAATTTTGTAACTTTCGACAAAGTAAAATTAAAAGGGATTTTTCCATGGTTTACGATTCACCAAAAAAGAAAAAACGAAAGAAAGTCACACATCCTAATGGCGTTCAAAAAATAAGCAGTTTTCATTTTGATTTAAATGAGGCCGGAATTAAGTTTTTCGAAGGCATATTAGGCAAAAAAATTAAAAAAGTATTCGTCTATCCTATGGAACAACTTTCTATTTCAATAAAGCGAAAACCAATAAATTAAAAACAATTCATCTTGAATGCAAAAGCTTAAAGAAATTAAAGAATAATTTTCCCTATGATGAAGAAATTGAGTTTTTGGGGGAAGAGGGAGTGAGGATTGGGAATCCGAATGACATGTGGGACATTGTCATCACTTGAATTCTTGTGAAATGCATCCATCTTCTTCCTCACTGCCTCGACTCAGTCTCGATCACATACTGTCGTATGCTCCTCGACTTCACTCGTTGTTTGCTGAAGCTGAACGCATTTGACAAGAATTCGAGTCGCCGTGCTTTGCACGATCTTCAGATAGTTTGAGAAAGGCACTTTCCCTTTTAATCACCGGCCACTATTTTTTCATACTCGGAAAGTTATGTACAGGATGTACGGTATGCATGCGTAGGCAGGAGCCGAGAGCAAGCCTGAGGGACGAAAACAAAGCTGAGCGAATGCGAAAGTGGGGCAAGGGGGCCTGTGGACAAGTTATCGCTCCTGCTAAAACTTGCATACATCACATCCTGTGAAAACAACTCCTTAAAAGTCAGAATGCTTCTCACTAAGTTTCCAATGCGGATAAAAATTCATGAAGATGCATGACCCTTATTCCGTTCGCAAAACGTTCCTGCTTTAGTTTGTGAACTAATTGAACTGCATCGATTCCTTGGAAGTGTTCTTTTAAATAAATAATTGAACGTGTCGGAACATCGTCTGATGTTTTAACTTCTATAATCTGAACAGGTAAATTATCTTCTGTTAGTACAAAATCGACTTCTCGCTGCTCTTTGTCTCTAAAGTACATTAGTTCGTAATTAAGCCCCATGGTATCATTTAGAAAATGCACTTTCTTATAAAGATGATTAGCGACTAAATTTTCCAATCGCAATTCTATTTTTTTAATTTGTCCAATGTCAAAAAAATATATTTTCGGTTCTTTCAATATTGATTTCGCCAGTGTTTTAGAAAATGGGCGAACGAGATAAATAACATATAATTCTTCTAATATCTGTATCCAGCTTTTTATTGTTGGTGCGGAAACTTCTAAGTCTCGCGCTAGATTTGCATAAGATATTCCCGATCCAACCCGAGCGGCAAGAAGTTGAACTAAGCGTTCAATCTTTTTAATCGACGAGACATTTTCCAAATCAAGTAAATCCTGGCGAATAATAATATCAAGATGAGTTTTTCTCCAAATTCTAGATTCTTCCTCACTCCCCGATAAGAAGGGTTCTGGAAACTGTCCCAATTTTAAAAATTGTTCAACAACTTCTTTTGAATTATTTGGAGATACTTCATTTACCGATAAAGGAAGAAGGTGAAGTAAGTAATATCTGCCAGCGAGCGAATCACCCATTTTTCTAAATGTATCAAGTCTTGCTGATCCAGTGACTAATATTTTTGGACTAGGACTTTTGACCCCTTCGACATCATATATCCCCTTAAGCCACTGTTTCCAGTTTGTCATCTTATGGAGTTCATCAAAAATAATAAGATCTTTATTTCTAGGCCATGACCTTTCAGTGATCTCTCTTTGTGAGTCGA
Organism: Bacteriovorax sp.; assembly: GCA_014377485.1. GTDB lineage: Bacteria > Bdellovibrionota > Bacteriovoracia > Bacteriovoracales > Bacteriovoracaceae > Bacteriovorax. The sequence goes on along the minus strand of JACMPM010000125.1, from coordinate 20,397 downwards.
TATTATCGTAATTTAGATAAATATAATCTGACGACAGCGATTTAGATAAATAAGTTTTCCCTACTTGCCTCGGACCAGAAATTAATACTAACTTCTTTTCGAGGTCTTTTAAGGCGAATTTACATATCGATCGTTCTATTAAAAAGTTCATTTTTGCTCCGGACTATACTAAAGTCAATTTTATTATAGTACGGACTATTCTAAAATACAAATTAGTTTGGTCCGTTCGAGTTGCTACTTCCTAGCGTGTAATCGCCACTGAGGTGCCACGGCGGATGAATTCACATGGGTTGGCCATTCACCACTTTTTTGCTTTGAAGGTAGAGGAAGTAGCTAGAGACCACGGCCAGTTTTTTATTAATCGTTGCTTTGGAGTTTTTAATATTTAGAAGAAGGTGATTTTTGTAGGCGTTGATGTGCTCGCGTTCGGCAACTAACTCGTTGATAGAGAATTCTAGGCGAAGATAACTTATGAATTCTGAAAGGCCTCTTTTATATTCACTACGACTTCCTGGAGAATCGAGTTCCATTAGAAAGAGTGAGCGATTCTTTTCAGTAACACTTAAGCTTCTTGCAAGTGGATTCTTTTGAACAACTACCACTCCAATTTTTATATAATTAATCTTAAAACTTAGCGCGCATATTCCTAACCGTTTTAATTAATTCCAAACTCGTTTTACATGATCAAGCCTCTCTCACTTTGCTTCGAAAAATTTTCTAGGAGTTTCTGAATTTTCATTGAAAAATGTGAACTTACCAACACATGGAAGCATCAATTCTTAAATAAGACATCTCAAATATTCTAACCACGTATATGTAAAAAATTCCGAAATATTTGTTATAAGAGTCGCCGAAGGCGTTTCATTTTGATCTGTACCCCATTAAGTAGACATCAACTAGGCTTTTATCTTTAATGATTGAATCGAAATTAAAAAATAATAAAAAAAGGTTCCAGGCTAGTTAGTAACAGCCAGGAGACTTCTTAAAAAGAAGTCTGGAACCTTTTAGAAGTGCTTTTTTCCAATGTATTTGGGATTGAGCATATTCTCTATAGAAAAAATTTCATTTAATTGCGCTTGAGTAACTAACCCTTTTTCAAGCGCAACTTCCGAAACATTCTTTCCAGTTTTTGCACAAATTTTTCCAATCTGATCGCATGCTTCATGGCCAAGAAGAGGATCAAGAAAAGTAACGATCGCTATACTGTTCATGACGTTGGCAAGACAGATTGCGGGATTCGCAGTAATGCCATCAATGCATTTTGTCCCTAGGGCAAGACATGCATTTTTTAGCAGACTCACCGATTCAAATAGTGAAGATGCAATTACAGGCTCCATGACATTTAGTTGAAGCTGTCCTGCTTCTGCAGCCATCGTAATAGTTAAATCATTTCCAATAATTTTGAAACAGACTTGATTTACAACTTCCGGAATAACGGGATTAATTTTTGCGGGCATAATGCTTGAGCCGGCCTGAAGTTCTGGAAGATTAATTTCTTTAAGACCAGCTCTCGGACCTGACGAAAGTAATCGAAGATCGTTACAAATTTTTGAAAGTTTTACGGCCGTGCGCTTGAGCGCTCCAGAAATCATAACATAAGCTCCGCAATCAGAAGTCGCTTCTATTAGGTCTTCTGAAAGAGTAAAGTCGTAGCCTGTGACTTCACGAAGTTTTTCAACTGCAAGTGGAGCATACTCGGCTGGCGTATTGATTCCCGTTCCAATCGCAGTCGCACCTAAGTTCACTTCTAAAACTAAATTTTTAATAGAAGTGAGAAGTTTGATGTCTTCTTTTACCAGAGTGGCATAGGCATTAAATTCTTGTCCCAACGACATGGGTACTGCATCTTGAAGTTGAGTGCGTCCCATTTTTAAAACATTTTTAAACTCAATTGATTTTTTTTTAAACGATTCGTGTAGTAATTGCAGGGAAGTTAGAAGTTCTACAATATGGCTAAACAAGGCCACACGAAATGCCGTTGGATAGGCATCGTTCGTCGATTGGCATTTGTTCACATGATCGTTAGGATGAATAATATTATAATTTCCTTTTGCTTCACCAAGAAGTTCAAGTGCCAAATTGGCGATTACTTCGTTGGCGTTCATATTAATCGATGTGCCTGCGCCGCCTTGAAAACTATCTGTAGGAAATTGATCGAGGCAGCGATTTTTTATAATTATTTCATCACAAGCCCGGACAATAGCTGCGGCTACTTCTTTATCGATTGTTCCGATTTCACCGTTGGCCATAGCACATGCTTTTTTGGTTTGGGCCAAAGCCTTTACCATCAAAGTATTGTGACTAATTTTTGAATGTGATATTTTAAAATTCTCCATCGCACGCAAAGTATGAATTCCATAATAAGCACCAAAGGGAATAGATTTCTGTCCCAAAAGATCGTGCTCAATTCTGTATTGTTGTAATTCTTGAACCATATAAAAAACTCCGTTATCTGCATGAAAAATGATTTCCCTATTGTCAGAAATTGCTCTCGAGGGTGCAAGTCCTTTTTTAAAATTAATGGGCAATGAAGGACTTATATCTAAAGAGTTGCATAAGGTTCATTGGAGGTCTCAATGAACATGCGAACAAAAAGTCTTTATCCTTACGCTGGCCAGTATTGTCCTGTGGATATTTTTGGCTATGCCTCCAATGGAATTCCTGGGATTGAGATCGTTGGGGTAGGCAAATATGCTAGATCTATGAAAGAAAAATTTATTTATCTTTCCCGTAAAAATAAACTGAAATTTCCCATGAAACGATTTGTACTTTGTGTTGAAGGAGAGTTGGAAGGAAAAAAATTCAAAGATGAAGAGTATCGTTATTTAGAGTTGCCATTATTATTGATGCTTTGGAGTTTAACTGGTCATTTGCCGCTACAAGCTTTGGAAGATTGCTTTGCAGCGGGAAAAATTTCGGTAGAAGGCGAGGTAACGGCTTTGGAACTCACGGAGAATCAACAGATTGCTTTGTGGGAATTATTTAACTTAAATGATTCACAGTCATTGAAAGTAATAGCGCCGAATAAGACAAGAGTTTATGAGGAGTATTATCACTTACCATTTGAAGGATTAATGGATTCACTGCTAATTAACAATACTTAGCTTGCTGACCTATAAATTTGTTTATTTTATTTTCTTAAATTGCCATTCAACTGGACCAATCATCGGAAACTTCAGTGAAGCGGTGAAAGAATTAAGATCGTTTACTGAAGTTAAATCAATTCCAAATTGAAAAGTTCTGTCGTTGAAAAAGTTTATACACTTAATTTTAGCTGTGACTTGGTCTGAAACTAATGGAAATTTTTCTGATGTAAGTCGGTATGTTCCTATAATAAAGCAGTACTAAAATCGATTTAATTTAAACCTCGAGAGAATTGTTGCTAGCAAAAAGCACAGTTCAAAAAAAGAGGTAAAAACGAGCAACTTTTATATAGAAAGCGCCGTTAAAAGCTCAACATCGCTTACATCAAATTCATTTTTCTTTCTCAAACAATTTTTTAATGGTGAAAGGCTAACTTTCCCTTGAAGGAAAACAGTAGCACTCGCCATTTCTCCGGCCAGTATCGCTTTAACCGCAACATGACCCATTTGAGAAGCAATCAAGCGATCAGTTGGAGTTGGATTCCCTCCGCGCTGAATGTGGCCCAAAATACAAACGTGAGCTTCAAGATTGAATTTATCTTTCAAACTATTTCTGATTGTATACCCAACGCCTTCAACTTCACCTTCAGAGGCAATTATAATTGAAGAAGTTTTTCCACGTTTGATACCGCGGTCGATATCAGCTGCAATTTTATCGTAGTCAATGGTCGCAGTCGGAAGAACTACGTTTTCTGCTCCCGTGCAAATTCCAACTTTAAGAGCAATCGCAGGTGAGCGACGACCCATAACTTCAACGATAAAAGTTCTTCCGTGCGAGTTTGCAGTGTCGCGGAGTTTATCAACGGCATCTACTGCATTTTGAACGGCAGTATCAAATCCTATGGTGTAATCGGTTCCATCTATATCGTTATCAATTGTTCCAGGAATTCCTACAACGGGAATCTGGTGTTCATCGTGAAGCTTCATTGCCCCGTTAAATGATCCGTCTCCACCGATGACGATCAGAGCATCGATTTTTTTTCTCTTGAGTAAATTGGCCGCTTCTCTTCTTCCTTCTTCCGTCAAAAATTCGCTGCATCTTGAAGTCTGAAGCATCGTTCCTCCGTGCTGAAGAATATTACCGACTGAGGAAACATCGAGCTTGCGTATATTTCCTTCTAAAAGGCCAGCATAGCCTTTTTGGATGCCGAAAACCTCAAGGCCTGCGCCAATACCGGTACGAACAACTGCCCTGATAGCACTATTCATTCCAGGACTGTCTCCGCCACTACATAAAACAGCAATACGTTTTATTTCACTCATATCTCTTCCTATTTAAAAATACTCACGCTTTCAAAATTCGGAGCCTGCGCTAGTCCCATAATATTAAGAACAGTAGAGGCCACATCTTTTAAGCCAAAAGGACCATTATTAAGTTCTAGTTTTTCATCTTTTAATCTTGGATCAAAAACTGCAAATGGTACAGGCGCTTCAGAATGAGACGTGTGCATATCTCCATTTTCATAAACCATTTGATCAGAATTTCCATGATCGGCCGTCACTAGCATCGTTACTTTTTCGGCTTCGCATTTTTTCATTAATCGCCCTACACATTCATCGAGAACTTCTATCGCTTTAACAGCAGCCGGAAAATTTCCGGTGTGTCCTACCATATCTGAATTGGCGAAGTTTACGACGTAAAAACTAATTGTATGATCAAGAAGGGCTTTTTCAAGTCTTTCTAAAACTTGAGGGGCACTCATCTCTGGTTTTTCATCGTAAGTCGCAATTTCACGGTTAGAAGGAATTAAAACCTGTTCTTCACCAGGAAATGGAGTTTTTTCTCCTCCATTAAAGAAGTAAGTCACGTGAGCATATTTTTCTGTTTCAGCAATTTTAAATTGTTTTAAACCTTTGTTTGATAGGTATTCACACAGTGTTCCTTTAAGTTTTTCTTTATCAAATAATATTGGAAGATCTACATATTCTTGCACGTAAGGAGTCATGCAAAGAAAATATCCAGGACGTATCGGCGTCTCAAATTCATGAAATTTTGGATCAGTCAGGGCCAGTGTAATTTCAATGGCCCTATCAGGACGGTAATTGAAAAAGAGAGTCGCATCGTTTGAATTAATGGCAAGATTAATATCAAACAAAACGGGTGTTATAAATTCATCATAACGACCAACTTTGTATTCACTTTTAATATAATCTAGAGGAGAAAGATTCGTCGTTTTACCAATTCCAGTAATAGTTTCATAGCATTCTTTAATTTTATTCCAACGGCGATCACGATCCATTCCGATCGAGCGACCTTGTATTGAAGCGAATTTAATTTCTTTTACTTGTGTTATCTCTTCAACGAATTTCACACCAGTATCGCGAGAAGTATCTCTTCCATCCATGAAAGCGTGCAAGCATAACTCGACTCCTTCTTGAGACAAAATCTTAATTAATTCTTTTAAATGATTTATATGAGAGTGAACTCCACCGTCGGATAAAAGTCCCATTAAGTGAATGCGGTTAGAATGTGATTTAGCGTAAGCGATAAGTTTTTTTAGTTCAGGCATATCTTTCAAAGAATTGTTTTCAATCGCTTCATTGATACGGACTAAATCCTGGCGCACAGATTTCCCTGCACCTAAATTCATATGGCCAACTTCAGAATTTCCCGCAACACCTTTAGGGAGTCCAACTAACAAGCCTCCAGCTTCAATGGTCGTCATTGGAAAGTGCTGAAATAGAAAATCGATATTTGGTTTTTTAGCGTGAAGAATTGCATTCTTATTATCTTTGGGATTAATTCCATATCCATCAAGAATAACTAGTAGAACTCTTTTATTTATTGCGTGGAGTGATTTCATGTATCTCCTATTTTTTTTGAACCTTTTGATAATAATCAGAAAGAATAACTGCCGCAGCGACTGAAACATTCAAGCTTTCTATATTATCTGTTCCTGGAATTTTTATTGTGTCGCCTAATGCGAGAGTTTCTTTTGAGAGACCTTCGGCTTCTTCACCAAAAAGTATCACAACTTTTTTCTCCCATTTCAATTCATATAAACTTTTTTTAGCGTGAGAAGAGGTCGTTAAAATCTGGTACCCATTTTTCATTAATAGCGCCATGGTCTTTTTAAAATCGCTCGCTTCATAAATATCAACATACTCAGATCCGCCTTCAGAAGTTCTAACCGCTGCAGCGGTCGTAGCAGCTTTGGCTTCAGGAAGTATCAAACCATTCACTCCAAAGTGGGCGGCACTTCGTAGGATGGCCCCAACATTATGTGGATTAGAAACATTCTCAAGAGCTATTAGTAGCGAACTCGTGGGTTTTGTCTGAAGATATTGCTCCAGCGTGCGATTAGATTCTTTTCTAATAAGCATGCACACATCTTCATGATGAGTGGCCTTAGTCATTTGCTCAAGCTCTTCGCGAGTCACGATATGATAAGCTTTTTTATTTTGAGCACAGTACTTGGTGATATGAGAAAATGTTTTCAGTTTTTCTTTAGTCAAAAAGAGTTGGATGATATCTTCAGGGCGCTTCTTGAAAAGGGCCAAGCAGGCGTTTTCACCATAGATTTTTGTTTCAGTATCGCGATTAAACTTTTTACTCATAATGTTGCCTATGGTATCAATTTTGATAAGTATGGGTCAAAGCAAATGTACGGGCTATTTAGCTCCTGTCGATTTCGAAGCAGATTTATTAGTCGAGTTAACTCTGCTAGGCATTACTATACTTGAAACTCATGGGCGTTTGTTTCTTTGCGAAGGGGAGGCTCAAGATGTCGTTTTCGCGCAAGACACTTGGCATGATGTCGAAAAAATCAACTATATATCCATTGGAAACGCTGCTGAACTTTTGAGGGAACGCGCAAACCGCTGGAGTCATTTTTCAATTAATAATCATCGCAGGGCTGAGCTAGTCCTCGAAAAAGTTCCTTCGGTAAAAATCAAACGCTATAATTTTCTCGACCCAATTCCGACTACCGACATAGGCGTTTTTTCGCTATTATCAGAAAGTCTAATGATCGTTTCCAAACGAACCAATTGCCCTCTGCCATTTGGTGAAATAAATTTTAATGAAGATAAAATTAACCCTCCTTCACGCGCCTATTTAAAATTATGGGAACTCTTTACGCTTTATAATTTTAAACCCGAAGCCGGCATGAGAGTTATTGACGTTGGTAGCTGTCCTGGTGGATGGACATGGGTTCTGCAAACGATTGGTTGCGAAGTCGTAAGTGTTGACAAGGCCCCGCTTGATCCCAAAATCGCAGTACTGCCAAGAATTGATTTCAGAAAAGAAAGTGCATTTGGTTTAAAGCCACAAGACATTGGAAAACTAGACTGGTTTTTTTCCGATATCATATGTTATCCAGATAAACTACTTGAGCTTGTCACTCGATTTCGCGATTCTGGTCTGGTTGATAATTTCGCCTGCACTATTAAATTTCAAGCGCCGACTGATTTCGAAACGATGTTTAAATTCAAGGCCATTCCAGGTTCTAAGATCGTTCATCTCTCATGCAACAAGCATGAGGTGACATGGATTAATCTCAAGCAACATGAATAATTTAACATCAGTCATCAATGGAAATCTTTCAATTGATGGAAGTAGCATCCGGCTCTTTCACGGAAGGGGAAAAAAAGTTGCAGGGTTAGAACACGTAACTATCGACTTTTATCCTCCGACCGTTCTCATTACGCTTTATAAGGAAACCTCTCCTGATGTTATGAATACTCTTTTAGAATCCATAGCTCTTGTTCCATCTGAAAATATTCTTGTTCAAAATAGATATTTGCAAAGGCCTTCACTAGACATTTTAAAAGGATCGATACCCTCAAATGCCACAGCACTTGAGCGTGGTTCTAAGTACTATTTAAAATTTGGTGATACCCAAAACATTGGCTTCTTCCTGGATATGTCAACTGGTCGAGAAATGCTCGAACGAATATCTAATAAGAAAAAAGTGTTAAATCTTTTTTCTTATACTTGTTCATTATCGGTAGCCGCTCTGAAGGGAGAAGCTAGTGCAGTAGTTAATATTGACATGAGTAAAGCTGCTTTATCAGTAGGCGAGAGTAATCATATTTTAAATAACCTCGATTTGAGAAAATCCCGTTTTTTGTCTTACGATATTATGAAATCCTGGAATAAGATTTTTAAACATGGCCCTTACGATATTGTTGTAATTGATCCTCCAACAAACCAGGGAGATAGTTTTAAAGTAGAACGCGATTACTATAAAATAGTTAAACGTTTAAAAGAAATGACAAATGACGAAGCAGTTATCCTGGCCTGTCTCAATTCACCATATCTAACTGGTCAATTTATAATTGATCTTTTTAATGAACATGCACCCGAATATAAATTTCAGGAAATAATTTATTCTGCTTTTAATTTGATGGAAGAAAATCCTGAAGAAGGATTGAAAATCGTTGTTTTTAAAAAATTATCCTAAGAACATCTTTATATAGAGTCCAAGACGAATGTTAGCATAATGCCGAAACTAATTTTTTATCGAATTTTGAATCGATGCCTCCTCCATAATTAATGGAATAATAGAAATTCAAAGACTTGTTTGTGTTTTGCAGGCATATATAGGTACTTTATAAGTTAAGTTCAGGTTAAGAGGGAAAAGCGAATACTCTTTAAATACTACTAACTAAAAAATAGCGAAAAGCGACTAATCTTTTTACAGGTGTCTGTAGGTTCTTCAGACAGTATTCGATGTTACTTATTTAACCCCTTAAATTCTTACTCAAGCCTTATGATCTACTTTTGGCACACTCATTGCTTTATACAATACCAAACAGCTTAAACGTTAAAAAACAGTTTAAACAATTACGCCTTATAGGAGGACGTTATGAAAAAATTTATCGTAGCTTTAATGGTTTTAACTTCACTGGTTTCGTGTGGAAAAAATAATTCAGTTTCATCAAATGGTCTTAGTACTAGTCCACTGACTGTCTCCGGAGCAGTTGAATCTCAACTTGGTTCTATCATCGACAATAGCCAGTTTGGTACAGGAGCTGCTACCTATTATGAAACTTGGAATCAATACGTAGCACATATGCCAAACGTAAATTATGTTTATGGAACTGTTACTCCTCAAGCTGCGAATTCTAACTGTACAACCTCAGGTGGATTTATAAAATTCACATGGTGTAGTAGTTCATCTTCTTCTTCAACTTCAACGAACGCTGTTGTTACAAGAAGAGTTGTTCATTCGGCAGTAGATTTATTAACAAAAAGAAATGAATTGAAGGCGATTATAAACAGAAGAGCTTCGTTAAACCAAGATGCTTATACTGCAGGTGTTTATCATATCATTACAACTGATAACCAATATTATGTAATTGATACAAGATACCCGCTTCAAGCAAATCCGGTTTATATTCAAACGACTTCTACGACTGCTGAAAAATTAATAGCGATCCAATAGTTACTCACGAACCTAAAAAATAGAAAGCCAACTTACCGTCCCCCCGCTGAGTTGGCTTTTTTCTTTTCCAAAACATTCTTATCAAGCATTAAAATAGGTCATTAGAACCTCTTTTGTTTTAACTACTTTGATTTATAATAGAAAAGAATTCTATTTAAACTTCTCGTTTTTATAATCAAGGATGGTATCTCATGGCCCAATTTAAGACTGATCTTCGCGATATTTATTTCACCCTCTTCAATGTTCTAAAAATCCAAAATCATACTGACTATTCAGAAAACGATATGAAAGATGTCATCAATGAATGCAATAAGTTTATTGAAAAAGAAATTTATCCGAGTCGAACAATCGGCGATCAACAAGGTGTTCATCTTATAGACGGTAAAGTTACAGTTCCCGCAGCTTTTCATGCTCCTCTTAAAAAATATTATGAAAATGGATGGTATGGAATTGGATATGCGGAAGAGATTGGTGGAATGCCAACTCCTCATGCAGTCTCACTTGCTTGTCAGTCAATCATGAACGGAGCCAATGTTGCTTTTGCGATGTACCCGGGACTCACTCGTGGAGCCATGGACGTCATTTTAAAAGTTGGATCAGTTGAACAAAAAGATTCAATCATTCCAAAAATGATGTCGGGCGAGTGGGGCGGGACAATGTGTCTGACTGAGCCAGGCGCCGGAAGTGATGTTGGTGCTGCGACCACTATTGCTACTCCAAATGGAGATGGCACTTTCAAAATAAAAGGAATTAAAATTTTTATTTCTTCTGGGGATAATGATCTTTACCAAAATATTATTCACTTAGTTTTAGCAAGAACTCCTGGAGCACCAGCTGGAACAAAAGGACTTTCACTATTCATAGTTCCAAAGTTTCGTGAAGATGGATCTGTAAATGATGTACGTTGTACAAAAGTAGAAGAAAAAATGGGAATTCACGGTCAAGCGACTTGTGAAATTACTTTTGGATCTAATGGCGATTGCGTTGGTGTTTTGATTGGTAAAGAATTCGATGGAATGATCAATATGTTCATCATGATGAATGAGGCGAGAGTTTTGTGTGGAGTTCAAGCAGAAGCTCAAGCTAATTTGTCTTATATGCTAACCGAACAATATGCCCGCGAACGCGTTCAGTTTGGAAAAGAAATAGCTCATCACCCAGATGTAAAAAGAACATTAATAAAAATGCGTTCTATGAGTAGGGCCCTGAGATTGCTGGTTCTCTACACTGCAGACCTTTTCGATAGGGTTCACGCCGATAAATCTCTTCAAGATGAAATCGCTTTCATGACCCCGATTTGCAAAGCCTATTGTTCAGACGAAGGTTTTAACGTTGCAATCGATGCGATTCAAACTCATGGCGGATACGGATTTTGTTCTGAGTATGGAATTGAACAGTTTGCTCGCGATATGAAAATTGCCACTATCTATGAAGGAACAAACGGAATTCAAGCTGTAGATTTCACCATGAGAAAAGTTTTAAAAGATAATGCTAAAACTTTTATGAGCGTAGGTGCAAAGATTCAAAAAACGATGGCCAGACCTGAGGCTCAAATCTTTAAAGAAGAACTCGCTCTTATTGCAAAAAATTTAGAAAAAGCCCAGGCTATTGTAAATCGCTTTGGAGCCGAAGCATTGGCCAAAAAGCCTGACGCGATTCTTTTTCATGCCACTTCATTCCTAAGTTTTAGCGGAAATCTTGTTGCGTCTTGGCTTTTATTAGAAGCTGCGTGCGAAGCTATCAAATCTCTAACCACTGCAACAAACGAAGAAGAAAAAGCTTATTACCAGAGCAAAATGCTCGACTTTAGATTCTTTGTTCAGCAGCAACTGGTTAAAAATGTTGGATTATCTTATTCAATGTTGAACTTCGTTGAAGATCTATCGGAATTGAATGTTTAGTTCCATTGATGTTACAATGAATGTAATTTTGTAACTTTTTAAAATTGAGCTAATTAAATGGAAATCGATAAACTAAATGAAGAGATTAAACTCTTCTCGTCTACTACGCATGGAAGCAGCGACTATGACAAAGATGAATTCTTTGTCATGAGTGAAAGCCGAATGGAATTCGCTCCACTGAAATACATCCAAAAACGTGTTCCTGAATACAAAGATATCAATTCTCTTTTGAAGATTGGTTTTGTTTACGATTCATTTGAACTTTCAAACAATGAAAATTTTCAAATTTGGTATGAAAAACAATTTTCCAAAAAACTGCTTCGAAGAGACGCCAGAAAAATTTCAATTGTTTATGTTCCGAATAATAAGCTCATCCTCGATCAAATTGGACTTGTAAATCGTTCGTATGAAATCCTCGCTCACGAACAAATTTTACTGAACAATAAAAATCTTCCTACTCAGTTGGGAGAGTGGTACGCAAAATGTATTTTTGGCCTCAAGCAAGTGAAGTCCACCTCACAACGTGGATTTGATTTTGTTATGGGAGACGGCAAACGCGTTGAAATTCAAGTTGAATGGAGTGATGTCTCTTCACCTAAAGGTGTAAAAATCAAAAAAACACTAGTCGATTTGTCAGACTTTTGTGTCATCATTTACGTTGCTAAGAATTTTATGATTCGCGAAGTTTGTTTTTTAGATTCAGAATATGTTTCAAGAAAATTTTCAAGCAAGGGACATACAATCTTTTTAAAAGACTCTGATGTATCTTCATATTTTTTCTCAAAATCATCAAAGCATTTTGATAAAATCATCAATCCTATTACTTTTTTAAAATATGCCTCACCAAATTTAGCGATGAAGCTATCTGAAAAATTAAATCAGTAAATATTGGGTGATTGTTAATTAATACCTTTAATTTTGGGAAATCCCAAACTCCCTAGTACCTTGAGGGAAATTTGTGAGAATTCTGTAAAGGTTTGAGAGCCTTCTTCAAGCCCTTGAAAAAAATATTTTGGCGAGATTTCAACTCCTTTCGTTGAATGAATAAACTTAAGACTATGACTTTCACTAAAATCTCTTATAACTCTAACTGTTAGCATCGATTGAGGATTAGGCATTCCTTTAAAAAAATAGATATAATTTCTATAGGCTTCATCTTCTAATAAATTAGTCTCTAACAGAATATTTATTTCCATCATTCCAAACAATATATAAGATTTGTCAGAGCCATCATCGTTTTTCTTTTTTTGAAATCTAGCTTCAAGCTGTTTAAAAACTAAGTCATAAGATTGTTCATACTGAGTAAATTTAAAAGTAAGAAGATCTGTATCTGTTGTTTCAATTAAATTAGCTCCGTTTCTAGTGAGAGAGTAATCAAAGTTCTCAGAGTTCGGTAGGTTAAAATGCACACTTTCTATTAGTGTATTTTCTAATCTACTTCTTTCTATTCGAGCATTGATATTAAGAATTGTTTCCCCGGAATCATTTTGGAATTGCAATTGGTAAATATCTTTATCTCCATGGAGGACAATACTTTTAGAAAAAAGAGCATAGAAATAATTATTAAGGCCTTGAAGAGACATAGCTTGGTAATCTTGAAAGTTTGGATATCTTTCCGCAAATATCGATTCATCAATGGCGTAAGCATTCATAGTAATGAAAAAACAAAAAAACAAAATAAATAGTTTATTAAATGATATCTTCATACAAATTATTCTTTGGGACGATTATCAATGATTTGTCCAAGTTCGGCGGCGTTAATAAAATCTTGTAGCAGCTTTTTAACGAGACTTATTTCTGTATTTGTAGTCAGTCGATTTTGAGCAATTCGAATTTGTTCGATAAAATGTTGGCTTTGACTTCCCGTTTTTGTAGCTTCGGTGGGTGGGAAATAATAAGTATGGTAATCCAAAATGCTACTAATTGTGTTAATGGTATTATCCATAACGGTTTTATTAAATGAGTTTACAAAACTAGATAAGGAAATGCGGTTTCCACTAGTATCTAGATATGTAACGAATTCTCCTTTTTTGGCCAGAACTGTGTTGGTGAATTCGATCAATCTATTAGTCATTCTCCAGTTAGAATATCGTCTTGAATATGAAGCGATATATCCAAAATAGGTAAAAACAGCTCTTGTGCTATCAATTTTATATTCAATATTCATGGTAAGGAATTTTTGTCCTAAAATTGAAAAGTTCAGAAATTTTAAATTTTCTTTTTTCTCAATTATCACACTGAAAATTTCATCACCATCGCCATTTGAAATTTTATAATATCGAGAAGTTTCATTATCCTTTAAATCAATTGTTCGTTTTCCTTTGATGACATCGGAGAAATTAAGAGGCTTTAAGTTATTACCCTTTGTGGTAACTTCTTCGATAAGTGAAACTTCTGAATTACAACCCGTATAAATGACCTTTTCTATTAAATCTAAACCTTGTTTTTTATAAGTATATTGCAAGCTAGCAAGACGCTCACCCGCAATGTTATTAAGTCCATTGCACTTTAATGCTTCACTGTTTGAAAAAATAAGTGATTCATTTGTAATGGTGGAAATATAATTTTTTCCAAGATCAATGATCTTTGTGGCAAGTTGGTTTCTAAATTCTGAAATAATTTCATCGACACCTGAAACAGATGCCGGCAACGGTACATTCTCTGCGTAAAGGTTTGTACTGAAAATAACGAGAAACAACCATTTCATTATTATTACTCGATAAATTTATTTGTTTCTGGGTTGTAGTAAATAATTTTATTTACACTGTTTGCTTGATTAAATAACTTTAGATTCAATTTAAGTTTAACTCTAGATTGCTCAATATCCTTTGGAGAAAGAGTATCAAATTTTAATCCACTCAACATTAAGTTTTCAACGGAAAGAATAATCTTTTGATTGATGCTTCCTTTCCCAAATGCACTACCATTTTTTACACTAATTTCGATATTCTTACCAATGTTGGAAATTCTGGCATCATTTTTATCGAGGGTAAAACCTAGAACTCTATCTCCCGAGACTGTAAAAAATGAGTAAGGTTTAATATGACTCATAACTTCTTCTATCGTAATTTCATTGTTAGGAAATTTTGCTTTATCCTCAGCAGTGAATTCACGATGCAATTCAAGTGTTCTAACTTTTTTTAAGTCCGATACCAAAGCTTTAAAGCTAATAGATTCGGCCCTAGTGACTATTAAAATTTGATTTTGTAACTTATCTTTGTTTTTTCCAAACGATAAAAAACTTATTTCTTTTCTATTTCTTTCTTCTGTCGTGATGGTACTGACCAAAACGCTTGATGTTCCTTTAACTAGATAGAGTTGAGGATTAGAAATACTTAGTAAGTTAACTCTCTCATTGCCTTCCGTAGAAGCAGGATCGATTACTCCGTATTTTAAAGAATAATCTTTAATAAGTACTAGATCAGAGTCACTTGCAGAAATTGAAACAGCTCCATTAATTGTCAATCCAGCTTCTTGTTCTTTCACAACCCCTGAGCCTTTAGGAGAAACATAAAGAGTTGTACTTTGAGAATAATTGATTCCTGCTAAGTTTGGAATAAGTTGAGTAACTGTCGATATTTTAGAACTTTCTTCTTTGATTTTTTTAGAAGCTAAAACAGAAGCTAATAAATTTGTTCCAATTTTTATTCCGATAGCAGCGGCTCCTCCGGCCAGTGCAGTAACTACACCGGAAGCAATATCATTGGCTGGATTTGTATCAGAAGATGTGAGTTTGGCTTGAATTTCATTTGTGGCTGACTCAGAGAGAGCATAAATTTCAGTTGTAAGCTCAACAAGACTAGAGGGAACAAAGTCCTCAAAAACATCCAGCAAGGGTATTAATGTAATAAATTTCAAACGTACAGCATCATCATTAATATAGAAATTTATCTTTTTTAAATTTTCAACAACAATAAATCCTTCTGAAGGAGATAAAAAACTTCCAGGAAATACGTTTGAATTTAGTTTTGCGATAAGTTCTTTGGCGGTAAGATTCTGAACGACGTAAGTGCATCTTTTAAGTTCATCATTGCACTCAACTTTGCCAGGCACTCTTTGCATGATTGCAGGAAGTTCTTGAGCAAACGAATTAGCCCCGACAGTTATCACTAGAACCATGGCCAGAGATTTTAAAATCATAAATCATCCCAACAAAAATTTAAGTTAGGAGATAATATAGTGTTTTATTACGATTGAATGATGTCTTGTATTTATTATAGAGTCTGGGCATCTAACCAAGTTAGTTTAAATGAAACCTCTTTAGTATAAATCATATTTCAATAATCTACACTCAAGGCTACCGTTATAGAATGTATAGCGCTTGGAAGTTCCAAGTGAAATAGCCTTCCGGAGCATTGGATTTGAAGTAAAAATATAAGCTCTAAAACCTTTAAAGTTCTGTTTTAAGTTCTCGCCGTAGTCTCGGTATAAATTTTTAAGCTCTTCTTCTTCACCCATTCGCTCACCATAAGGAGGGTTACAGATAACGATTCCAGGTGGTTCATCCATCGGGGTTATCTTAGTAGCATCTCTTTTATTCAACGTTACAATTTGAGGATCAATGTGGGCGTTATAGAGATGGGCACGAGTTGTTTCAAGAGCTCGTTCTGTAATATCAAAACCAAAAAATTGTCTGGTTTGCAATTCGTTCAAAGCACCTAATGAATGGTTGTAGATGGCCTGAGCTTTATCTTCAAATAGACGAACTGATTTTCTATCAACAACAAACCAAGGGTGTTTTAAAAAATCAAAAACCGGAACTTTCTTTTCTATGTATTGTCTGACTTTCAAATAAGTTGGAGCTACTTTTGCTCTGATTAAGATGGCTTCAATTAATAATGTTCCTGATCCGCACATAGTATCTGTGAAAAGATCAACTGAAGGATCAAAGTCAGTTGTCATAATAATGGCAGCTGCTAAATTCTCTCTCAAAGGAGCTTTGAGCGATTCTTCTCTATAACCGCGGTTAGAAAGAGGTTCACCGCACATATCAACCAAGATGCGTGCATTATAAAGATCAGTTCCAGGTTTTCTTTCTACTCGCAAAAGAAAAGTAATATCTGGTCTTCCTGTATCAACCGAAGGACGTTCTCCAAATTTTTCTCTGAAATTATCGGCAATAGCATCTTTTAGAAGTTGTGAAAAAATAATTGAGTTATTAAAATTTTCTTTGGTCTCACGATCAAAAAGCGTGTTGATTTTAAAAGTTTGATTTACATCAAAAATTTTGTCCCACCATTTTTCTTTGGCCATGGTGTAAATGTCTTTTTCGCTAGTGATGGTGTAAACCTGAATTTCTTTAAAAACTCTTGAGGCCACTCTTGAGTTGAGAAGAACATCGAGGGCTTCTTCTGTTTCGCACTTAAAGGCCACTCCGCCTTTTTCAACTTCAATACGTGTTATTCCTAAATCTTTAATTTCTTTTTCAAGGAGATGTTCAACTTCTCGCGGACATGATGCGAAGAATGTCGCTTGATCAAATGTTTTTGTTCCATCAGGATTTATTTTAGCGCGCGGGTTTGATTTTACGTCGCTAAATTTTTTATCTTCTCTTGATTCTCTCGCAAGTCGCTGTTCACGTGGAGTGCGGTCAGAGTATTTTCTGTCTGGTTTAGGGGCCGTCTTTGCCATGATTCATAATCCTATTAATTGTCTTGTTATTTTTCTAGTTGTTTCATTTGATGATAGTTCATCGCCCGCACCAAAAGGTCTTGATACGAATTTTCCATCAGCGGATTGAGGTTCCTTTCTTTAAAACGCTTTATTCTCCAAAGGGAAATCGAAAGAAGTCCCAGGATGACGGCGTGATCAAGATATTTTAATTCAGTTTTGCTTAATGGTCTGATAGCTTCATAACCCGATAGGAAAGAGTTTACAAGTGGCGTGATAACTCTTCCTTTTTCTAAACAAGTTCCAGAGAGTGATATTCCTAAATCCAGAAGATATTCACCTCGCCCTGCCTGCTCAAAGTCGAGAACAGCGCTCAGGTGGTTATTATCAAAGAGCGTATTATCGTAATAGAGGTCCCCATGGATAATTCCTTTTTCAAAAGGAGTATCTAAAAAAGCTTTTAATTGATCTGGAAAAAAATACTGAAAAGCTTCGCGATAGTCTTTTGGACACGATTGGCTTTTAGAGTAATTAAGAATTTCCAGCGCCCCAAAACCAACGCTTTCATGAGGGCGCAAATTATCCATCAGTCTTTTATCATGATTTATAGAATGTAAGTTTGCCAGAGCGGCGCCGACCTCTTTACAAGTGTAGTCAGAAGGACCCGGCGGAATGCCTTTCACAAATGGATAAAGCACACCAAAGTAAGGTTCGTAATTATAAACGAGTTCTCCTGAAACCAGAGCAAAAGGCTTAAGTGAATAAGGGTATCCGCGTTGATTTAGATACAACAAGATAGCTTGCTCTTCTGCCAATTGAAGTTGATTTTTATCGTTTGATATTTTTAACAGTACTGATTCGTCTTGGAGATCAACACGGTAATTAGAATTAGAAATGCCCAATGACAATGGAGTCAATTTTAGGACATGTGCCCTGCCATAAAGCTTAAGAATATCTTCAGCTTCTTTTTGGCTAATTTGTGTATAGCTTGCCATGATTGCAATTACCTTGTGACATAGGGGAGGGAATGCTATATTGGTCAAAATTATTTTAACTCAATTTTCTAAAACCACTAGGGGGAATTATGGCCTTTACAGATTATAAAGTAAAAGATATGTCGCTTGCAGAATGGGGACGTAAAGAAATTCAAATAGCCGAAGTCGAAATGCCAGGACTTATGGCCCTACGAACTGAATTCGGAAAATCTAAGCCACTTAAAGGAGCACGTATTGCTGGATGTCTTCACATGACTATCCAAACTGCTGTTCTTATCGAAACATTGATTGAACTTGGTGCGGAAGTGCGTTGGTCATCATGTAATATTTTTTCTACTCAAGACCAAGCTGCTGCTGCTATCGCTGCTGCTGGGATTCCTGTTTTTGCTTGGAAAGGAATGAACGAAAAAGAATTCGAATGGTGTATTGAGCAAACTCTAAAATGGGCTGACGGTTCGCCTCTAAACATGATTCTTGATGATGGTGGTGACTTAACTGTTATGGTTCACTCAAAATTCCCTGAATTCCTAAAAGGGATTAAAGGTCTTTCTGAAGAAACAACAACAGGTGTTCACAGACTTTATGAGATGGTGAAAAAAGGCGAACTTAAAGTTCCTGCAATCAACATCAATGACTCTGTTACTAAATCAAAATTCGACAACCTTTATGGATGTAGAGAGTCTCTAGTAGATTCAGTAAAACGCGCAACTGACGTAATGGTTGCAGGTAAAGTTTGTGTTGTTGCCGGTTACGGTGACGTTGGTAAAGGTTCTGCTGGATCATTCAAAGGATTAGGCGGACGAGTTATCATTACTGAAGTTGATCCAGTTTGTGCGCTTCAAGCGGCAATGGAAGGCTTCCAAGTAATGAACATGGACGATGCTGCTAAAGTCGGAGACATCTTCACTACTGCTACTGGATGTGTTGACGTTATTACAGGTAAACATTTAGAGATGATGAAAGACGGTGCTATCGTTGCCAACATCGGTCACTTCGACCTTGAAATTGAAGTTTCTTACTTGAATACAAAATCAGATATTAAAAAAGTTAATATTAAACCTCAAGTTGATCAGTATGTTTTCTCTAACGGGAAAAAAATAATTCTTCTTGCTGAAGGAAGATTAGTTAACTTAGGTTGTGGAACAGGACATCCGTCATTTGTTATGTCAAATTCATTCACAAACCAAGTTATGGCCCAAATTGAATTATGGGAAAACCATGCAAACTATAAGAACGAAGTTTATGTTCTTCCAAAACATTTGGATGAAAAAGTTGCTCGCCTTCACTTAGAAAAAATAGGTGTGAAGTTGGATAAACTTTCAAGTAAACAAGCTGAGTATCTTGGAGTTAAGGTTGAAGGACCTTATAAACCAGACCACTACA
This sequence comes from Bacteriovorax sp., assembly GCA_014377485.1. Classification (GTDB taxonomy): domain Bacteria; phylum Bdellovibrionota; class Bacteriovoracia; order Bacteriovoracales; family Bacteriovoracaceae; genus Bacteriovorax. The sequence continues at coordinate 976 of JACMPM010000125.1, read as the reverse complement.
GATACTAATGAAGATAGTTATTGGTTCAGACCATGCCGCATTTGAAACGAAGGAGTTCGTAGCAGAACTCCTTCTTTCTTTAAAAATTGAAGTCATCGATGTCGGACCTGCAAGTGCCGAGAGATGCGATTATCCCGACTATGCAAGTGCTTTAGTTAAAGTTGTCCTGGATCAAAAAATTTCAGGAATCCTTCTATGTGGATCCGGAATCGGTGTTTCTATTGTGGCCAACCGCTACAAAGGAATTAGAGCAGCACTTTGCCGAACTCCGATTGACGCTGAAATGGCTCGTAAACATAACGATGCCAATATTCTTTGTCTTGGTGCCCGCACCAATTCTCACGAAGAAATTAAGGCCATCATTGATTCATGGCTTGAAAGTGAATTCGAAGGTGGCCGACATAGCGATCGTCTCAAAAAGTTTCAAAATTTGGGAGAGACCTGTTGAAGCTTTTTGAAAAAATCATGTATCCGATTTTAATTCTTTTCGTAATCCTTGCGATTTATATCTCCCGAACTAATCTTTTTTATTTTGAATCAGCAATGGTTGCAGAAGATGGTTTTTTTCAGTGGATGATATTTTACACTCTGCTCTTTGCTGCAATCATGTGTTTTTATCGTGCCAGTCTTCTTAAACCTTTTAGAGGAGCAGTCTTTGCTACTTGTCTGGTTCTTGGAGGAATTGTTTTTTTTGCTTTTGCCATGGATGAAATGTCATGGGGACAGCGCATTTTCAATTTCAGTTCTCCCCAATTCTTTCTCACTCATAATACAAGAATGCAGTTCAATCTTCACCATTTGGTAATTAATGGATTTCATTTTAATAATATTATTTTTACCTTTGCTATAAAGATTATCGCGACTCTTTATTTTTTAGTGCTGCCTTTTTTTTACACCAAGCTCGATAAAATAAAAAAATACGTGAACCGATTTGCAGTTCCTCTCCCTCGTTACATTCAAACTGGAGCCTATATAG